>JAFZBF010000006.1 GCA_017561885.1 Bacteroidales bacterium | reverse complement strand
GGTGGAGGATGTGGGGTTTGCGAATGATTTGATTGGTGGCGGGGATGCCTATTCGACCGAGGGCGCAGATTTCGGTTATGGAGAGGTGTCGATGAGTATGATTTACTGCAGTTGGAACCTGCCGCAAGTGTTGGGGCTGGAACTGCTGGAGGGCCGTGATTTCAATGAAGGCGAGTTCGGGCCTTACTTGCTCACGCAAGACATGAAAACCCGCGGGGCGGAGCTCACTGAATCCGGCGACGGAGAACCTATCATCGGCTTCATCAATAATGTGAATATCACCTCGATGCGTAAAGCCGATTCCCCGGTAGCCTTCCAGGTGCATACCAAGAAGGGGCACTCGATGCCATTCGCATATATCCGCCTTGCCGTGGGCTCCGACCGTTTTGCGGCTGTGGATAAGATCAAGACCGTCCTGACGGAGATGGATCCGACTATGCCTTATGATGTGCAGTTCTATGAATCTATCGGCAAGAATCTTTATAGCGGCGAAGAAAGGCTCCGCGTGGCTGTGTGGCTGTTCTCGCTGCTGGCGGTGCTGCTGTCGCTGGTGGGCATCTGGGGCCAGGTGCTGATGGATGTGCAGTATAAGCGGATGGAGATTTCCATCAAGCGGGTGTTGGGAGCAGAGATCCCCCAGATTACTTCGGAGGGCCTGTGGATCTACCTGCGTACGGTGGCCATCTGCTATGTTGTTGCCGCGCCGATAGGCTGGCTGATTGTGCGGTACTACCTGCAGCAGTTCTCGCACCGGGTGGGCTTCTCTCTAGGCGTGTTTGCCCTGACGCTCATCATTGTGGCGGCACTTTGCGCTCTGGTTGTACTGTCGCACTATCTGCGGGCGGCCAGGATGAATCCGGCCGAGGTGCTGAAAAAGGAATAATACACTCTTTGCGCTAGACATTTCCTGACTCAACGGCGATTATTTTCCAACCCGAAATTCACAGAGCGGATGCTGGTGCCCTGGAGGTGCTTCTGGGAGGGGGTCGCCTGCTCTGTGAGCCAAAATTGCCGCAGAAAGCGGGCAAGGATGCCCTGCAGATACCTCTGGGAGGGGGTCATTCGCTTTGTGAAATTTGGGTTGAATTTTAGTTGGTGACAAGAGGCAAAAAACATAACTTTGCTTGAGAGCAGCCATAAGCGGAGCTGGATAAGAAGATGGAGAATAAACAAAAACTGCTCGGGCAGATCGTCTCTGATCTCGGGCTGAACGCCCCCTTCGTAAAAGGCGAAACAATCAAGATCAAGAATTGCTGGCACTTCTCAACAGACGGGAATGCTGTCGACCAGATGTTTTATGACGAATCTGATTTCATCGACGGGATGAACAGGATATATATCACATCGCTGGACTATAAGATAACCATCCTGGCCTTTTCCTTGATGGATACACATGTCCATTTTATCCTATACGGCGAATTCGACGAATGCAACCGTTTCATGCACGACTATGTAAAACGCACCTCCAGGCATATTTCGAACAGATATCAAGAGCGCCACAAGTTTGATGGCGTTCCGATCAACCACCAACAAGTCGATACCGATTTCTATCTGAAAACCGTCATCTGCTATACTGTTAAAAATGCCCCCGTCGCAGGATTACGTCATAACGCACTGGATTACCCTTGGTCAAGTGGACCTCTGTACTTCAAAACGCCCGGCCTTTGGTGCTCTCCCCGGTGGACGGACATGAGCCAGTACAACGCATGTTCTTCGCAAATGACTTTGAGTTGGCGGCGCGATGTCTTGAAAACCCGCAAGCCGGATTTGGCAGAAATAAGGATGATCGACCGGCTGATTTTCCCCGGCGAATATGTCGCCTATGGTATTGTCGAGCAGGTTTTCAAAACTTGCAGGAGCTTCAATTTCTTCTTGTGTCGCACGAAGGAAGAAGATGTCGATGCCCGAGGCGGAAGCATCTCGCACTTGTCCATCCCTATGCAGGAAATGCGCCAGCACAAGAACGAAATCTGCAAGGAACTATTTGGTACGAATAGTATTAAGGGATTAACCACTCAGCAGCGCTTGCATCTCGCCCGCACCATGAAGGCACGATATAACAGTTCACTTAAGCAAATAATCCGTTTGTCTGGGTTGGTCTACAATGAAGTCAAGGACCGGCTTTGATCCATATTGTTGGAGCAGCAAAGAAAAAACCGCAAGGCCCGTTTTCTGACCTTGCGGTTTTTCTTTACCAAACAGCCGTTACCTCAGCTGATAGACTATCGGGAAGTTGAAGGTGACGGGTACGAGTTTGCCGTCGGCATTGGCGCCCGGCTCCCATTTGGGTGAAGAGGAAACGACCCTTACGGCTTCGGCGTCCAAGTCCTCGCGGGCGCTGCGGAGCACTTTGACATCACGTATGGCACCGTCTGTTCCGATTGTGAACTGAAGCATTACGCGGCCTTCAGCGCCGTCTGCCTTGGCCTGCTCGGGATATTTGAGCTGGGAGTTGACCCATCTGGCGAATTCGTTGGCATCGCCTCCGTTGAAGGTGGGTTTGCGTTCGACATCGCTGAAAGGAATAGCATCCTGGTTAACATCGGGAGAGACTTTGGTCTCAACTTTCATCTTGTCGGCAGCGGGAACCGGCTCGGCCTCCTGCCCATCTTTAGAGCGAGAAGGGTTGCAGGCGAACATGAAGACAGTCAGTACGGGGATAAGGGCCAGATACGTCCAGCGCATCCAGCGTGAAGAAGAAGATTTGAGCATCATGGCAATTCTGTTTTTTAATTGGGCGTGCTGAAAGCCGCTGGCCAGGGTGAAACGATGTTCTCCCACGGCTTTCCGCACCAGTAATAATTGATATTGAGTAGCATCAATGCCTTTTTGGATAACCCCTTCGTCGGCCTCGTATTCGTGCAGCAGGCGGAGTTCCTCGCGGGTAATCCACACCAGCGGATTCCACCAGAAGAGAAGCTGAAGGGGAAAGAAGAGAATCATGTCCAGAGAATGGCGGCACTTCACGTGCATCTTTTCATGAGTGAAGATGGCCGGGTTCTCTTCAAAATCTTTCCGGCTCATCACGATGACCCGTCCCCAGCTGAAAGAGGGGGTATCATCATCCGACAGCACAAGCCGGCAGCCGTCAGTTTCTGTAGCGGCACCTTTGCGGATCTTGCGCTCCATCTTCCAGGTGGTAATTCCGTAAAGGATCAGAGTAGCAAGCATGCCGGCGATATATACGGCCAGCAGGACTGCCAGCCAAGGGAATGAGGTCTGCGCAGCCCCGGCTTCTTCGCCAACAGCCACCATGGTGAGAGGTTCGGCGGCCACAGAGACGCTTACAGTACGGAGCCTGATGAGCGGCAGCAGGAGGCAGAGGTAAGATCCTGCGAGCAGGACGGCCCGGTTCAGCTTGAAGAAGGTGGTCCTGCGCATTACCAGCAGGTAGAAAGCGAAGAACAGGCTCAGATAGAGACCTGCACGTGCGATATATAATAGGAACGCTGTCATTTCCTGTTCTTTTCAATTGTGGCGATCAGGTCTTTCAACTGCTGCAGGTCCATCTTGTCTTCCTCCACGAACTGTGACACCAGACTCAGATAGGAGTTGTCATAGTAGCGGGCCACCACATCGGAAATGGTATTGCCGCGGTACTGCCGCTCCGAGATCTTCACCTTGTAGCGGAACGAATTGGCCATCGGTTCCCTTTCCAGGAAACCCTTCTCTTCGAGAAACTTCACAAGTGTCGCCACAGTGTTGTAGTGGGGCTTCGGATCGGGGATATAGTTTATCAGGTCACGGATAAACAGACTTCCGTGTTCCCAGAAGATGTTCATCAGCATCTCCTCCTTAGCTGTCAGTTTTTGTTTCATAAGCAGTCTGAGTGATAATCGCAAGAGCAAATATACAACAATTTTCAATAACTCCTAATTTTTTTAGTAGAATTCAAAAATTATTTAGGAGTAATTGTCGCAACTCCTGCGACCCACATCTCCACAATAATTAAACCAACCCGAAAAGACTCATAGCAGGAGTTGCCGGTGCCAACCCGAAATTCACAGAGCGGATGACGGTGCCCTGGGAGTACTTCTGAGAGGGGGCGGCACGCTTTGTGAGCCAAAATCGCCGCAGAAAGCGGGCAAGAGTGCCCTGCAGGCCGCTCTGAGCGGGAGTCATCCGCTTTGTGAATTTCGGGTTGAGGCGAGTGGCTGGCTTTGATGATATGAGAAACCCGCAAGGCACCGACACCTTGCGGGTTTTCGCGATAAGTACCAGGCGTCTTGTATGCGCCGGCAGTGGGATAATGTACGGCAGGCGGATTATGCGCCTGTGGTGAGGTATTCTTTCAGGGCGGTGACGTAGGCGTCGAAGGCTTCGCGGCCTGCAGCGGTCATCTTGCAGGTGGTGCAGGGCATCTTGCCCTTGAAGCCTTTCTCCACGGTGATGTACCCTGCGGAAGTCAGTTTGTCGATCTGCACGCTGAGGTTGCCGGAAGTTGCGCCAGTCTGCTTCTTTAGGTAGCTGAAGTCAGCTTCGTCTACCCCGGCCAGGATGGACATCACGGCCAGTCTCAGTTCAGAGTGCAGCAGCGGGTCGAGTTTCGGAAACATGGCTCACTTTCTTTACTTGTACTGATTCTTGATAATAAGACCTGTGGCGGTCAGGACGATACCTGCAAAGGTGAAGATGAGCATCTGCTCCTCGTTGGCGCCGGTGATGTAATAGATGGCTACACCGCCGATACCTGTCAGGAAACCGGCAATCTTGATGGCCCAGTTCTTCAGGACAATTCCGCTGATGGTTTCGGCCATGCCGAAGAGGAGGACAATCATCGCAGTAAGGCTTGCACCTGCTACCAGACTGGCGAGCGGATTGTCGCCGATCACTCCAAACAGCACTGTGAACAGCGCAATAGAGCATGCGAACAGCCCGAATGTACCCCATATTCCGCCGTTGATACGGCTGATATAATTTTCAGCCCTGACGGGATTCTCTTTACTTCTAAGCAATCTGGCAAGAGGAAATCCAACGACAGGCAATGCAAACCACAGATTGTTCCAGACAGCATTCCCGGTAGTTTTCCAAAGGATATACACCAAAAGAGAGAAGACGGTCAGCAGAATGCCCCACATAACGAAGTATTTTCCACTGTGACGGACAATCTCCCTGCGATTGTTGTTCATTGTCTCAGCGATGAGGGCCAGGCTCTCACTAGCTGTCATTTCTTTGTTCTGTTCCATAATAATCAACTGTTTAAACTTGGTTACGGGTCAAGTACAGCTGCGCAGTCTGTCTTGATCTCACTGCAAATGTAAACAAGTTTATAATATAAACCAAATTATTTTAGAATATTTTTTTCAGCGATGGGGTTTTTGAAATGATTATCTTTGTAGAAACTCTTGCGGATGACGGCATTGATTACAGGCGGCAGTTCCGGAATGGGACTGGAGTTTGCCAGACAGCTGGCAGGGCGGGGGTACGACCTTATCCTTGTCAGCAACAGGCAGGATGAGCTCGACGCTGCGGCCGCATCCCTCCGCGAACAGTTTCCCGTAGAAGTCACAGTGCATTTTCAGGACCTGGCTCAGCCGGATTCTGCAGACAGGCTCTATGAATGGTGCGTAAACCAAGCCGGAGTCCTGCCTGACGTCCTGATAAACGATGCGGGAATGTTTTTCTTCAAGGAACTCGAGGTTGCAGACCTGGACCGCGTGCAGGCTATGCTGAACCTTCACGTAACTACCGTGACCCGCAGCTGCATACTATTCGGCGAAGCCATGAAGAAACGCGGCAGCGGGTATATCCTCAATATGTCGTCTATGGCGGCCCGCCTGCCGGAACCCGGCATCACAGTCTATTCTGCCACCAAGGCATATCTCAAGAGTTTCGGCCGCTCTCTCTCGTTCGAACTTAAGCCTTACGGCGTACAGCTGACCACGGTCTGTCCGGCGGCCATCGCCACGCCGCTCTACCGGCTCAGCGAGAAGAAGATGCGTCTGGGAGTCCGCACTGGCTTCATCCGCACTCCCAAATGGCTGGTGGCACGTGCTTTGCGTGCTTTGTTCCGCGGCCGCCGCGTGATAAGCCCGGCATTTATGAATGTGTATCTTCCTATAATTATAGGCTTGCTTCCGGGGCCGGTAGTCGCTGCATTATGGAGAAAGTTCAAATGATCTGCTTCCTGCTGCTCTGCAGTCTGCTGCCCGCGAATGCTCAGCACATCGAGACTGTGCCCTACGGTGACTTCGAGCACTGGACTGTGCGTCATATAAAGGAGTCGGCAATCATCGGCGGCGAAGTCAAGACTCTCTATGTAGTAGGCCCCGATGAGACAATCGAAGGCAACAGTGTATATGACTACAGGAAAACTGACTGGGCTTCCTCCAATGCATATGCAAAGGTATCCGGTGTGACCAAGACAAGCGTGACCGTGGAACCGGACAACGGCCCGAGCGGAAAATGCGCCAAGCTCTCGACCCGTTTCGCATCCTGCAAGGTGGCCGGAGTGGTGGAGATAAACGTGCTGGCAACCGGCGCTCTCTATTGGGGAAAGATGCTGGAACCTGTCACCGGAGTCAAAAATCCCTATGCCTTCATGGACTGGGGCATACCTTTCACCAAACGGCCCAGCGCCCTGCTGCTCGACTACCGCGCAGAACTTCCGGCGTCGGGCACCCTCACAAAAGGAACGACTTTCCGCCAGCAGACATTCGCCGGCCAGGACCCCTGTCAGGTGGTGCTCCTGCTCCAGCAGCGCTGGGAAGATGCGGATGGCAACATACATGCGAAGCGTGTGGGTACAGCAGTTCTCCGCATCGGCTCTACAACCAACGGGTGGAAAACAGCGGTGCGCATTCCGGTGATGTACGGCGACGCCCGCAGTCAGACCGGGTACCGCTCATATATGGACCTGCTGAAAGGGGACAAGGCTCTCTATGCCCTGAACAGCCGCGGCCAGAAGAAGCAGATTCTGGAGGAAGACTGGGCCCCGGTTGATGCTCCGGTGACTCACGCAGTGCTGCAGATAATGGCAGGTTCGCACGGCGCATTTATAGGAGAGCCCGGCAACACTCTATGGGTCGACAACGTGCGGCTGGAATATCCCCAATAACCAAGATTATGTTTACTCCTCATACATTCAACCTCTTTCTGATAGGAATGGCCATCGTGGCCGTTATCGTTTTCATAGCCTTGTATTTCGTGAATGCCGGCTACGGCAAATTCTATACGGCGAAGTGGGGGCCTTCGATCGACAACCACTGGGGCTGGTTCCTGATGGAGGTTCCGGTGTTCATCGCCATGCTGGTGCTGTGGTGGATGTCCGACCGCAGGAGCGACAGCATCAGGGTAATCTTCCTGCTGCTGTTTGAACTGCACTATTTCCACCGTTCCTTCATCTTTCCGCTGCAATTGCGCGGCCACAGCCGTATGCCTCTGGCCATCGTGCTGATGGGTGCCGTTTTCAATACCCTGAATGCACTGATGCAGGGCGGCTGGATATTCTACGTGTCGCCGGCCGATTTTTATCCTGCAGGCTGGTTCACGAGTCTGCCGTTCCTTGCCGGAACGGTGCTGTTCCTCTTCGGCATGTATGTCAACATCCAGTCCGACGGTATCATCCGCAATCTGCGCAAGCCAGGCGATACGGCGCACTATCTGCCGAAGGGCGGGATGTTCCGCTTCGTGACCAGCGCCAACTACTTCGGGGAGTTTACGGAGTGGGTGGGGTTTGCTATCCTAACCTGGTCGTGGGCCGGAGCGGTGTTCGCACTCTGGACCTTCGCCAACCTGGCACCCCGCGCCGCCCGCATATATGAACTTTACAGCGAGGAATTCGGCGATGAACTCGACACCAGCAAGGTGAAACGCATCCTGCCGTTCATTTATTAGAATATGAATCCTGAAACGATATCTTCTCCCATATTTACGCCTGTCACCATAGGTCCGGTGACGCTGCGCAACCGCGTGATCCGTTCGGCCGCTTTCGAGAATATGGCCTACGGCAACAGCCCTACCAAAGATCTTTATGACTACCACGTAGCTGTGGCCCGGGGCGGGGTGGGGATGACCACTCTGGCCTATGCGTCGGTGAACCGGAGCGGCCTGTCGTTCGACGGCCAGCTGTGGATGCGCGAGGAGATTGTCCCGGGACTGAAGAAGATTACCGACGATGTGCACGCCGCCGGAGCCAAGTGCTCCATCCAGCTTGGCCACTGCGGCAATATGACTCACCGCGCCACCTGCGGCTGTATGCCGGTCGGCGCTTCGAGCGGCTTCAACCTCTATTCTCCGACATTCGTAAGAGGACTGAAGGTAGATGAGATCGACGCCCTGGTGGAGGATTTCGGGAAGGCTGTGAACCTGGCCCGCGATGCCGGATTCGACTGTGTGGAGATCCACGCCGGCCACGGCTATCTCATCAGCCAGTTCCTGTCGCCCTATACCAACCACCGTCATGACGAGTATGGCGGTTCTCTGGCCAACAGGATGCGCTTTATGCAGCGTGTGATCACAAAGGTGATGGAGGCCGCCGGCGACGATATGGGAGTCATAGTGAAGATGAATATGCACGACGGATTCCGCCGCGGCATGCAGGAGGCTGAGTGCCTCGAAGTGGCCCGCGAACTGGAGAGGCTGGGAGTGCACGCCATCGTGCTGTCGGCCGGTTTCGTGAGCAAGGCTCCTATGGAGGTGATGCGCGGCTCGATGCCGCTCAAGACTATGACGCACTATATGGATATGCGCAAGTTCTGGTGGCTGAGGGCTATGGTGCGCGTGTTCGGCCGCATTATGGTTCCGACAGTGCCGTATTCGGAAGGATATTTCCTGGAGGATGCAAAGAAGTTCCGTGCGGCCGTGAAGCTGCCACTGATATATGTAGGCGGCCTTGTTTCCCGCGCCAAGATGGAAGAGGTGCTGGATGCCGGCTTCCAGGGCCTGCAGGTGGCAAGGGCTCTGGTGCGCGACACCGACTTCGTCAAGAAGCTGGGCAGAGGCGAGATCGACCGCAGCCCCTGCGGCCACTCCAACTACTGTATCGGCCGTATGTACACCCTCGAGATGAAATGCAATCACTGTATCGCCGACCTTCCGGAGCGTCTGCGCCGTGAGGTGGACAAGGCTGAAAAGAGATGGAGCAGAGAATCATAGTCACCGGGGCGACTGGCAGTATGGGTGCGGCGGCGGTGGAATCTCTGGCCGGCCGGGGCATCCCGGTGCTTATGGCCTGCCGCAATATGGCCAAGGCCGCGAAAGTCCGCGACGGGATAATCGGCCGCATACCGGGTGCCGACATCGAGATCCGTGAACTGGACCTGGCGTCTATGGACTCGGTGCGAAGATTCGCTGAGGGGATAGAAAAGGGCTCGGTTTCGGCTCTGTTCAACAACGCAGGAGTCATATCGAAGGGCTATCGCATTACTGCCGACGGCCTGGAGAATACTTTCTCCGTGAACTATTTCGGGCCCTGGCTGCTTACAAGGCTTCTGCTGCCGAAACTGCCTGATGATGCCCGTATCGTAAATATGGTGTCACTGACAACTCGTTTCGTGCCGCTGGACGAGCAGATGCTGCGGCCTTCTGAAAAGGAATTCCGACAGCTGGGAACTTATGCCCGTGCAAAGCGGGCTTTGCTGTCTTTCTCTATGGAGCTGGCCCGCCGCTGCCCCTCACTGAGGGTGAATGTGGCAGATCCGGGAATCGTGGCTTCCGATATGATAGATCTCGGCCACTGGTACGACCCGCTGGCTGACGTGCTGTTCAAGCCTTTCTGCCGCAGGCCGGAGTCCGGAGTGCAGCCTGCCCTGCGGGCCCTGGCTTCCGACAAGCGCAACCGCTGCTTCATCGGCAGATCGGACAAGGAAATCCCGCAGCGCTATGTGGATCCGGCGCTCGATGCCCGCATCTGGGCGGCTACTGAGAAACTTATATCCCTCTGACCATGTTTGACCAGTTGCTGCGATATGACCTGGGAAAAGGTGTCGAAGCGTTTACTTCAAGGCGCGATTCTGTGCTGCCGTATCCCGTAGTACAAGGCCATCAGGTGCACGCCACCCGCGTGGCCGTGCTCGACCGCTGGATGACCAGGGAGGAACTTGAGGGCTACGATGCGTTCGTAACCGACGTGCCGGGGCTGGCGATAGGAGTCCGTACCGCCGACTGCGTGCCGGTGCTGCTGTACGATCCGGTACATCGCGCGGTAGCTGCTGTTCACGCCGGATGGAAGGGCACGGTGCAGCTTATTTCCCACAGGGCCATAGAAGTGATGGTCGGCCGATACGGCTGCGAGCCTTCCGGGATGAGGGCTGTGATTGGGCCTGCCATCGGACCGGACAGTTTTCAGGTCGGGGAGGAGGTGGTTGCAAAGTTCAGCGAGGCAGGTTTCCCTCTCGAAGAAATATGGTCGTTCCGGGGAGAGGGAGATGGAAGTCCTATGTCAGGCGGCCATCACATAGACCTTTTCCGGGCCAACGGCTGGCTGCTCGAAAAAGCAGGTATCCAGCCCGGGAACATCTCTGTCTGCGGACTGGATACCTATACTGATGAATCATTCTTTTCAGCGCGCCGCGAAGGTCCTGCATGCGGCCGCAACATCAACTCTGTAAGACTGGTCTGATATTACTTCTGAAGGATGATCTGATGGCCGAGTACGAGTTTGTCGCCTGAATCGTCGACAGTCCAGTACTGAGGTTTGCGCCCTCCGTTGCCTTCCGAGTGGTGAACCACATAGCGGAGTTCGCCGTCGAAGGTGCGGAAGAGCATTCCGTGGCCGGAGTTGTTGGCCAGGAAAGGTTCCGGCTCCTGTACCCAAGGTCCATCGATAGTGCCTGACTCAGAGTAGCAGATAACCTGCAGGTAGCGTTCCTTGCCCCAGGTTGACCAGAGCATTCCGAGCTTGCCGGTCTGTGTACGGAACATCTGCGGTCCGTCGGTTACCCAGCCGGGCATCTTGAGGCCGAAGGTGGCTTCGCCGAGGCCGTTCATCTCGCCGCAAGGAGGGCACTCAGAGGCGCGGAACAATGTTACAGGCCATTCTGAAATAGTCTTGGTGAGGTCCGGTGCGAGTTCGATGTAGTCCATGGTACCGTCGATGAGCTGGGTCCACTCGTGTACGAAGACCATATAGATGTGTCCGTTCTCTTCATAAAGAGTACCGTCGATGCAGTCCCACTCATAAGGCTGGTAGTCGTAGCCGGGAGTGACAGAGAAGGGAACGAAAGGTCCCTCGGGGCTCTCGGAACGGAGAAGATAAGTCTGGTTGTGAGGCACGTTGTAGCGTCTAGGAATTGCCTGGATGATTTCGCTGTGGTCGCTCCAGGTGCCGGCGTAATAGTAGTAGTCGCCGATCTTGTGGATCTCGGCTGCGGCAGCGAAACCGGCTTTCTCGCACCAGGTGCCGCTGAGGTCGATCACATTGTAGGGGCCTTCCCACATCACGAGGTCCTTGCTGCGGTACTGGCGTCCGCCGGAACTGGTCAGGTAGTAGGTCTTGGTAGCTTCGTCAGCAAGGATGTACGGGTCGCTCATCGACAGGTCGTTGAAGTGGACGGTGCGGATGCGGTTCTGCTCCTCGCGCATACGGCGCATACGCTCTGCCATGCCGGCGGTGTCGCGCGGCGCGTTCGGGGTGGCTGAGATGTTGCCGCCGAAGTTGCGCTGGCCCGGATCTGCACGGGGTGCCTGCTCCACTGGCTGTATTTCTTTCTTTACAGGGATGCATTCGTTGGTTTTCTCCTTGCAGGAGATGACAACAGCCGCGAACAGAAATGTTGCAACGGCAATCTTGAAGAGTTTCATAGTGTATGGTTTTGGTGATTTTTCTACAAATATAAACATTATTGCAGCAGTTTTCCGACTATTTTCTGCATTGCCGGGTAACTGGCCTCCATGCTGTTCAGAAGAGCTGTCTGGGAGCGGGTGCGCACGAGGTTGTGCTCAGGGTACTTGATCTTGTAGTACCTGTCGCCGTCGATGTAGTCCATCAGGAAGCGGAGCACCTGCTCATAGGTGATGTATAGCGGGGCGAAGGCCATCCATTCTTTCTCGGAAGGTGCGAGGGTGTCCCTTCGCTGCGACAGGTAGCCGTCCATATAGGCCTCGTACATATCGAGCCTCAGCGCCACTTTCTCATAATCGGGGTCGTCCTCGACAGTGGCGTTGGCGTAGGAGCGGATCGCATCCCCCACGTCGTTGAGGGAGGTGCTGCTCATCACGGTGTCGAGATCTATCGCGCAGAGCACATCGCCGCTGCTCCTGTCGAAGAGGATGTTGCTCAGCTTGGTGTCGTTGTGGGTGACGCGCATCGGCAGGGTGCCGTCCTCCACCATTCTCCAGAACGAGAGCATCCTTTCGCGGCGCGCCTCTACGAATGAGATCTCAGCAGCCACGGCGTCCTTCCTGCCGGCCTGGTCTGCGGCTAGGCTCGCATCCCACTGGGTGAAGCGCCAGCGGATGTTGTGGAAGCCCTTGATGACTTCGGCGAGCGGCTTGTCGAAGTCGGCCAGCAGAGCCTGGAAACGGCCGATGCCGATTCCGCCCTGACGCGCCATCTCAGGGGAGGATGCAATGTCGTAGGTTATGGTGTCTTCGATGAAGAGGCAGACGGCCCAGTATTCTCCGTCTTCATCTTGATAATACAGCTTGCCGTCCTTCGCGGGGATTACGGTGAGCGTCTCGCGCAGCGGGTCCTTCACCTTGCGCTTAATATGCTCTGTAACGGCAGCGATGTTGTCCATCATCGCCGGAACGTCAGGAAAGACGTTCTTGTTCTTGCGCTGGAGTATGTAGCGATGCGGGCCGTCGGTGGTAGCAATGAAAGTGTCGTTGATGAAGCCTTCGCCGAGCGGCCTGACCTCCGTTGCGTGCCCTTCTATGGCGAAGCGGCCTATTATGTCAAGCAGGTCAGCCATATCATTCAGCGAAAGCGTATGAGAAACCGTCAATCCTGTTCCAGGCTCCGCGGGTGAAGTCGGGTACTTCCACGGGCGCTCCGCCGTGCTCCATCGAAATGGCAGAGAGTTCGCTCACGCAGCACCATTCGGCGAGGTCATAGACGTCGATGTCCAGGGGCAGTCCGTTGCGCAGGCAGTAAATCAGGCGGTAGTCCATTATGAAATCCATCCCGCCGTGGCCGCCGACTTCCTTTGCGAGAACTTCCAGTTCGGGAGTGAGGATCGGACTGCGGTGATTCTCCATAAATTCGCTGAGGGCCTCTCCTGAAAGTGTCTTCTCGCCTTCAAGCTTGCTGTAGTCGGGGGTGCGGCCGTCCAGGGCTTCGTTGCGGAAGCAGAGCTGGTTCACCGGATACTTGGCGGCATAGCCTTCTGTGCCGACCAACTGGTACATACGGCTGTAGGGGCGGGGAGTCATCACGTCGTGCTCTATGAGGACTGTCTTGCCTTTTTCGGTGCGGATCATAGTTGTGGATACGTCGCCGTTCTTGAAGTCTTCGGGGTTCTCACCGCCTCTTGCCGAGACGTGTTTCGGACCGTTGAAAGCCTTGGTGTCAAGTGCGACCAGAGTCTTGAGCCTGTCGCCGCGGTGGATGTTCAGCACCTGGCAGACGGGACCGAAACCGTGGGTGGGGTAGGCGTCTCCGCGGTGCTCCTTGTTGAAGGTGAGGCGCCAGCTGTGCCAATATTCATCCCAGTAGGGGTCGAGGTTGTGCAGGTATGAGCCCTCGGCGTGGATCACTTCGCCGAAGAGCCCTTCGCGAGCCATCTGGAGTGCTGACAGCTCGAAGAAATCGTAGCAGCAGTTCTCGAGGATCATACAGTGAAGACGGTTCTTCTCTGCCATATTCACCAGTGCCCAGCAGTCTTCCAGAGAATACGCGGAAGGAACTTCGATGGCGACGTGCTTGCCGTGCTCCATCGCGCACAGGGCGACGGGTACGTGGTGTTCCCAGTCGGTACAGATATAGACGAGATCGACATTCGGGTCTTCGCAGAGTTGCCTGTAGGATTCCACTGTTCCGGCATATTCGGCCGCTGCAGGGAATCCGCGTCCGGCAAGGTCTTTCTGCGAAGCCTTCACGCGGTCAGGCTCGACGTCGCATATGGCTGTGATCTTGACTCCCGGAACATAAGTGTAGCGGACAACAGCGTCGCTGCCCCTCATTCCTAGTCCTACGAAGCCTACACGTACGGTGTCCATGGCGGGAACGGTCAGGCCCAGGACGTCTTTCTGGCCTACGGGACGTTCAGGAACTTTCGTAATTATCACGCCGTCCTTGATCTTGAACCCGTCGTCTGTGCGGTGTGCAGAACATCTTGCGATGAGGAATGCGAGGACGACAAGTATTACAGCAGATGATTTGCTCATAGCAGTTCAGGTTAATGATATCCCAAATTTAATATTATTTGCTATTTTCGCATCGATTAGATCTGACATCGATGAACACTCTCGGCAATATTCTGTGGTTCTTGCTTGGCGGCTTCATAGTAGCGCTGATATACTACATTATCGGTCTGCTGCTGTGCATTACCATTATCGGCATACCTTTCGGCATCCAGCTCTTCAAGTTCGGATCCTATGCCATCTGGCCCTTCGGCCATAAGATCGTTGACCGTCCGGACCAACCGAGCTGCCTCTCTGTCGTCATGAACATCATATGGATTGTGACCGGCTGGTGGGAGATCGCCATGATACATTTGATTTTCGGCTGTATCCTCTGCATCACCATCGTCGGCATTCCCTTCGGAATGCAGCATTTCAAGATGATCGTTCCCGCACTTGTGCCTTTCGGCAAGTCAATTGTGTAGTTTTTTAGCGTCCCGTGATGTGGCGGACGGCGGCCTGGGCGCAGACGCAGCCGAACACTGCGGGCAGGTATGAAATTGTTCCGACCTGCGACTTCTTGTTGGTCTCGCCTCGTATCTCAACTATGGCGTTTTCGTCGGGGAGTTCCTCTGAATAGACCACGAGGAAGCCTTTCTCGATACCCATCTTGCGGAGTTTCTTGCGTACGATGTATGCCAGCGGGCAGTTGCGCGACTTGCTGAGGTCGGTCAGGCGGACCTTGGTGGCATCGTATTTGGCACCGGAGCCCATCGAGCTCACCAGCGGAATCCCGGCGTTCACGCAGTAGTGGATCAGCGAGAGCTTGGGGGTAAGGGTGTCGATGGCATCAACCAGATAATCCGGTTTGAACGGTCCGAGAAGCGCAGCCACATTTTCCTGTGTCAGATATTCGTCGATCAGCGTCAGTTCAAGAGAAGGGTTGATGTCGCGGAGCCTTTCGGCCATCACCTCTACCTTCTTGCGGCCTATGTTGGAGTCAAGGGCGAGCAGCTGACGGTTCTTGTTGCTTTCGGCCACGCAGTCGCTGTCCAGAAGAATCATATGGCCGACTCCGGCACGGGCAAGCATCTCGGCAGCATAGGCGCCGACCCCGCCGAGGCCGATGACGGCAACGACTGAGTCCGCAAGTTTCTGCAGATTCTCCTCACCCATCAGCAGAAGGGTGCGCTCCTGCCAGGGATAACTCATTTTATTCCTTTTGCTTTGGCCTCTTCCCAGAGTTCGTCCATCTCGCCGAGGCTCATATCCTTGAGATTCTTGCCCTGCTTCTTTGCCTCTTCTTCGACATAGTTGAAGCGCGCACGGAACTTGCGGCAGGTCATTTCGAGGGCAGTGTCGGGATTGAGGTCATACAGGCGTGACGCATTGACCAGAGAGAACAGCAGGTCACCCAGCTCATTCTGGGCCCTGTCGCGGTTGTTCTCGTCGTTCTCCATATACATCAGTTCTGCGCGGAACTCGGCAATCTCTTCGGTAACCTTGTCCCATACATCCTGCTTGTCTTCCCAGTCGAAGCCTACGGCGCGAGCCTTGTCCTGCATACGGTAGGCTTTCAGCAGCGGCGGAAGACTTTCAGGAACGCCGCCGAGAACGGTCTTGTTGCCGTCTTTCTCGGTCTGCTTGAGCTGCTCCCAGTTCTTCACAACCTGGCCTGCCGTCTCGGCAGCCACATCGCCGTAAACATGGGGATGGCGGTAGATGAGCTTGTCGCAAAGTTTGTTGCACACGTCGGCGATGTCGAACTCGCCTGTCTCAGAACCGATCTTGGCGTAGAACACCACGTGCAGAAGCACGTCACCCAGTTCCTTGGCCATATTGTGCGTGTCGCCGCGGATGATGGTATCGCTCAGTTCATAGACTTCCTCGATGGTGTTGGGACGCAGGCTTTCGTTGGTCTGCTTGCGGTCCCAAGGGCATTTCTCCCTCAGGTCGTCCATTACGTCCAGCAGGCGGTTGAAGGCCTTCAATTGTTCTTCGCGGCTGTTCATCTCTGTATGGTTTTATTGCTGCAAAGTTATCAATAATTTCATATCTTTGTCTGTTCCAATTCCGCAATCATATCAATAACAAAACATAATGAAAAATATCAAATTCATAAGCGCCGATGAAGCTGTGAAGGTTGTCAAGAGCGGCGACCATATCCACTTCAGCAGCGTAGCCAGCGCCCCCCAGGTGCTCATCCAGGCCCTTTGCCGCCGCGGCGATGCAGGAGAACTGAAGAACGTCTTCATCCACCATCTTCACACTGAAGGCCCCGCTCCCTATACGGATGCGAAATATGAAGGAATCTTCTTCCATCAGGCCTTCTTCGTAGGTGGCAACGTCCGCAAGAACGTCCAGGCCGGATATGCCGACTACATTCCCATTTTCCTGAGCGAGACCCAGAAACTCTACAGGGCCGGTGTCCTGCCTTGCGACGTGGCAATGATCCAGGTATGTCCTCCTGACAAACACGGTTTCGTATCGCTCGGAACTTCAGTGGACGCTACGCTGGCCGCTATCGAGTGCGCCAAGACCGTGATCGCGGTCATCAACAAGCACGTTCCGCGCAGCTGGGGCGAGGCAATCATCCCTGTCGACAAGATCGACCTCTTCGTCGAGGACAACACTCCGCTGGAGCCGGCCACTTTCACCGCTCCCAACGAGACCGAGACCAAGATCGGTATAAACTGCGCCAATCTTATCGAGGACGGTGCCTGCCTGCAGATGGGTATCGGCGCCATCCCCAACGCTGTCCTTGCCCAGCTCGGCAACCACAAGGACCTCGGTATCCACACCGAGATGTTCGCCGACGGCGTGCTTCCTCTCGTGGAGAAAGGTGTGATCAACGGTGCTGCCAAGAAGATCGACAAGTACAAGATGGTATCAACCTTCCTTATGGGAAGCCAGGATGTCTACAATTTCATCGACGACAACCCGATGGTCGCAATGATGGACGTGGGATACACCAACGACCCGTATGTGATTGCAAAGAACCCGAAAGTCACCGCCATCAACAGCGCACTTCAGGTGGACATCACCGGTCAGGTCTGCGCTGACAGCCTTGGCACCAAGTTCTACAGCGGCGTGGGCGGCCAGATCGACTTCACCTACGGCGCAAGCCTCAGCGAGGGCGGAAAGGCCATCATCGCGATGCCTTCTGTCACCAACAAGGGTATCAGCAAGATTGCTCCCGTGCTCACCGAAGGCGCCGGTGTCGTGACCACCCGCAACCATATGCACTGGCTCGTGACCGAGTTCGGCGCCGTGGATCTTTACGGCAAGAGCCTTCAGGAGCGTGCGAAGGCTATCATCAGCATCGCACATCCCGACCACCGCGAGGAACTCGACCGCGCCGCTTTCGAGCGCTTCGGTCCCCACTACCACTTCGTACCGGCTGAATAAGCATAATTGCTAGCAATCATAGTGTACAAGGTCTGCTGAATTATAGGGGACCTTGTACACTTTCTTTTTGTAGATGGCTGTTTGATAGGATATTGTATTTTTGGGGTGTACAAGGTCCCTTGCCTTTTTTCCGACCTTGTACACATATATGGCCAGGACCTGAGTAATTAGTCAATTAGGAAAACCGCGGAAAAATAGCTATCTTAGCGCACTAATCTTGATAATATGGCGGAGAATACCTTACTGACAAAACTGGCTGACCTGGAGGCCAAATACAAATCTCTGGAGGAACAGATTTCGAGCCCCGAAGTGATTGCTGACATGAAGAAATTCGTTCAGCTCAACAAGGAATACAAGGAGCTCGAGCCCATCGTTGCCGCCGGAAAGCAATACTCCAGGCTCATCAACGACCTGCAGGCCGCGAAGGATATCCTTATGAATGAGAAGGACGAGGAGCTCAAGGAGATCGCACGCGAGGAAGTCAACGAAATCGAACCCAGGCTGCCGGAGATGGAAGAGCAGATCAAGGTGTTGCTCATTCCCGCCGATCCTCAGGATTCCAAGGACGCCATCATCGAGATACGCGGCGGTACCGGCGGTGACGAGGCTGCCATCTTTGCCGGCGACCTGTTCCGCATGTACAGCAAGTTCTGCGAGAAGAAGGGATGGAAACTGGAGGTCAACAGCCAGTCCGAAGGCGCCATGGGCGGCTTCAAGGAGATTGTGGCCAAGATCTCAGGCGACAAGGTGTACGGCACTATGAAATATGAGAGCGGCGTGCACCGCGTGCAGAGGGTGCCCCAGACGGAGACCCAGGGCCGTGTGCATACTTCGGCCGCTTCAGTCGTGGTACTGCCGGAGGCCGACGAATTCGACATTGAACTCAATATGAGCGATATCCGCAAGGATACGTTCTGCTCGTCAGGTCCGGGCGGACAGGGCGTGAACACCACCTATTCCGCAATCCGCCTGACACATATTCCCACAGGTATCGTAGTCCAGTGCCAGGACGAGCGTTCCCAGCTCAAGAACCTCGACAAGGCCATGGCCGAACTGCGTACCAGGCTCTACAACCTCGAATACGAGAAATATCTCAACGAGATATCCTCTACCCGTAAGACTATGGTCTCTACAGGAGACCGCTCCGCCAAGATCAGAACATACAACTATCCCCAGTCCCGCGTGACAGACCATCGCATAGGTTACACTATGTACAATCTTCCTGTATTCATGGATGGAGATATCCAGGAGCTGATAGACCAGCTGCAGATTGCCGAGAATGCAGAAAGACTGAAGGCTGCAGGCGAGTAAGCCTACGCCCGAAATGCAATTCAAGATACATTCGCCATACAGGCCCACTGGCGACCAGCCGGAGGCTATAGAGCAGATATGCAGTGCATTCCGCTCCGGGGTGGACTGTGCCACGTTGCTCGGAGTCACCGGCAGCGGCAAGACGTTCACCATGGCCAACGTCATCGAGCAGCTTCAGCGGCCTGCCCTGATCCTGAGCCATAACAAGACCCTGGCGGCACAGCTTTACGGCGAGTTCAAGTCTTTCTTTCCGGAGAATGCGGTGGAATATTTCGTGAGCTATTACGACTATTATCAGCCGGAGGCTTATCTGCCGACAACGGACACATACATAGAGAAGGACCTCAGCATAAACGACGAGATCGACAAACTTCGTCTCAGGGCTACTTCGGCGCTGCTGTCGGGCCGCAGGGACGTAGTAGTGATCTCTTCTGTGTCGTGCCTTTACGGCATAGGCAACCCTGACGATTTCCACGACAGTACCATAATCGTGACCCGAGGTCAGAAGATAAGCCGCAACAAGTTTCTCTACAGCCTTGTCGATGCACTTTACAACCGTAACGAGACAGAGTTCAAGAGAGGCACCTTCCGTGTAAAGGGCGACAGCGTGGACATCTATCTTGCCTACGGCGACCTGGCATGCAGGGTTGTGTTCTTCGGCGACGAGATTGAATCCCTCGAACTTATCGATCCGATAAACGGGGCTACCGTAGAGTATCTGAATGAACTGACCATATATCCGGCCAACAATTTCGTCACGACGAAGGAACGGACCAGGGAAGCGATAAACGAGATTCAGGACGACATGATGGCGCGCGTGTCTTATTTCAATGAGATAGGCCGTCACCTCGAGGCCAAGAGGCTCAAGCAGAGAGTCGAGTACGACATCGAGATGATCAGGGAGATAGGCTATTGTCCCGGCATCGAGAACTATTCCCGTTATTTCGACCGCCGCAAGCCCGGGCAGAGACCGTTCTGCCTCATAGATTATTTTCCCGAGGATTTCATTACCTTCATCGACGAAAGTCACGTGACAGTTCCGCAGGTGCGCGCCATGTACGGCGGCGACCGTGCCCGCAAGGAAACGCTGATCGAGTATGGCTTCAGACTTCCGGCTGCTGCGGACAACCGTCCGCTGAAGTTTGACGAGTTCGAGAACATTCTCGGTCAGAAACTCTATGTAAGCGCCACTCCCGGTGATTATGAACTTCAGAAATGCGGAGGTCTGGTAGTAGAACAGGTGGTACGGCCCACCGGTCTTCTGGACCCTCCGATCGAGGTGCGGCCCACCAAGAACCAGATCGACGACCTGCTCGAGGAGATAGAAATCCGCAGCGAGAACGACGAGAGAGTGCTGGTGACCACCCTTACGAAACGCATGGCCGAGGAACTTGAGAAATATCTGACGAAGATGGATGTCCGCAGCCGCTATATCCATTCCGACGTGGATACGCTAGAAAGAGTGGAGATCATAGAGGATTTCAAGGAGGGACGCTTCGACGTGCTTGTCGGCGTGAACCTGCTGAGAGAGGGGCTGGACCTTCCCACGGTGTCGCTCGTGGCGATTCTCGATGCGGACAAGGAAGGCTTTCTGCGCAGCGAACGTTCGCTCACCCAGACTGCAGGACGTGCGGCAAGGAATATCAACGGCAAGGTGATAATGTATGCCGATACTGTCACCGAGTCGATGCAGCGTACGATTGACGAGACTGAGCGCCGTCGCGCGAAGCAGAAAAAATACAACGAAGAACACGGCATAACTCCTCATCAGGTAGGTATCAAAGCATACAATGCGCTGGTGAGGACAGATACTTACAAAAGGGAAGACGACCTGCAGAAACAGGCAAGATATTTGGAGGAAGATCCCGTCATCAGCAAGATGGACGATGCCCAGCTCAAAGCTGCCGTCGCGGCAGCCAGGAAGAGGATGGAAGACGCTGCCGCACAGCTGGATTTTATGGCAGCTGCCAAGGCAAGGGATGAAATGAATGCACTCAAGATACTGTTGGAGAAATGACCATGGAAGCCATAGACAGGATATGCGGATACTATTCCGAATCTGACGCAGCGGCAATCCGCCGTGCGTACGACCTTGCCTGCACTTCTCTTGAAGGTATGTTCCGCAGCAACAACCATCCTTTCATAGAACACCCCATGGCTGTGGCCGAGATAGTTGCCAAGGAACTCGGCCTCGGCGCCGATGCCGTATCTGCGGTATTCCTTCACGAGGCCAGCCGTATGGACAACGCCCGTCTCGACGCAGTAAGGGATTCTTTCGACAAGGCTGTGATAGAGATGGCAGTCAGTCTCAACAAGATATCCGAAATCAAGCCTAAGGACACCCGTCTCGAGGCAGACCGCTACCGCAAGCTGATCGCTTCGTATTCCAGCGACCCCAAGGTTTTCCTGATAAAGCTTGCCGACCGTCTGGAAATAATGCGCAACCTGAATATGCTCTCAAAGACGGACCAGGCCCGCAAGAATGCCGAGACAATCCTGCTGTATGTGCCTCTGGCTCATCAGACAGGAGTCTACAACGTCAAGAGCGAACTGGAGGACCTCTGGCTTAAATATGCCGATCCGGTGCAGTACAGGGCCATATCCAACCAGCTGAAAGCAGGGGAGAAGGAGCGCGAGGCCCTTGTCCGGGAATTCGTGAAGCCGCTTGAGGACAAACTCCGCCAGAAGGGGATAAAGTATACCCTCAAGGCACGTACAAAAAGCGCGTATTCCATCTGGCGCAAGATGCAGGTCCAGGACATCCCGTTCAGCAAGGTATATGACGTATTCGCGATAAGGTTCATTATCGACGCTCCGCTCGAGAAGGAGAAGGACCTCTGCTGGGAGGTTTATTCCCTGGTGACTGAGGAATACGAGCCTGATACCAGCCGTCTCCGTGACTGGATAACGGTGCCCAAGCCCAATGGATACCAGTCGCTGCAGATTACAGTAAAAAATGCCCGCGGCCAGTATCTCGAAGTGCAGATCCGCACGGAAAGGATGGATTACGAGGCTGAACTCGGCAGCGCGGCGCACTGGGCATACAAGGGCGTCAAGAAGGAAGAGAGCCTCCAGCACTGGCTGGATATGGTGCACGGCCTTATCAGCGGCAATGCGCAGGAAAGCTACGAGCAGATAGATTCATACATCAATCAGGATGTCTTCGTCTTCACTCCCAACGGCGAACTGCGTCAGCTCAAAGCCGGGGCAACGGTCCTGGACTTCGCTTTTGACATCCATTCCAACATAGGTCTGAAGTGCGCCGGAGCCAAGATCGGCAGCAAGATGGTTTCCATCAAGGAGAAACTCAAGACCGGCGACGTGGTGGAAATCCTCACCAACAAGAACCAGAAGCCGACGGCAGGCTGGCTGGACTTCGTAGTGACATCCAAGGCCCGCACAAAGATCAAGCAGAGGCTTAAGGAAGAGGAGAACAAGATGGCCCGCGAGGGCAAGCAGCTGCTGGAACGCAGGCTCAAGAACTGGAAACTCGAGCTGCCCGACGACGACCTGACCTATCTGGTCAAGAAATACAAGTTCCGCAACGCCAACGAGCTGTTCTCGGCCCTCGGGTCCGGGGCGGTGGACGTCGCTGACATAAAGACATATCTTCAGGACAAGGCTTCCCGCACCCAGGAGACTGTGGAGAGCCACGTGACCCACACGCTGCGCAAGACGGATTCTTCGGACTATCTCGTTATCGGCGGAAACAAGTCCCTCAAGAACGTCGACTACAAGATGGCCCGCTGCTGCAACCCCGTCTACGGAGACGAGGTGTTCGGTTTCGTGACCATCAACGACGGTATCAAGATACACCGCATGTCCTGTCCTAACGCTTCACGTCTGCTGACTCTGTATCCCCACAGGGTACAGAAAGTGCGCTGGAAGGAAGATGCGAGCACTAACAGTTTCCAGACTACCCTGCGCGTCATAGTGGAGTCGGATGCTGCAGTGAACGAAGTCATTTCGACCATCAGCCAGTTCAAGGCGTCGATCAGGGCTTTCTATGTGAAGGATGCCCGCAACGGCGAGAAGGAAGTGACGGCGACCATCTTCGTTCCAGGCAATCTGGAACTCGACAAGATAATGGCTTCCCTCAAGAAATTGAGAGATACAAGGCAGGTGACAAGGCAGTAGATGGATCAGCAGGAGAACATATTCATCAAAGGCGCGAGGGCCAACAACCTCAAGAACTTCGACCTTTCAGTTCCGAGGGGCAAGTTCATAGTGGTTACCGGTATCTCCGGCTCCGGAAAATCGTCGATAGCCTTCGATACGATCTATGCCGAAGGACACAGGCGTTTCGCGGAGAGTCTATCTTCGTTCGCCCGCCAGTTCCTCGGCAGGATGACCAAGCCTGCAGTGGACTACATCACCGGCATCCCTCCGGCAATCGCCGTCGAACAGAAGGTGAATACCACCAACCCCCGCAGCACCATTGCAACCACTACAGAGGTATATGACTATCTGAGGCTGCTGTTCGTGAATGCCGGGCGCACCTATTCGCCTGTCAGCGGCAGGGAGGTGGTATGCGATACGGCGAAGAGCGTCCTTGAATACCTTCTGACCCTGGAGTCCGGCTCAGTCGCCCTGATCGCCTCGATGATAGACTGCGAGCCTTCCAGGACCGTAGAGTATCTGCTTTCACTCAAGGAAGAAGGTTTCTCGAGACTGGTCGACCTGCGTAGCGGCTCATTTTTCAAGATAGACGAACTGCTTGCTTCCGGACAGAAAATGGATCTGACCGACAAGGCTCTCCTGGTCGACAGGGTTACGGTAGCTGACGACGATGATTTCCGCTCCCGGGTGCTCGATTCCGCCCAGACTGCTTTTTCAAAAGGCAAGGGCTACATATTCGCCGGTCACGCCGGGAAGCTGCGCAGTTTCTCCAACATCTTCGAGGCGGACGGTATCGTCTTTGAGGAGCCTACCGAGAACTTCTTCAGTTACAACAGCCCTCTTGGCGCCTGCCCTGTATGCGGAGGCTACGGAAAGATACTCGGCATCGACGAGTCGCTGGTCATTCCCAATCCCACGCTGAGCGTCTATGAAGGCGCTGTGGCCTGCTGGAGGGGAGACGTGATGGGATACTGCCGCGACCGTCTTGTAGAGAACGCATACCTCTTCGATTTTCCGATACATAAACCATACAAGGACCTCACCCGCGAGCAGAAGGACCTGCTGTGGAACGGCAACGAGTATTTCGACGGCATAAACACCTTCTTCGACTGGGTCCGCAAGAATCGCTACAAGATACAGTTCAAGTATATGCTGAGCCGCTACACCGGCAAGACTGTCTGCCGTGCCTGCGGCGGTTCGCGTCTGCGCAAGGAAGCCCTGTACGTGCGTGTCGGCGGCAAGAACATCTCCGAGGTTATGGATATGCAGATCAAGGACCTGCAGAAATACCTCGATTCTCTGGACAGCTTGCTGACGGACTATGAGAAAGCAAAAGTGGCAGTACCTCTGAAGGAACTCAAGATGCGAGTCGGCTATATGATGGAGGTGGGACTGGGATATCTTACAATGTCCAGGCCTTCCAACACCCTGAGCGGCGGAGAAAGCCAGCGCATCAACCTCGTCAGCTCGCTCGGAAACAACCTGGTGGGTTCTCTCTACATACTCGACGAGCCCAGCATAGGCCTTCACTCCCGCGACACAGCCAAGCTCATAGGCGTGCTCAAGCGCCTGCGCGACCTTGGCAACACCGTGATAGTCGTGGAACACGACGAGCAGATCATCAAGGCTGCCGACATGCTGATCGACGTGGGCCCTTATGCAGGGGCGTATGGAGGAGAGATAGTATATCAAGGTCTTCCGGACGGCAGCGGCGTTTACAACGGCGAATCGATAACCATAGACTATCTCCAGGGCCGCAGGTCACGTTATCTGCCAGCCTCGAAGAGGCCTTGGAAATATTCGATAGAAGTCTGCGGAGCAGCGGAGAACAATCTGAAGAACATAACTGTAAGATTTCCCCTCAACTGTCTCACCGTAGTCACCGGAGTGAGCGGCAGCGGAAAGTCATCGCTTGTCGGCGACATCCTCTATCCGGCCGTATACCGCCATATCAACCAGATCGGCGAGAGACCCGGGGCGTACAGGGAACTCAGGGGCGACCTGGGCCGGATCACATCTATAGAGTATGTCGACCAGAATCCCATAGGAAAGAGCAGCAGGTCTAATCCTGTCACCTACCTGAAGGTGTATGATGACATACGCAAGCTGTTCTCGGAGCAGCCTTATGCCAAGATGAATGGTTTCGGACACTCGCATTTCTCCTTCAATATCGACGGAGGCCGCTGTCCGGACTGCCAGGGAGAAGGTGTGATCCGCATCCAGATGCAGTTTATGGCTGACGTGACGATGGTCTGCGAGAGCTGCGGCGGACACAGGTTTATGCCGGAGATACTGGAAGTGAAGTACCAGGACAAGAACATCGACGATGTCCTGAACATGAGCGTCCGCGAAGCTGTGGAGTTCTTCTCGGCTCAGGAGGATCCCTCTGCCCGCAGGATAGCCGAAAAGCTGCAGCCGCTGGTCGATGTGGGCCTGGCGTATCTCAAACTGGGACAGAGCAGCAGCACTCTCAGCGGTGGAGAGAGCCAGCGTATCAAGCTGGCTTCGTTCCTCACAAAGGAGACATCGGCCAAGGAACATATACTCTTCATCTTCGACGAGCCGACGACTGGCCTGCATTTCTATGACATAGAAAAACTGCTCAAGTCGTTCGACGCCCTGATTGCGAAAGGTCACTCCATCATAGTCGTGGAACACAATATGGATGTTATCAAGGCTGCCGACTGGCTGATAGAACTGGGGCCGGATGCAGGAGACGAGGGCGGAGAACTTATTTTCGAAGGAACGCCCGAAGAACTGATGAAACATCCCGAATTCCCTACGGGCAAGGCCCTTCAGGAGTGACGTCATTCATCTTCTTCGTCGATCACCATATACCGCTGGTTGCCGAAATAGCTCATCGCCTTGGCCAGCAGTTCAACCATCGCCTTGTTCCCTTTCTGGTCGTAATAGAACGCAATCAGTTCCATATACATCGTAAGGATGGTGGCATCTTTCTTCACTACCATCGAAGATGTGTCCAGATCCAGCCCCTGGGTCGACATCATTGTCGAAAGGCTGTCCTGAAGGAAAATCTCTCCCTTATGGAACACGTTGAGGTAGAACAGAACCTTGCCGTTCTCCTCATAGACCGGTACGAACCCGCCCTTGAAGCATAGCGGGAAAATGGGCAGTCCTGCTGCGTGGGCTACGGCGAAATACAGCACGGATATGGCGACAGGATTGCCGCGCCGCTTCTCAAGCACATTGATGAAAAGAGAATTGTCCTCGGAAAACGAGAAAGGGTCTGTCGTGGTGAAACGGTATCTGTTGTAGAATATATGGTTCAGTATCTTGGCGTTCTCGACGGCCGTCTTGTCTTCGGAAGTCTCGCTCATTATTTCGCCGATCAGCGGAATCAGGCCGTCATAGAAAGCTGCCCTCTTGTAGCCGGGGGTCAGCAGGGCGCTGATCAGATATGCTCCTTCCAGCAGGGTGGCCTCCTCCCGTCTGGCAAGTGCGGCATACTGCTCGAGCTGGTCCAGGACCGATGCGGCGCTGTAATAGATGAACTTGCGGTTTATGATCTCCCTGCGGGTCTCGTCCTTGGTGTCGACAGCCATATTGCGGAGCGCATCCAGCAGTTCGGGGCCGCCCTGCCGGATCTTCTTGTCCAGCGCGGAAGCGACCTGCAGGTCCGGATCGTCGAACAGGTCTACCAGGTATTCGAGGTCTTTAGTATCTGTCATTATGCAGTGAGGGAGTCGAGTGCGTAAACAATGAGTTTCTCTATGTAGGGCTTGTAGTCCGGAATGCTTTCGAGACGGAAACGGTTGGCTATTGCGCAGCAAATCGTTGCAGCGTGGTGGCCGAGCAGGGTGGCAATTCCCACGATGGCGGAATTCTCCATTTCGATGTTGGTCATCCTGACATCTTTGTATTCGAACTGCTCGAGCCTGGGAATGAAGTCGGGAATGGTGAGGTCCATCCGGATGGAACGGCCCTGGGGTCCGTAGAATCCGGGAGCTGACATGGTTATACCTCTTGCGCAGCCCGGGAACTTGTCGAGTATGTCCTTGCTTGACCAGACGCAGTAGGGGGTGGCAAGACGGGGAGTCCAGCACATATGTTCCATAAAGGCCTTCTCCATTCCGCTGTCGCTTATCCCGGGACCTCCGTCATACCAGTTGAGAAGGCCGTCTGTGCCGATCCCGACCTCCGAGAGAACGAAACCTCCGAGCGGTATGTCGGGGCGGACGCATCCGCAGGTGCCGATACGGAGTATATGAAGTGCCTTGTGGGCGTCTTTCTGCTGCCTTGTGCTGAAATCTATGTTGGCCAGGGCGTCGAGCTCGTTCATCACTATGTCAATGTTGTCCGTGCCGATGCCGGTGGACATCACTGTTATGGCCTTGCCGTGGTATCTGCCGGTGATGGTGTGGAATTCCCTCGATGCCTTGTCGCAGACTATGCTGCCTTCGTCGAAGTATTTGGCAACGGCCGGGACGCGGTTCTGGTCGCCGACGAGTATGATCGTGTCGGCCAGGTCTTCCGGCAGGATGTGAAGATGGAATACGGAGCCGTCACTGTTTATTATCAATTCTGATTCAGCTATTCTTCTCATTTTCTTGTTGATATTTTTTAATCTTGCCGTTTTTCTTGTTCTTGCGGAGGATGTGGTATGCTATGACTTCCGATTCGTCGCGCCAGATGTATCTGATCGCAAGCAGCAGGAGGATTATGCAAACCAGGGGAAAGAGGGTGGGGACAGTGAAGGTATATACGCTTTTGAACTGGAAATAGTATACCAGTATCCATATCTGGTAAGCCAGAAGCAGCAGGATGTCGATTATGCAGATGCGTATCTGAAGCAGCCGTGCCTTATAGTAGAAAATGGCAGTTACGCAGAGAACCAGGGTCACGAAGGTGAAGATGATGAACTGTGAACGGTTCACGAACTTGATGGCGAAGCGGCTCAGCTCGCCAGTAGCGTCATCGGGCACCATCACAAAGCACATGTCAGCGCTGAACATCGATATCAGAAGTCCCGCGCAGATGAGCAATAGTAAAGTCTGGAAACGCTGCCACATACAATAAAGAGGCTGATTCGTACAAATTTAATAAAAAAACCACGAATGGTGTTACTGCTGCTCGGTGCAGTATTTCTTGATGACGCTGTATGCGTCGGCGATACCCAGTTCTCCGGCCTTGCTCATATCCAGGCAGCCCTTTTCCTTGTCCTTGAGGTAGATCAGCACCAGTCCGCGGTTGTAGTAAGCTTCCGGAAGATACGGATAGAGGTCGATGGCCTTGGTGTACTGGGTGATGGCAGTAAGCATATCTTCGCTCAGGCAGAACAGGTTGCCGAGGTTGTAGTAGGTGTAGGGGAAGTCCGGAGCGACTTCGGCGGCCTGCATGAAGTCGCTGATCGCCGCAGAATAGTCATAGGTCCTGACTGTGCTGTTGTCCGATACAGTCACCCTTGTGGATGCCGTGTTGTCAAGCGAGAGGACCCGGATATTGTTGTCCATGGAAGATATGAAATCGGTCATATCTGCCTGCAGGGTGCCTCGGTTTATGTACAGGAATTCGTTCCCCGGCTCCATGGTAATGGCTTCGTTGTAGCAGGCCATAGCCGTGTTGAACTGGTTCTGTCCGTTCTCGAGTATCCCCTTTGCGAACAGATTCTCCGCATTCCTGTCGGTAAGGACTTCGTGGTTGACGATCGCCAGTTTCGCGGACGTGTTCTCAGCCGCATTGTCCTTGTCGGTAGTAAGCACGATGTCGAGAGGAACTGCCTTGTAGAACTCGTCGAGCTTTTCGTACTGGAGCCTGCGGGAAAGCGCGGTCAGGTCGGATATCTCGGTCTTGCCGGCGACTGCGAACCTGTAGAGCGGTTTGAGGCCTATGTCGACGTCACGGTACTGCAGGAGTTCGTTGTCGAAATTCTTTTTCGCAAAGTCGGCGTCGAAGTCGATCAGGTGGCTGTAGCCCTGAGTAGTGTCGGCGAAAGCGTCATAGCCTTCCTTCGTGGAGGTGCTCTGCTGGTACTCCCGGATCTTTACCTGGGCGGTTTCGTAGTCTCTCTGGGACGCAGCCCACTGCCCGAGCATATTGCGGGCATAGGCTCTGTTCATATATGCCTTAGCGAAGTCGGGGTAAAGTTCTATGGCTTTTGTGTAGTCGGAAATCGCGTTTTCATATCGGCGCATTTCGAGGAATACTGAAGCCCTGTTGAAATATGCCAGCACGTTCTCTGAGTTGATGTTGATGACGCGGTCGTAATCATCCAGAGCCTTCTCGAAATCGCCGATCTGGGAATAGATCAGGGCCCTGTTGTAAAGCGTCAGGGCGTTGCCGGGATCATCTCGCAGCACTTTGCCCAAGTCTTCCAGGGCTCCTCCGATGTCCTTGCTGTCGTACTTCATAAGACCTCGGTTGAAGTATGCCAGGGTATTGGTGCTGTCCAGCTGGATGGCTGTATCGAGGTCTTCGATGGCTTCCTCGAACTGGTCGCGGAGGGCATAGATACGGGCGCGGCGGACATATGCTTCGGCATCGTGGCGGTCGAGTTTGATGGCCTGGTTGTAGTCTTCGAGGGCTTTGATCGTGTCGCCCAGGAACAGGTGGCTTGCTCCGCGGTTGAGGTATGCGGCGCCGTCGTCGGGTTCGTTGCGGATATATCTGTCAAAGTCGGCTACTGCCTTGTCGAACTGCTGAGACATGAAATATACCACGCCGCGGCTGAAATAGAGGCCGGTATAGCCCGGACGGAGACCTACCGCGGTGGCCAGGTCCTCGAGGGCCTCGTCATATTTGCCGCTTTGGCTGCGGGTGATGGCGCGGTAGTGATAACCGAGGGTGTAGATCGGGTTTTTCTGCAATGTCAGGTCGAAATCCTTCTCGGCGCCTGCATAGTCGCCGAGATCGTATTTCGCGATGCCGCGGAAGAAGAATGCCTCGTAGTCTGTCGTATCAAGCCTTGAAAGCACATTGAAGCTCGCTATCGCATCGGCATACTTGCCGTCAGCAAGAGCCCTGCGTCCTCGCATATAGAAGTGCTCGGGATTGTACTGAGCACTGGCCTGAAGGCAGGCCAGGATGCCGAGCAATGTGAGCGCTATGTGTCGTTTGAAAGGCATTAAAGTAATGTGTATCTGTATATTATGTCAAAAATAAGGGCAGTGCGTTTCTGCAGCATTTCGAAATCTATGATATCGACGGTGTCGGTGGGCTTGTAGGTGTGGTCGTGGAAAGCGGAAGTGAACAGCAGGGAGGGAATTCTCTTTGATCTGAATGAATAATGGTCTCCTGTGCGATAAATCATATCCGTGAATGCTTTGCTGCCGTAGAACGTGTAGTCAATATCCATGCCGAAACGCGTACCGGCGTTGCTGCGGCGGATTACTCCCTGCATCTGGCTCGGCAGGGTGTCTTCTCCAAGGACTATCAGATAGTCGGGCCGGTTCCTGTGTACGGGGACCAGTGTGGTTCCGAGCATGTCCAGGTTTATGGCGCAGATTACCTTGCTTGAAGGGAAGGGGAGATGCCTGACAAAATAATCGCTGCCCTTCAGATCCAGTTCCTTGCAGTCGTAAGCTACGAATATCAGGTTCTTGGCAGGGCCCTTGCCGTCTGAGCGCATCCTGGCGAAGATACGTGCCAGGTCGAGCATCGCGGTCACTCCAGATGCGTTGTCGTCGGCTCCGTTGTAGGTGTTGCCTCCAAGGATGCCGAGGTGGTCATAGTGGGCGCCGATGACTAAGTATTCGTCAGTCATTATGTTGGCGGGTACTACTCCGATGACGTTCCGTCCGGTCAAGGTGTCCTGCACACGGAAGGACTGGGTGTAATTCCATTCGAAAGGTTTTAGCCCGTATTTGCGGAAACGCTCCCTGATGAACTGCTCTGCGCTGAGTTTTCCCTTGCTGCCGGTGGCCCTTCCTTCAGCCATATCGTCGGCCAGGTATTGAAGGGTCTCATAAAGTTCTTCAGTTCCGACCATATCCTCGTAGGCGATCTGGGCCTGGGCTGAAGCAAGCAGCACCTGCAGGATGAATGTGAGGGAAAGGAAGATTTTTCGCATAAAAACAATTCAATCGTGTAAAAATAAGAAATTCGTCATTTTTATGCCTAAATTAGCCACCTGAATTTAGAATTTGTTATGAAAAAGACATATATAGTATTGTTCACCCTTCTGTCCAGCCTGGCTTGCATGGCCCAGGACCTTCCGGCTGCCCCTGACAGTCTGGCCCGCCCCAGGTCTCCGATGGACACTCTGGACACTCAGGACAAATATACCCGTGTCATCCTTTTCGACGACAACACCTGGGCTTATCTCGACCTGGGACATCCGAAGATCGACACGGCCAGCCTGTTTGACGAGTATTGGACGAACACCGAGATGCACGCGTATCACGCATATCCTGCCAGCCTGATTCCTGACGAGATCGACCTTCTTCTGGCAGATTCCCTGAACAGCTACTGCCCGCCGATCCAGGGCAAGGTGTTCAGCGGCTACAAGGTGCGCCGCGGAAGTTCCCATCAGGGAACAGATGTCCCGTTGAATGTGGGCGATACTGTGCGTGCGGCGTTTGACGGCATTGTCCGCTATGTCGGAACTACAAAACAGACCGGAGGCTATGGCAACCTCGTTGTCATCAGGCACTCCAACGGCCTGGAGACTTATTACGGCCATCTTTCAAAGACGCTCTGCGAGCCCAACGACCCGGTGAAGGCCGGTGACGTAATCGGTCTGGGAGGCAGCACTGGACGCAGCACGGGTCCTCATCTCCACTTCGAGACCCGCTACAAGGGCCAGACTTTCGATGCCGAGAGGGTGATCGATTTCGAGACAGGAGCGCTCCGCGATTCTGTGCTGACGCTCAAGAAGCACTATTTCAGCATCTATTCTCATTACGGGCAGTCTGACAACGAGTCTGCTGCCGCTTCCGACCGTATCGTGCATACCATACGTTCCGGCGATACGCTCAGCGGCCTGGCAAAGAGATACGGTACGACAGTATCGGCCATCTGCAAACTGAACAATATTTCAGCCAGCAAGACTCTCAGGATCGGAGAGCGCATCATCGTCCGATAACAGATGGAGTTCCTGCAGTTTTCTGATTTCTGGGACTGGGTGGAACTTATTGCTGCCATCCTGGGAATCCTTTATGTCATATATCAGATCCGCCAGAAGGTCGCGATGTGGTATCTTGACATTTTCTGTGCGGCATTATATGTTGCAATAGGTATCCACCAGCACCTGTGGGGCTCGATGGTCCTCAATGTCTATTATGTGGTCATCTCTTTTCTGGGCATATACCGTCTGACCAGGGACAAGGCCCGACTGGCGGCGGACCCTGAAGCGGAGAAAGACCATGACATCGTCGTACGGCGGATGTCGCGGCGCACCGCTCTGGTCTCCGGGCTTGTTTTCCTGGTCTCTGCTTCAGCCTTGTTCTTTATCCTCAGGAAACTTGACGATCCTCAGCCGAATCTCGACGCGGTGACCATGACGCTGAGCTTCATCGGCACATACTGGCTGACGAACTCGCATATCGAACAGTGGCTGTTGTGGGTGGTATCGGACACGATGCAAGTCGTGATGTTCGCATCGCTGGGAATGATTGCTCCGGCAATTATGTTCGTAGTCTACCTGTCAGCCAGCATCTATGGCTACTTCCACTGGCGGAAGCATATGACCGTCATCGAATAGACGGGTCTATTTTCTGCGTTTGAAGTAGATTACTTCATTGTCGGGCGACGTCCGTTCCAGTCTGTCATTTGAAGGATCCATCCTGACTTTGTAGGCATTCCTTGCGCCTTCACCCTCGAACTCGCTTGCGATTGCCGGCAACTGTTCTGACCTGTAGCTGTTCACCCAAGCATCCAGGCTGTCCTTTCTTCCTCCCGGCGGCTCGAGCCGGCTCGCATCCACTCCGAGGTCGATGGTGCCCGGGTCCCACATAAGGATCAGTGAATCCCTCTGCAGAGTCCACGTGCCGCTTACGGTAACGCTGTCCTTGTACCATCCTGTCCAGTCAAGCCTGCTGACCGGGCTGGAACGCTTGGTTATCAGCGAGAAGCTGTTGTCTTTCCGGAACGTGTACGCTTTGGAGTTGTCGTCTTCCATCGTATATTCCCAAGTTCCCAGCAGACTGTGTCTCTTGACAGCGACACCGTTCTGGCGCATGCTGGTGATGTAGGCATCCATCTCTTCGTCGGTGATTCCCATCAGGAACTTGTTCTCGTTGTTCAGGTTCTTCCAGGTGTCGATGTATCCATCCAGGACCTTTATGCGGTCGTCCGAGTTGTTGATGTAGAACAGCACCCGTTTGTCGGAAAGTTTTTCTTTCAGAAACCGTCTGAGCAGTTCGGCATACCGTTCCGGGGTGGCCTGGCCGTTCTCCACGAAGATATTCTGGTAATCGTCATAATAATCAACGGGCTCGACCCATCCTTCGGCCTGGGTCAGCAGATTCTCGAGAGTCTGCCTGTCGAAGAAGAAAAATTCCACGTTGTCTATGAACTTCATGCTTCCCAGGTTGTGCCAGGTGTCCGAGCCGCTGTGGAAAATCTTCTCCTTGGATGTGTCGAAACGGAAGTCCAGTCCGTTCTCTTTCATAAGCAGCCCCACCACATCGACAAGCGTGTCGTACGGCATGGTTTTCAGCTGGTCCATGTCGCCGAGAAGCGACTGCATCCTGCCGTTACGGGCTGCTTCCGTCTCCTTCTTCGACTTGACGATATCGATTGAATTGTCAATGTCGTGGATGATCATTATCGCAGTCAGCCGCTGGGCGCGGTCTTTCTTGCGGCTCTCCCTCATACCGTTGAGGCTGAAGGTCAGGGCCACGCCGATCGCCGTGCCGAGTACGCTGACGAAGAACTGTTTCCAGTTTATCCTGTTGTGCATCTTGCTATTTCCTGCGCTTGACGGTTACGTTGGCGAGTTTCTCCCAATACTGGATTACGCCGCAGTGGTCGTCGTTCACGTGACCGTCGCACTTGCACGCCTTGAAAGCTTCCAGAACCATTGTCGAGAGCGGAATGGGAGCGTCGATGGCCAGCGCTGCGTCGCGGACGTTCAGCATATCCTTGGTATGCATCCAGATCGGGCCGCCGGGCTTGAAGTTGCGGTCGAGGATCATATTCATCTTGGCATCCAGGACAGTGCTGCCGGCAAGACCGCCGCGGATGGCCTGATATACCTTCTCCGGGTCGACTCCGGCCTTCTCCGCGAATACCATAGCTTCGGACACGGCTGCCAGGTGCAGGGCCACCATAATCTGGTTGGCGAGCTTGCAGGTGTTGCCGCTGCCGATGGCGCCCAGAAGGGTGACAGTGCCGCCCATGGCGTGGAGCACATCCTGCACTGAGTCGAAGACTTCCTGTTTGCCTCCTACCATAATCGACATCGTACCGTCGATGGCTTTCGGCTCGCCGCCGCTGACAGGAGCGTCGAGCATCTCTACGCCCTTTTTAGCTACGATGGCGCAGAGTTTCTGTGCAACCACCGGTGAGATGGAACTCATGTCGATGTAGATGGTGCCCGGACGGACTCCTTCAAGGATGCCTTTCGGTCCGCAGACTACGGCCTCTACATGAGGCGAGTTCGGGAGCATCGTGATGATTATGTCGCATTTCGCGGCCAGATCGGCGGGGCTTGCTGCAGCAGTGGCTCCCAACCCTACGAGTTCCTGCACGGGTTCTGGCTTGATGTCAAATACTGTGAGGTTGAATCCTCCCTTGAGCAGGTTCTTGGCCATCGGCTTGCCCATGACGCCAAGACCGACGAGACCTATCTGTTTTGATTTGTTGTCCATCGTTATCGTGTTTAATAATATAATGCTACTTCGTTTTTAAGTTGGTTGGCGCTGAGGATGAAGTCGGTCCCGTTTGCGTTGAAAACCAGCGTCTGAGTGGGACCTGCCTCTTCCTCGAGGATTTCACGCTCGAAGCTGCCGTCTTCCTTGCGCCTGTAAAGGCACAGTGTCAGCGGTCCGCGGCGGTTTCCGACTACGATCACGGGCTCGCCCTTGAACATTCCGCAACTGAGGCCGTGGCCGAACCAGAGCTCGTCGGTGTAAAGCTTTGTCCAGACTCCGTCTATGCATTTATAAACATTCAGGGTGTTGCCGTGGAACGGTTCGATGGTCACAAGTTCGTCTTTTCCGTCACCGTCCATGTCGACGAGTCCGAATTCGCTGACTTCGTGGTCGAAAAGCTGCCTTACGCCCCATTGTCCGTTGTTCATCACCATATAGAACACACCTTCAGCTCCGGAGAAGAGGAGAGTGTCGACCCCGTCGACCTTGGCTTTCAGCATTCCGTGGTGGCGCCAGATGCGGTCATATACCAGCTCGGGCTGCTCTGGAAGGCCCGTGACCACATTGAGCGGAATGACGTATAGTTCTCCGCTGAGCTCCCAGTCCAGCGGGTCTTTCTTGAATTTGCTGCATGATGCGGCGAAGATATAGCTCTTCCCGTCCTTTTCGAGAATGTCGCAGCGGTGTGCGAAAGGCAGGTGCATCGCTTTTTTCGTCTCCCAGCCGTCTGCCGTGCGGCGGTGCATGTAGATGCCTGCGTCAGCTCCTACGAAAGGAGGGAAAAGGCCCATCACCGAGTAGAACAGGTCGGGATGACCGGGAGCGGGGACGAAGCTCATCACTCCTCCCGGGCAGTCGGCGACAAGACTTGCGTCGCCGGTTTTCAAATCCATCAGATAGACTGCCGGAGTGGTCTCCGAACCGGCTCCGACATATGGCGTCCCGTCCACCTCGAAAGCGTTGGCGGTGTAGACGGACTTAATCTCAAGTATCGATTTCTTTTTCATATGATGTTAACAGAATATTGCGTACATGACGGTCATCGCCAACATTGCGGACAGACCGCACATCAGCGTGCCGAGGGTATGGAGCCTGTATCCGGTCTTAATGCTCATTCCGGACATCTGGGTGACTACCCAGAAGAAGCTGTCGTTGACATGTGCCACCACCATCGCGCCTGAGCAGAGCGCTGTGACGAGAATGGCCTTTTCGAGAGGGGCGTCGAAGCCCATCACACCCATCAGCGGGGCGACGATCGAGGCTGTGGTGATTATTGCGACCGTAGATGAGCCCTGGGCTGTCTTGAGCGCGGCGGCGATCAGGAAGGGCAGCCATATGCCGAGTTTAAGGTGAGAGAGGGAACTGCCCAGCACATCTGCGATGCCGGAGTCGCGGAGTATCATCCCAAAGGATCCGCCGGCGGCCGTTATCATGATGATGACTGCTGCAGCCCTCAGGCCTTTGCCCACCCATCCCGTTGAAGAGAGCATCTGCCTGTCGAATTTCTTCGGCAGGGTGAAGGCCAGAACCATTCCGATCAGGAGTGCCACGACGGGCTCTCCGATGAAGCCGATGATTGTTGCGAAGGTGCCGCTGCCGAAAGGCTGTGAGGGGAACGATGAGACTGACTTGAGCACAATAAGTATGAGCGGGATCACAACCGGAAGGAAAGACTTGAATGCCGAGGGGGCCTGCTTCACTTTTTCAGCTATCTCCTCGTCGGTCTCGTCCGGAGCGGGATCTATATATACCCGGGATGCCCACTTGGTTACGTACAGCCAGGAGAGCAGGATGGGAAGGATGCTGGCGATCAGGCCTGTGAGTATCACCAGACCGAGGTCGGCGCCCATTATGCCAGCTGCGGCTATGGGGCCGGGGGTAGGGGGAACCAGACAGTGGCTGATTGTCAGGCCGAGGCCGAGCGCGCAGGCGGAGGCTGCAAGCGTGATTCCGGCTTTCTTTGACATGGCCCGGTTCAACGGCGTGAGGATTACGAACCCCGAATCGGCATAGACCGGTATTGATATGAAGTATCCGAGCAGCAGCATTGCCAGCGGCACGCGTTTCTCACCGACGAGACGCAGCACGCTGCGGGCCATCACATAGGCTCCTCCCGATTCTTCCAGGAAGGTGCCGATGATGCAGCCTATGACGATGACTATGCCGATGGAACTGACTGTGCTGCCGAAGCCGTTGTTGACGGACTGGACTATCTCGCTGAGCGGAATGCCGGAACACAGGCCGTATCCTATGGCCGCGATGATGAGGGCCAGGAATGGATGCAGCTTGAATTTCGTCGTGGAGATGACGATGAAGGCGATGGCGAGGATGAGAAGGACAATCAGCATGGCATTATGCCGCAAGGAGTTCTTTTATCGTGTCTGCCATCGTATGTAGGATGAGGTAGCAGGATGCCGATCCTGCGTCCATGACTCCTCGTGAGCGCTCGCCGAGCCTGCTGGAGCGGCCGAGTTTTGCAACCATGTCGATGGTGCTGTCGCGTCCCTTGAGAGCGGCGGCATCCATGGCGTCGAGGGCTTCAGGAAAACTCTTGCCTTCCGAAACGGCGATGCTGTATGCTTCTTCTGCAGGAATCAGCACATCCATCAATGTCTTGTCGCCGACCTGGGCGGGAGAGATTGCGCGGATGGCGTCAAGCGATGCCTTGAGACCTGCACCGAACTCTTCGGCGCCGATTTCGGGCTGACCGTCGAATGCCTTTCCCATCGACAGGAAGAACTTGCCGTACAGCGGGCCCATCGATCCTCCGATTTTCATCATAAGAATCTTTCCGAGGGTCTTCAGGCCGTAGGTGAAGTCTCCGGGCTGCTTGTCGAGGGCTTCGCGGCAGAGGGTGAAGCCTTTGTTCATATTGATGCCGTGATCGCCGTCGCCGATGGCTCCGTCGATATCGCTCAAGTACTGCTTGTTTTCCTGAATGGCGAGGATGAGCCTGTCTGTGATGAGGCTTCCGGCTTCCTGGGTGAACTTATCCATTTCTCTAGTCCTTGGGATATTGTGTGAGGCCTACGGAGTTGCATTCCATATCGAAGCACTCTTTCAGTTCGTCGTCGAGTTTCATGAGAGTGAGAGTGACGCCGGCCATCTCGAGGGAAGTGAAGTAGTTGCCTACGAGGGCCTGGTGCACCTTGATGCCTTTTTCGGTAAGAATCTTCTCGACCTCGCCGTAGAGGATGTACTGCTCGAGCAGGGGAGTGGAACCGAGTCCAGAGATGAGCACTACGACTTCGTCGCCTGATGCGAAGGGCAGGTCGGGGATTATGACATCGCACATGCGTTTTGCAATCTGCGCTGCGGTTTCAAGTTTGGCGACTTCGATGCCGGGCTCGCCGTGGTGGCCGATACCGACTTCCATATTGCCCGGTTCGATGGTGAAGTTGGGGTGGCCGACTTCAGGGATGGTGCAGGGGCTCAGACCTACACCCATACTGCGGGTGTTGTCGATGGCTTTCTGGGCGGCTGCAAGCACTTCCTCGAGGCTGGCACCCATTGCGGCCTTGGCTCCGCCGACTTTCCACATCAGGATTTCTCCGGCGACTCCGCGCCTTTTCTCACGGGTGTCCTTCGGAGAAGAAGGCACGTCATCGTTTGCCACTACCTTGCCCACCTTTATGCCGTCGTCCTCGGCCAGTTCCATCGCCATCGCGACGTTCATATTGTCGCCGGCATAGTTGCCGTAGAGGATGGCTACGCCTTTGCCTGCGTCGGCTTCGTGGATGGCATCGTAGAACATCTGTGCGGGAGGAGACGAGAAGAGTTCTCCGACGGCTACCGCGTCTACCATATTCTTTCCTATATATCCGATGAAGGCGGGCTTGTGGCCGGAGCCTCCGCCGGTGACGATGCCGACCTTACCCTCTACGGGGGCTGACTTGTATTTCAATACACGTTCGTTTTCGGTCGTGGATACGAGATCCTGATGCGCCTTGACGTAGCCGACGAGCATTTCGTCCACGACGCACGAAGGGTCGTTTATGATCTTCTGCATGGTGTTATTAATTAGATTCGAATGATTTCTTTTCCAATGCCCGCATCTGGTCTACCTTGGGCTGAGAGCCTCCGCCCTGGAATTCCGATTCGAGCCAGGCGGACACTATGGTCTTGGCGAGCTCGGGGCCGATGACGCGGGCTCCCATAGTCAATACTTGTGCGTCGTTGCTTTTGCGGAGCCTTTCTGCCGAGAAGACATCGTGGCAGACTCCTGCATACACGCCGCGCACCTTGTTGGCAATCATCGCCATTCCGAGGCCGGTGCCGCAGATGAGGATGCCTCTCTCGAAGCTGCCGTCCTGGATTTTCAGGGCGAGGTTATAGCCGATTTCGGGATAATATGCTCCGGGATGGGAACCGAGATAGTCGAGGTCGGTGACTTCGACTCCTTTCTTCTCGAGATGACCGACAATCACCTTCTTGAGGTCGATTGCAGCATCGTCACAGTCGATAACAACTTTCATTGCGGATCAGGTTTCAGGGTTTCCTACAAATATAAGTTTTTATTGGGAATAACGTTGTATCTTTACAAAGTGAGATTGCTTCAATAACAACAGTTTATTCATATTATCCAATGACCCGGAAACAATTCAGCATACTTGCATCGACCCTCGTATGCATCGCTCTTTCGGCCTTTCTCGGCGCCACAAATCCGTATCTGCCTCTTTGGGAGCATATCCCGGACGGTGAGCCCTATGTCTTTGAGGATCCGGACCGTCCCGGTGAATATCGTGTCTATGTCTACGGCTCCCACGACATTCTGATAAATGAATACTGCGGCCGAGACCAGGTTGTCTGGTCGGCTTCGGTGAAGGACTTGAACCACTGGCGTTATGATGGTGTCATCTTCGAGCAGAAGGTCGGTGCTGACGGCCTGCCGCTGAAGGCTGACGGCCGTGGGGATGTTCTCTATGCTCCTGATGTCGTCGAGGTGGCTGATGCTGCCGGAAACAAGACATATTACTTGTATCCGAACAACCAGGAGTGGGGCAGGCAGTCGATGGTCTGCAAGTCCGACAGACCGGACGGACCGTTTATCGTATGCAACTGGAGCCAGTCCAATCCCAAGGCAACCACCGGTATTCTCGGATTCGATCCGGGAGTGCTTGTGGACGACGACGGCCGTGTCTATGGATACTGGGGCTTTGAGAGATCATTTGCCGCAGAGCTGGATCCCCAGACAATGGCTACTGTCAAGGAGGGAACTGAAATAGTTGTCGACTTGGTATCCAACGTTCGTCAGCCGGGAGAGTTCAGGTTCTTCGAGGCATCCTCTATCCGAAAGATAAAGGACAAATACGTTTTCATCTACAGCCGCACTACTGCAGCCGGCGAGTTCGGCCTTCCGGAAAGCAATTACACGCTGGCCTATGCCTACAGCAATTCTCCGCTCGGTCCTTATACATATGGCGGTACCATCATCGATGCCCGCGGCCGCGATACTGATGCTTCCGGAAATGCGATTCCTACTGCCAATCCAGGCGGCAACACCCACGGCAGCATCTGCGAGATCAACGGACAGTGGTATGTCTTCTATCACCGCCAGAACGGCACGAATGAGTATTCCCGTCAGGCTATGGTCGCTCCGATTACTGTGGATGTGACTGAAGGCCCTGACGGTAAGGTTGAGATATCTGAGGCTGAATACACTTCTGAAGGATTCGAGATAGATGGCCTCGATCCTCTGAAGACTTACTCGGCCGGCATCGCCTGCTACTATACCGGACCCGCTCCGATCAAGAGTGTCTATCCGGATTACTTCTTCACCGGATCGTACGTCAAAGCCTGCTATCCTGAGTATGACGGCAAGTCTGATCCATACGACTTGAGCGTGAACCACAATCCTGTGATCAACAACACCGCCGGTTCCGTGGTAGGCTACAAGTACTTCAATTTCGATGAGTTCCGCAAGGGCCTTTTCAAGAGCAGGAGGCTGCGTCTCAGTCTTGTGCCTGAAGGTGTGGACGGCCGCATCGTCATTATGGCTGACCATCCGGACGGGAAGAGGGGCGGCAGGCGTCTGGGCTCGATTGAACTGAAGTCTTCTATGCCGCAGCAGATGACAGAGCTCGACGCGAAGCTGTCGCATGTTCGCCGGCTTAAGGGCAAGCACGCCATCTACTTCCTCTTCGAATCCGACACCCCCGACAAGTCGCTCTGCGAACTGGATTACATCACTTTCGTGAAAGGGAAGAAATAGCAGGTTGCTCCTTGGTATGTGGCTTTCTGCCATGACTGCCATACTGCGTGAGAGGATCTTAGTCCGCTGTCGGCAGTCGCTCTAAGGAAGGCGTGTCCACCCTCGGACCGTCAGAGGGAGGGGCCCGAAGAATGCAAGTTCTGCGCAGCAGGACGATGCAGGCTTTGGGAGGGAAGAAGTGAGCGCAGCGAACGGAACCTTCCGAGGGCGAGCTGCCGCTGCGGACATGTCCTAGAAATGGCGATTAACTGCCGAATTCTCATTTCTAGGCTTAATAATCGCCCAAATAGCCTTAGAAGTTGTCTAGAAATGGCAATTGTATCATAAATCCTCATTTCTGGGATTAAAGTTTTCATGATAAATACCACAATATGGATCTGGTGCGTATTTCTTCATACTGTTGCCACAAACCGCTATTAGTAGGCAGAATAATGGCGGCAATATGAACCATAGGCTTTAACATCCATATTGAGGAAAAGAAATGAGTAAACGCCATAATTAACAGGGCGCATCAGCGCCGTGGCGAAGAACGAGCGGAAAACGGGTTTCGAACTCGCGGCTGCGCCGCGAGTGTGCCCGCGCAGGATAATACCCCCGGCTGCTGCCGCAGCCTGCCCCGAAGGGGCGGAAGGTCGCAGTTGAAACCACTCTTTCCCTCTCTCAACGCAAAACGACAGCCATTGGGGCTGTCGTTCGCGTCGCGAGCGGAAAACGGGTTTCGAACCCGCGACCTTCGGCTTGGGAAGCCGACGCTCTACCGACTGAGCTACTTCCGCGGTTAGTTGTTGCAAATGTACTCTTTTTGATGTAATTTTACAAGATACGACCAGAAAGAACAAACCTAATAAACATATCATTCAATGTTGAACCACAAATTAGTCCTGAGATGCTTCGAGAAGCAGTTCGGACATAAAAAATGCAGCCTGTACACATCTCCCGGCCGCATCAACCTCATCGGAGAACACACTGACTACAATGGCGGATTCGTACTTCCCGCCGCAATCGACAAATGCATGTCAGTAGCAATCTGCAAGAACGGAACCGATACCATCAACGTCTATTCGATGGACTTCAAGCAGAGGCTTGCAATCCCCATCGACGGTCCCAAGCCCGAAGAACAGTGGGCATGCTACATCTACGGAGTGGTATCCGAGATGAAGAAACGCGGCGCCCAGCCCGGCGGCTTCGACTGCGTGTTCGGAGGTGACGTTCCCCTCGGTGCCGGAATGTCGTCGTCGGCAGCCCTCGAATCTGTGTTCGGCTATGCCATCAACGACCAGTTCAAGCTCGGCTTCAAGCGCGAGGACCTTGCCAAGATCGGCCAGATGACTGAGCATAACTACGTTGGCGTACGCTGCGGTATCATGGACCAGTTCGCATCGCTGTTCGGCAAGGACGGTCACGTGATCCGTCTTGACTGCCGCAGCCTCAAGTACAAGAGATTTCCCTTCAACCCCCGTGGCTACAGGGTAGTGCTCATCGACACGATGGTAAAACACACCCTCGCCTCATCTGAATACAACGTACGCCGCGCCCAGTGCGAAGAGGGCGTTGCTGCGATAGCCAAGGACCACCCCGGCGTGGAACTGCTCCGCGACGTGACTCCCAAGATGCTCGAAAGCTACCGCGACAAGCTCGATCCGCTGGTATTCAAGAGATGCTCATATGTAGTATATGAGGACAAGCGCTTGCTCGACGGCTGCCGCGACCTCAACAAAGGTGATCTCAAGGCATTCGGTGCCAAGATGTTCGCAACCCACGACGGCCTCAGCAAGGACTACGGCGTAAGCTGCGAGGAACTCGATTTCATCGTGGACATCGCACGCAAGAATGAAGGCGTCATCGGTGCACGTATGATGGGCGGCGGCTTCGGCGGCTGCGTCATCAGCATCGTGAAGACCGGTGCATACAAAGGCTACATCGAAGATGTCAAGAAAGCCTATATCAAGAAATTCGGCAAGGATCCGCGCGTGATCAACGTAGTGATCAGCGACGGTGCAAAGAAGTGGAACCTCAGAAAGATCAAATGACTATGGCAAAGGAAATCAAATACTTCGTGCTCGTAAACCGCAAAGGCGAGAGCGTAAAACTCAGCAATTTCGGTGCAGGTATCATCGAGATCAACGTGGCCGACCGCGACGGCAATATTGACAACGTGTCCCTGGCTTATGCCAAGCCCGAGGACTATTTCGACGACGGTCCGTATATGGGCAAGACTCCCGGCCGCTATTCGAACCGTATCGCAAGAGGCCGTTTCACTCTCGACGGAAAGGAATACAACCTCTCGATCAACTGCGGTGGAGACCATCTGCATGGTGGAAAAGGAACTGACAGCTATGCAAACCGCATATGGGATGCAGAGCAGGTTGGTAACAAGGTGACCTTCTCGCTGTTCAGCCCTGACGGAGACGCCAATTATCCCGGCAATGTCAAGGTGAAAGCCGTATATACCTGGGACGACGACAGCTGTCTCACCCTCGACCTCTTCGCAGAGAGCGATGCAAGGACTGTCGTGAACCTCACTAACCACGTTTATTTCGACCTTCGCGGCGCGCATAACAAGGCGGCATTCGGTATTACCAAGCATATACTGATGCTGAACTGCAGCAAGTATCTTCCCACCGGACCGGATCTGATTCCAGTCGGCAGGATGGACCCTGTAGAAGGGACTCCGATGGATTTCAGGGTTCCTAAGGAAATCGGCCGCGACCTGCACGCAGACTTCCCCGCAATCCACCATGGCAAAGGATATGACGCCTGCTTCGTGATGGACGACTGCGACGGTGACGTCAAACCTATCGCAGAAGCCTGCGAGCCCGAGACTGGCCGCAAGATGACCCTGAGCACCAACAAGCCCGGAGTGCAGCTCTACACCGGCAACTGGCTAAGCGGCTGCCCGGACGGACCGGACGGCTATGTCTACAAGGATTATGATGGATTCGCACTGGAGTGCCAGGACTTCCCGGACGGCCCCAACCAGCCTTCGTTCGGCTACAAGCCGCTTGAGGCCGGAGAGCTCTACCACAATGTTATGAAGTGGCAGTTCGGCACTTTCTAGACTGTCATTCCTGACATATTGCGCAAGTAATCAGGGGTATTGTTATCAAAACAGATACTCCTGATTGCTTTTTATGTCTTTTGATTGAATTATTAGCAAATAATGTTGTTATTTTGCAAGATAATCGGCCCTAGGGGCTGTAAAAAGAAAAAAGTGCGGTGGGGAAATGGTTCGCTAACCCACCGAAACTCAAGGAGAGATACACTTCAATAGCGAATCGATATGATATGAGAAAAGTACGCGTATTTGCACCGGCATCCATAGCCAATATGGGCTGCGGTTTCGACATCATCGGTCTGGCCCTGGACGAAGTGGGGGACATCATTGAGATAGTTCAAAGCGAGGGAGACGGCCTGACCATTACCAACAAGACAGACGTTCCGCTTCCTGACGACATCGAGAAGAACGTGATAACACCGGTGGTACGGACATTTCTCAAGAAGATCGGCAAGAAGGCCCAGATAGACGTCACTATCTGCGAGAAGATATATCCCGGCAGCGGTATCGGTTCCAGTGCCGCTTCCAGCGCTGCTGCAGCATATGGTATGAACGAACTCTACGGCTGCCCTCTCACCGAGGAGGAAGTCGTCGAGTGTGCGATGGAAGGCGAGAACCTCGCTTCCGGCGGCTACCACGCCGACAACGCGGCTCCTGCAGTTATGGGCGGAATCATCCTCATCCGCGGATATGAGCCGCTGGACGTCGTCAAGATTTCCGTGCCTGGCAACTTCTACTGCGCCGTGATCCATCCGCGCATCGTCGTGACCACCAAGGAAGCCCGCGAAATCCTGCCCAAGCAGGTGCCTCTGCATACCGCAATCACCCAATGGGGCAACGTAGGCGGCCTGGTGGCCGGTCTTTTCACCTCGGACATAGAGCTTGTCGGCCGTTCAATGAAAGATGTGATAGCCGAGCCTTACCGCAAGCAGTTCATCCCCGGTTTCGACGAACTCCGGGAGAAAGTCCTGGCAGCAGGCGCCCTCGCGATGAATATCTCCGGTTCCGGCCCGTCAGTGTTTGCCCTGTGCAACCACAGGGACAAAGCCGAAGCTGCCGGCAAGATCATGGGTGACCATTTCAATGCCCGCGGCATCGAGAACGAGGTTTATGTGGTGAAAGTTTCCAACAAGGGAGCAAAACTTACAAGAGTTTCCATCTGATGAAGTATTACAGCACAAGAGACAAGGCGAGGCTTCATCCTTACAGCCTTAAGGAGGCTGCGTTTATGGGACTGGCCCCGGACGGCGGCCTGTTCGTGCCCGAGCGCATTCCCGCAGTCGATATGAAGGTCGTTGAAAGCAAGGCAGAAGAGTCCTATGCCGAGATGGCCTGCTATCTGGCAGGACTGTTCTTCGGAGAGGACGTGCCTGAAGCCGACCTTCGCAGGATGGTGGCCAAAGCCTACGACTTCGACTGTCCGCTGGTAAAAGTCGGCGAAGGAAAATATACCCTCGAACTGTTCCACGGGCCTACCTTTGCCTTCAAGGACTTCGGCGCCCGCTTCATGGGCGGAATGCTCGGACTGCTGAACCAGTCTGCAGAGGACCTGGTCGTGCTTACGGCTACTTCCGGCGATACCGGAAGCGCAGTGGCTGCAGGTTTCTACAACGTGCCCGGAATAAAGGTGGTGGTGCTCTATCCGAACGGAAAGGTATCCGACCTTCAGGAGAGCCAGATGACCACCCTTGGCGGCAACATCCGTCCCGTCAGGGTGAACGGCAACTTCGACGACTGTCAAGCTTTGGTGAAGAAAGTCTTCGCAGACTCGGATTTCCGAAAAGATGTGAATGTCACTTCTGCCAACTCCATAAACATATTGCGCTGGATCCCCCAGTCGTTCTATTATTTCTACGGCTGGTGCCAGTGGAAGAAGGCGACGGGCGCAGGACTGCCCACCATAGTGGTGCCCAGCGGCAACTACGGCAACATCACAGCAGGTATGCTGGCCCACGCGACGGGTCTGCCAGTGAAGGGCTTCATAGCAGGTTCCAACGCCAACGATGTGGTGCCGGAATACCTCAAGAGCGGCATTTATCAGCCCAGGGAGAGCGTGCGCACCATCGCGAACGCCATGGATGTCGGAGCGCCCAGCAACTTCGAACGCATGATGTACCTCTACGGAGAAGATTTTGCCCGCCTGACCGGCGAACTGTCAGGTTTCAGCAATACTGACGCCGAGATCAGGGACGGCATCCGCGAGATGTACGAACTGTACGGCTATGTCTCCGATCCGCACAGCGCAGTGGGATACAACGCTGCCAAAGCATACGGCATCGAAGGCTTCTGGCTGTCCACCGCCCATCAGGCCAAGTTCCGCGAGGTCATCAAGGACACTCTCGGCCGCGAATTCCCCATTCCCGAAGGCCTGCAGACCGCAATGCGCAAGCAGAAACACTTCCACCCGATGGATGTCATCGTGGAAGATCTCGAAGATTATATCGTAAAATCATTAACAGACAAGCAATGAAGCAAGCTCCCAAAATCATTTTCGGCCTGGCATTGGTAGCCGCCGGCATACTGTGGATACTGAGTATAGTGGGTGTCCTTGACTGTGAGTTCTCTACAAAGGGCTGGTGGACACTGTTCATCATAGTACCCTGCCTTTTCGCGCTCTTTACAGACAAGAACAAGGTCGGACCATGCGTAGGAATCTGTATGGGCGTGCTGCTTCTGCTTGCCGCCAGGGAGGTTATTACCTGGGATATGATGTGGCAGATAGGCCTGGCCCTGGTCGTAATAGGATTCGGCATACAGCTTCTTTTCTTCAAGCACTGCAATCATAACGGAGTGTATAAAGAAAATGTCATATCACGTGACGGCAAGGACATACGTCACATCGAGACATCATTCGGGAAGCAGGTGCTGTCCTTCGCCGGACAGAAGTTCGAAGGTGCTGACGTGGAGTCGTCGTTCGGTTCGCTCGTCCTGGATCTCAGGGACGCCATATTCGAGGGCGATCCTTTCATCAATCTGGAGGCATCCTTCGGCAGTGTCACCTTAATCGTCTCGGAAGGCCTGGCCGTCAAGGTGGCTGTGAGCAGCGCCTTCGGCGGCGTCACTGACAATCGCCGCACAAAGGTCGAATCCGGTACACCTTGCCTGTCTGTCATCGGCACGGTCAGTTTCGGCGGAGCTGAAATCAAAAACTGAGACTGTGTCTCAATATGAGGATTGATGCTGGAATTCCCATTTCCAGGACAACTTTTCGGGTCAATTGACCTTTTCCTGTCCTAGAAATGGGAATTCAGCATTAAATCTTCATTACAGGGAAGAACTACAGTATCTGGTCGAGTTCGGCAACGTTTTTGGCAATCTGTTCGTCGCTGACAGAATAGTTCACCAAGTCGCCGTTGATGAACTGTTCGTAGCTGGGCATGTCGATCAGACCGTGGCCTGAGAGGTTGAAGAGGATTACTTTTTCCTCACCGGTCTCCTTGCATTTGAGGGCCTCGCGGATTGTGGCAGCGATGGCGTGGCTGCTCTCGGGAGCGGGGATGATACCTTCGGTGCGGGCGAAGAGCATTCCGGCCTCGAATGATTCCAGCTGCGGGATATCTACACCGTGCATATATCCGTCCTTTATGAGCTGGCTGACGATCATGCCGGCTCCGTGGTAGCGAAGACCTCCTGCGTGGATGTTCGACGGCTTGAACTGGTGGCCGAGGGTGAACATGGGCAGCAGCGGTGTATAACCGGCTTCGTCTCCGAAATCGTACTGGAACTTTCCGCGGGTGAGCTTCGGGCAGCTCTCCGGCTCGGCAGCGATGAACTCTGTTTTCTTTCCTTCCTTGATGGTATGGCGCATGAAGGGGAAGGCCAGGCCGCCGAAGTTTGAACCGCCTCCGAAGCAGGCAATCACCATGTCAGGGTACTCTCCGGCCATAGCCATCTGCTTCTCGGCCTCAAGACCGATTATGCTCTGGTGCAGGGCGACGTGGTTGAGCACTGAACCCAGGGTGTATTTGCAGCCGGGCGTAGTGGTGGCCAGCTCTACAGCCTCAGAGATGGCTGTGCCGAGTGAACCGGGATGGGTCGGGTCCTTAGTGATGATGTCCTTGCCGGCACGGGTGGACATTGAAGGAGAACCGGTAACTGCGGCGCCGAAGGTCCTCATGATGCTGGAACGGTAGGGCTTCTGCTGCATCGTGATCTTTACCTGATAGACGGCGCATTCAAGACCGTATATCTTGGCGGCATACGCAAGGGCGGCACCCCACTGGCCTGCGCCGGTCTCGGTGGTGACATTTGTGGTGCCTTCCTGCTTTGCATAGTAGCACTGGGGCAGGGCGGAGTTGATCTTGTGTGAACCTAAGGGGTTGGTGCTCTCATTCTTGAAATATATATGTGCAGGAGTTCCGAGGGCCTTCTCCAGTTCGTAGGCACGCACCAGCGGGGTGCTGCGGTAGAACTTGTACTTCTCGAGAACCTCTTCGGGAATGTCGATGAAAGCATGCTCGGTGTCCAGTTCCTGGATACAGCATTCGCGCGGGAAGATATGGGCAAGGTCGTCTACGCCCAGAGGCTGATGCGTTGCGGGATGGATGGGAGGCAGCGGCTTGTTGGGCATGTCGGCCTGAATGTTATACCATTGCTTGGGAATTTCGCTCTCCTGAAGGATAAATTTCTTCTGTTTCATAGCGGTTGTATTTTTAAAGGTTAATAATGATTTCTGGTTTTATAACGAAGAAGGCCTGTCGTGATCGACAGGCCTTCCGATATTTCTTATACAAACTTACAGGTAAGCAGCTATCTTCTCACGATTATTTGAATCTTGAGTCGCGCCACCACCAGAAGTTTGCAGTTCTAATCATAACGGTTGTTTGTGTTTCTGGGTGCAAAGCTAAATCATATTGTCGGAAAAAACAAATTTATTAGGATTTTTATCGTAACTAATCCAAACCGCTTGTCTTTTTGCCGTTCCGGATATCTGTGGAGCTGATATCTGTCAGGGGAGCGTCGAGGAGTTTTGCCTGGAGATCCTTACAGAGTGCTTCGGTGTTCTCCACGCCCGGACGGGGGTATACCCATATCTCATAATCGGTGACGATTTCCTGCCAGTCCTTCCAGCGCTTGAAGCCCTCGAGGTTGTCGGCGCCCATCACAAGGATGAAGTGCGTGTCGGGCTCGGCGGCCTGAAGATGACGGAGGGTATTGATGGTGTAGGATGGCCGCTCCAGCTGGTATTCGATGTCGCTGACTTTCACGTCAAGTCCGAGTTTTGCAATCTTTGACCGTACAGCCTTCAGCCTTGCCGCATCACTTGAAGAGGCTTCCTCCTTGAAGGGGCTCTGCGGAGAAACTATCATGCGGACCTCGTCGAGCCCGCAGCCGCAGAGATACTTCAGGATATTTACGTGTCCTATATGCAGCGGGTTGAAGGTGCCGAAATACAGGGCCACGTTCCTGTCGGTAAAGATGGGCAGGTGTTCGGCCTTGCGAAGGCAGATGTCCAGGTCGTCGTTGATCAGCACCACATCGAACTTGTCGGCGTATTCCATCTCTTCGGCAGCCTTGGCTACACGTTTTTCGATGGCCTCGGGGCTGTCGGTGCCGCGCTTCTCCAGACGGCGGCGCAGCTCTTCGAGTGAAGGAGCCTGTATGAATACAGAAAGCGCGTCATCTCCGAAATACTTCTTGAGATTGACTCCGCCCTTCACGTCCACGTCGAAAAGGATTATGTTGCCATTGTTCCAGATCCGTTCCACTTCGCTTTTCAGCGTACCGTAGTAAGATCCTTGATATACTTGTTCGTATTCCACAAACTCTCCTGCGTCGACTCTGGCGAGGAACTCCTCCTCGCTGAGGAAGTAGTAGTCTCGCCCGTCGACCTCCTGCCCACGGGGCTGGCGAGTTGTGGCAGATACTGAGAATTCCAGACGTGGATATTTGGAAATCAGGTGTTTGACAACGGTGGTCTTGCCTGATCCTGAAGGGGCTGAAAAAATGGCGACTTTCTTTTTCATATCTGCAAATTTACCATTTTATTTAATAACTTTGCGTCGCCTTGAAAAGGACAGTTATTAAATTCATTTTTTATACAATAATATGGTTTCATACAAAGAATTAGGCCTTGTCAACACTCGCGAAATGTTTGCGAAGGCCATCAACGGCGGTTACGCCATCCCCGCTTTCAACTTCAACAATATGGAGCAGCTCCAGGCCATCGTTCAGGCCGCTGCAGAGACCAAGAGCCCGGTTATCCTCCAGGTCAGCAAAGGAGCCCGCAACTATGCAAACCAGACCCTTCTCCGCTATATGGCCCAGGGCGCTGTAGAATATGCCAAGGAACTCGGTTGGGAGAAACCCCAGATTGTTCTCCATCTCGACCACGGCGATTCTTTCGAGACTTGCAAGAGCTGTATCGAGTTCGGATTCTCATCAGTGATGATTGACGGCAGCCATCTGCCTTACGACGAGAACGTAGCTCTTACCAAGAAGGTTGTCGACTACGCACATCAGTATGATGTTACAGTTGAAGGTGAACTCGGTGTCCTCGCAGGTGTCGAGGATGAGGTTAGCTCAGACCACCATACATATACCCGTCCCGAGGAAGTGGTTGATTTCGTTACCAAGACCGGTTGCGACTCGCTCGCCATCTCTATCGGTACTTCACACGGCGCTTACAAGTTCAAACCCGAGCAGTGCCACAAGGATCCTGAGACCGGCCGTCTCGTTCCCCCGCCGCTGGCATTCGACGTGCTCGACGCTGTAATGAAAGAGCTCCCCGGCTTCCCGATCGTTCTCCACGGTTCTTCATCAGTTCCGCAGGAAGAAGTTGACGTCATCAACACTTACGGCGGTCAGCTCGAGGCTGCTATCGGTATTCCCGAGGATCAGCTCCGCAAGGCTGCAAAGAGCGCTGTCTGCAAGATCAACATCGACTCTGACTCACGTCTTGCAATGACTGCCGCTGTCCGCAAGGTGCTTGCTGAGAAGAAGGCTGAATTCGACCCGCGCAAATATCTCGGCCCGGCCCGCGACAATATGAAGAAGCTTTACATCCACAAGATCATCAACGTTCTTGGCAGCGACGGCAAAGCCTAATCGTCATACAATAATAATTGATAAGCCCTGCATCGAAAGATACAGGGCTTATTCTTTGTACGCCCTCCTTTGGGCTCAGGATCTGCGGCTTGGGGACTAGATACAAATGCTATAGTAATTATTTGGAGACACCGGTAAGCAGCAGAATGCGCAAGGCAACATTGTGCCCCACTTCGCGTAAGCGAAGAAGGGGGTCTGGAGGGGCGCGGGCGTAAGCCCGTCGGTTGCCCTAGCATTGCTGCTGCTTGTCGGTGTCAAACATTACGGTACCAGCACCATCTCGTCGAAGAGGTAGGAGGCTCCGCCTATGCGGTCGATTATGAACAGCGCATAGCGGATGTCGATGGAGATGTTGCGGCAGATCTCGGGATCGAAGACCTCGTCGCTCATAGTGCCTTCCCACACGCGGTCGAAGTTAAGGCCGATGAGCCGCCCGTCCGCATTGATCACAGGACTGCCCGAGTTGCCGCCCGAAGTGTGGTTCGTTGCCAGGAAGCAGACTGGAATGGTGCCGTCCACACCCCAGCGGCCATAGTCCTTCGCGGCATAGATGTCGCGCAGGCGCTGCGGAACGTTGTAGTCGTATATCTCAGGGTTGTCCTTCTGCATGATGCCGTCTATGGTAGAGACGCATTTGTATACCACTCCGTCGGAAGGTTCATAACCGGCCACCTTGCCGTAGGCGATGCGGAGCGTTAGGTTGGCGTCGGGGTAGAAGACTTTCTCCGGCTCGAAAGCCATCTGGCCGCGCATATAGGTGCGCATCAACACGTCGATCTGGCGGTTCAGGGCGCTGCGCTGCTGGGCGATGGTGTCACGGTAATGATCATAGAAACTCTGAGAGAAATCGAGAGCTTCGGCCTCGTCGGCGAAAACAGCCTTCCGCCAGGCCTCGACGCTGCCGAACTGCTTCATCTTCCGGTCATAGTAGGCAGGACGCAGGTCAGAGGTCATATTCTTGCCGTATGCAGCAATCACTCCGTCGAAGATTTCTTCGTCGATGGGACGGTAGTAGTCTTTCCAGAAGGCTGCGCTGTCAATCTTGCCGCGCCTGATGAAAGCCGGCCATTCGATGGCTGCTATGGCTTCGCTGTAGTTCTCGTATGCGTAGGTATATTTGTCCAGCAGCTGCTGCAGAGAGTCGAGCTGCTCCACCACACCTTCGTATTCGCTGCCGGCAGCCCACTTCTTGAAGCGCTCCTCATAAGCCTTCTTGTTCTCCACGGCCTTCATCTTGCGGATGCCCTTCGCCTCGCCTTGCCACTTCTTCCAGGCATTGGCGACTGAAGATTTCTTGCTGGCATACTGGATGCGGATAGCCGGGCTCTGCGCCATATACTTGTTCATCACGTCGAGCCTCATATCGCGCAGCGCAATTTTGGCGGGGTTGGAGATTTCAGAAATGTAGTTCACCGCACCGGAGGTGACATATTCCTTGGTGGAACCGGGACAGCCGTATACGAATGTGAAGTCGCCTTCCTTCACACCTGCGGTGGATATCTCGAAGAAACGCTTGGGAGAATAAGGCACATTGTCCTCGGAATAGTCGGCAGGCTCTCCGTCAGGACCTGAATAGACCCTGAACATAGAGAAGTCTCCGGTATGACGGGGCCACATCCAGTTGTCGGTCTCGCCGCCGAACTTGCCGATGGAACTGGGCGGAGCTCCGACGAACCTCACGTCGCGGTAAACCTTGAAGATGTAGAGGAAATACTGGTTGCCGTAGTAGAGGGCGGCTACCTGTGCCCTGAGGCCCTTGCCGTCGGCAACGGCGGCATCGATCAGCTTCTGCGAGTTGGCTGCCACGATGCTGTCCCTGACGAATTCGCCCATCGATGTGTCATATCCGGCAAGCACTTTGTCGGTGACATCGTCCATCCTCACCAGATAGCTTACGGTCAGGCCGGGGCAGGGGAGTTCCTGACTGCGGTCCATAGCCCAGAAACCGTCGGTGAGATAGTCGTGCTCCACTGAACTGTGCATCTGGATGTAGCTGTAGCCGCAGTGGTGGTTTGTGATGAGCAGGCCCTTGTCGGATATCATCTCGCCGGTGCAGCCCGAGCCGAACAGCACGACGGCATCCTTGAGGGAAGAATGGTTGACGCTGTAGACATCTTCCGCGCTGAGCTTGAAGCCCTTGGCCTGCATGTCTCCGATGACGGATTCAATCATGCTTGGGAGCCACATTCCTTCGTCGGCCATAGCCGCGAAAGACACTGTCAGTGCTGTGAGGATTGATAGTAAACGTTTCATATTGTCAGTTTTTTATATTCTTCAAAAAGGATTTGCGGTGCTCCGGAGTGATGCCGAGGGCGGCTATGGCCTCGTAGTGCTCTTTTGTGGGGTACGCCATGTTGCGCTCCCAGCCGTAGCCGGGGTATCTCTCCGCCATGGCTGTCATATATTCGTCGCGGTAAGTTTTGGCAAGAATGGATGCGGCGGATATGGCAGGTATCTTCGCGTCGCCCTTCACAATGGTCATATAGGGGACCTCGGCGCCATCCGGGCCTAAGAACGGCTTGAAGCGGTTGCCGTCGGCCAATATGAGCTCCGGCACTATGCTCAGCTTCGCAATGGCAAGGTGCATGGCCTTGATGGAGGCATTGAGGATGTTTATCTCGTCGATTTCCGCAGCGCTGACGCTGGCTACGCCCCAGGCTATGGCATTCTGCTCTATTATGGGGCGCATCTGCTCCCTGCGGCGCTTGGTGAGCTGCTTGCTGTCGGTCAGCCAGGGATGGCGGAAGTCCTCGGGCAGGATTACGGCACCGGCGAAGACAGGGCCAGCCAGCGGCCCGCGGCCCGCCTCGTCGCATCCGGCGATGACGCTGTAGCGCACCTGGCCGAACAGACCGCCGCCCTCCGCTCCGAGTATCTCGGCGAGGGCCTCAGAAGTGCTTTTTCTGTTGCTTCCTGCTGCCATATCCTTACAAAGATACCGATATTATTTGCGAATTTGTTAACTTTAAAACATTAAAAAGATCCATGGCTGATTCACACACCTTTCTGGCTTTTGACTGCGGTGCAACTTCGGGACGTGCTGTGCTGGCGACTTTCCGGGACGACTCCTTCGAAATGAAGGAAGTCTACCGTTTTCCGAGCAGAATGATTGAAGGGGAGGGGAAATTTTACTGGGATATTGTCGCCATCTATGAGCACTTCTGCAAGTGCCTCTCGCAGCTTGAAGCGGACGGGGTGCATATCGATTCCATAGGCATTGACACCTGGGGCGTGGATTTCGGCTTTGTGGCTGAAGACGGCTCGCTTGCGGGCAATCCGCGCGCCTATCGTGATCCTTACACGGAAGGGATTCCCGAAGAAGTCTTCAGGACTGTGCCTCGTGAGGAACTGTATGCCGCTACCGGCATACAGATAATGAACTTCAATTCCATTTTCCAGCTATATGCCCAGACGAAGGAGGATTTCGCTCCGCTTCGGAATGCCAGCGCCATTCTTTTCATTCCTGATCTGCTGTCATACATGCTGACAGGCAACAAGGTTTGTGAATATACCATCGCTTCCACCTCCGGTATGATGGACCAGGGCAGCCGCCAGTTCAATAAGGGCCTGCTCGAAAAGCTCGGTATCCGCACAGACGTGCTGCTTCCCATTGTACAGCCGGGCACGCTGATTGGCAGATACAAGGATATCCCCGTGATAGCCGTGGCCGGACACGATACGGCATCGGCCATTGCGGCAGTGCCGGCGGCCGATGAGAACTTTGCATATCTTTCAAGCGGCACCTGGAGCCTGATGGGCATCGAGGTCCCCGCACCGATCATAAACGCAGAAAGCGCCCGTCTGAATTTCACCAATGAGGGCGGGATAGACGGCACCACACGATTCCTCAAGAACATCACCGGAATGTGGCTGCTGGAACAGTGCCGCAAAGTATGGAAGGAAGCCGGCAAGGACTACAGCTACCGGCAGCTGATGGATATGGCCCTGGCCGAGGCCGCTTTCCCGGGCCGCATCAATCCCGACGACCCGCGCTTTGCCAATCCGGCGAATATGGTGGAGGAGATTCTTCACTCCGTTCAGGATGACAAAGACTCCGTTCTCAGCGACGCGCAGATCGTTTCCTGCATCTACCATTCCCTGACCGACCGCTACAGGGAGGTGCTGGAAATGCTGCAGGGCTTCGCTCCGTTCAAGATCGACAAGCTCCACATAATCGGCGGAGGCAGCGCCAATGACCTGCTGAACCAGTGGACGGCCGATGCCATCGGCATGCCTGTGATTGCAGGACCGACCGAGGCAACCGCCATCGGTAATTTGATGGTCCAGTCCCGCGCCGCCGGTCTGGTCAAAGACCGCTGGGAGATGCGCAGGCTCATCGCCAGGTCATTCGAAGTGAAAACTTTCTATCCGAAATAATAAATTACATATACTATGAAAGAAACAGCTATTCTACAGGCTTATGAGATTGCCAGGGAGCGCTACGCCGCCCTGGGTGTCGACACCGACAAGGTGCTGGAGCAGATGCAGGATTTCCACCTGTCCATGCACTGCTGGCAGGCCGACGACGTAAAGGGCTTCGAAGTGCAGGCCGGCGCCCTGTCCGGCGGCATCCAGAGCACCGGCAATTACCCCGGAGCAGCACGCAACATTGACGAACTGCGTGCTGATATCCTGAAGGCGAAAAGCCTCATCCCCGGCACCCACCGTCTCAACCTCCACGAAATATACGGCGATTTCCAGGGCAAGGTGGTTGACCGCGACGAAGTGACGGTAGATTACTTCAAGAGCTGGATCGAGTGGGGCAGGGAAAACAATACTTTGCTGGATTTCAACTCCACATCCTTCTCCCATCCCAAAAGCGGAAACCTGTCGCTGTCCAATCCCGACAAGGGCATACGGGACTTCTGGATCGAGCATACCAGGCGCTGCCGCGATATCGCCGACGAAATGGGCAAGGCGCAGGGCGATCCCTGTATAATGAATGTCTGGGTACACGACGGATGCAAGGATGTATCCGTGAACCATATGCTGTACCGCAGCCTTCTGAAAGACTCCCTGGACAAGATTTTTGCCGAAGACAAGAAATACATGAAGGACTGCATCGAGGGTAAGGTCTTCGGCATCGGCCTGGAAAGCTTCACTGTCGGTTCCCACGATTTCTATACGGCCTACGCTGCACAGAGAGGCAAGATTCTCACAATCGACACCGGCCATTATCATCCTTCGGAGGTTCCGGGCGACAAAGTCTCTGCCGTGCTGCAGTTCGTCCCTGAGCTGATGTTGCACGTGAGCCGTCCTATCCGCTGGGATTCCGACCACGTGACAATAATGGACGATATGACGCAGGATCTTTTCTTCGAGATTGTCCGTGCCGGGGCGATGGACCGTGTACATTACGGCCTGGACTATTTCGACGGCTCGATCAACCGCATCGGCGCCTATGTGATTGGAAGCCGCGCCGCCCAGAAGTGTATGTTGAAGGCGCTTCTCGAGCCCAGGGAACTCATCAGCAGATATGAGATTGAAGGCCGCACTTTCGAGACGCTGGCTCTCATCGAAGAAGGCAAGGCTCTGCCCTGGAATGCAGTCTATGACCTTTTCTGCCTCCGCAACGGCGTTCCCGTGGGAGACGCTTTCATTCCTGAGATATTGAGTTACGAAAAAGAAGTGACAAGCAGGAGGTAAAATGGCTATTCTAATAGGACTTCTGATAATAGCCGTCGGCGCGTTCTGCCAGTCGAGCAGCTATGTGCCCATCAACAAGATCAAATCCTGGAGCTGGGAATCGTTCTGGGCGCTGCAGGGCGTTTTCGCCTGGCTGATTTTCCCGCTGCTCGGCGCATTGCTCGCCGTGCCTGCCGGACATTCTCTCTTCGAGGTTTATGCAGCGCATCCTGGTGACGCCCTCTTGGCAGCCTTCTTCGGAGTGCTGTGGGGCATCGGCGGCCTGACCTTCGGCCTTTCGATGCGCTATCTGGGCATCGCGCTTGGCCAGAGCATTGCCCTCGGCACCTGTGCCGGCCTGGGCACCATACTCACTCCTCTGTTCACGGGCCACCCGGGCGACCTGACCGGAGCAGTGATAACCGGAGTGGTCGTGACTATCCTCGGCATCGCTGTGATAGGTATTGCCGGCTCGATGAAGACCAGGGAACTTGCTTCCAAGGGTGAACAAAGCACCGTCAAGGATTTCAACTTCAAGAAAGGAATCGCTGTGGCGCTCCTGGCGGGCTTCATGAGCGCCTGCTTCTCGATAGGCCTCGGTTTCGGCGAGAGCCTTACGTGGCCGGAGACAAAGGACATATTTGCCACTCTGCCTGCAACCTTTATGGTAACCTTGGGCGGAGCTGTCACAAACCTTGCGTACTGCTTCCGTCAGAACACGAAGAACAAGACGTGGAGCGACTACAGGCAGAAGTCGCTGTGGGGCAACAACCTGCTGTTCTGCGCCCTGGCCGGACTTCTCTGGTACACCCAGTTCTTCGGCCTCAGCCTCGGCAAAGGCTTCCTTGCGGGAGCTCCCGTGCTGCTCACCTTCTCGTGGTGCATACTTATGGCTCTCAACGTCACCTTCAGCAATGTCTGGGGTATCGTACTCAAAGAATGGAAGGGCTGCAGCCGCCGGACTATAGCCGTACTGGTGGCAGGCCTCATTATACTCGTATTCTCATCTTTCCTTCCGCAATTGATAGGATAATACGCTATGAAATCTATACTCGACACGCGCCCGACTCTGGCGGCTGAAATCTATAAAGTGGCTGAAGTTGCCGGATACCTTTGGGAAAAAGGCTGGGCGGAACGCAACGGCGGCAACATCACCATAAACGTGACAAACGAGGTGGGCTGCGGCTGCAGTCTCCCCGACAAGGCGCTGGCAGGTCCCTTCGAGATAGGGGAGACACTGCCGAACCTGAAGGGATGCTGGTTCTACTGCAAGGGCACCAACCGCCGCATGCGCGACCTTGCCCACGATCCTATGGCGAACGGCTCGGTGATCAAGATTACTGACGATTGCGCCCATTACTACATCGTGGCCGATGCTGTGATACCTCCGACTTCAGAACTGCCGTCGCATCTGGCCGTTCACAACTATCTGATAGGGAAGGACTCGTCTTACAAGGCTTGCGTACACACCCATCCGACCGAGCTTGTGGCGATGAGCCACACTGAGGCTTTCCTGAAAAAGGATGTGCTGACTAAGCTTCTGTGGAGCATGATTCCGGAGACCAGGGCGTTCTGTCCCAGAGGACTTGGGATAGTGCCGTATATGCTGCCGGGTTCGCGCGAACTTGCGGCCGCGACCATCGCGACCCTGGCCGAGGATTATGACGTGGTTCTCTGGGAAAAGCACGGAGTCTTAGCTATCGGCGAGGATGTCATCGAGGCTTTCGATATGATTGACACCCTCAACAAGAGCGCCCTCATCTATCGTGACGCCCGCGCCATGGGTTTCGTACCCGACGGCATGACCGAGGCCCAGATGGCCGAAATCTCCCGCGTCTTCAATTTACCGAAGTAAACGCCAAGCAGCACTTCTTTCTGCTCTTTGGCAAAGCTGCTTTCGTCGGGCACAATGTTGCCTTGCGGCATTGCTGCTGACAGCCACGACTGTCAAAACCTTAGTATTAGTAATTGAAGTGAGCAGATGCAAGGAAAGCAAGATGGCTGGAGAGGCTGGCCCCCCGCGGCCTAGTAGAGCGGGGAGGTGTCCGTTGGATGCGAGTTATCGCGTAGCGATGACGAAGCAGACAATGGAAGGGTCCGAGTGAGCGTAGCGAACGAGCCCTCGGAAGACACTTGCTTTCCGCAAAGCATCTGCTTTATCAAAGTAGGATTAAATGCCGTAAAGCTATTCGTAGAGCCAGCCGGCTATGATGCCCTTGATTTCCTCCTGAGTGTCCTCGGGGAAAGTGCGTATGCGCGCCCTGTGGCTGCCTGCCGGGTCGATGTAGACGTGGATGTTCTCTCCGTAAGGCTCGAACACCCTGACTGCAGCCCAAGGGTCGAATTCTCCGTAGATGAACAGCATGCGGGCGTCAGTATTCTTCAGGAATTTCTTCATCTTCTTGCTGAGGGTCTTGTCGAAGCGGAGGTTGCGGGCGTCTTCCGGCACGAAGATGCGCTCCAGATACCCCTTTGCAGACTTTATCGTGAGAAGTTTCTTGAAAGGCTTCACGTCGTATCCGTAGTAGCCCAGTTCGTGGGCTGCCATCACGAAGAACGGAGTGGTGTCGGACTCTTTCTCCCAGTAGTCAGGACCGCTGACCTGCACCATGAAGTCGAATATCTCCTTGTCCGATGCGCTGCTTGCCGGAATATTCTCCACCGGAGTTCCCCACTGCCAGAAGGCGAACGAGAACTCGAGAGCCATCATATCATAGACTTCATCGAGCGGGATGCGGTATTCGTATCCCTTGGCCTTGACCAGAGAATCGAGCATAGGAGTGAGAGCCTCCCGTCTTTCCAGGAATTCTGTCTGGAACTCGCGGATTGCCTTGCGGTCCGAGATGCTTCCGGCGAAATCCGCAATGAAAGGCTCGTGGCGGCCGTCTTCGCGGCTGCGGCAGAAAGGCCCTACATATGGTACGGTGATGTCCACGTCATCGGGGAAGAAGGCGCGGAAAATGGCGGAATTCTGGCCTCCCTTGCTTATGCCGGTGCCGATCCATTTCTTTGGGAAGACAGTCTTGAGCTCGGTTATCACGCGGTGATAATCATTGGCTGCGTTTTCGGCTGTGAGGAATTCCCATCCGGCATCAGGCTTCGATTCCAGGAAATACCTGTGTTCCACAACGACGTTGTTGAGGTTGAAGAGAACTGCCAGCTCGTCCTTGTATGTGGGGCGGGCGGCGTATGCTGCGCCGTATCCTTCGGCTACGAATACGCTGGACGAGTCCCTGTCAGTGATGCCTACGAAGACTCTCTGCAGAAAGGTTCCCTTTGACGGATCCTTGTGACTGACAGGCTGTTCGAACCACAGCAGATATTTCTCGGGAAAGGCCTGGCCGCCGTCGATCTTCTCGACTTTTCTTACTGAAGGGAGTGATTCGAAAATGGACTGATAGTTCTGTGCAAGGACAGTCTGCGGGCAGAACAGCGCGAATGCTGCAATAACTGCCAAGTATTTTTTGATCGTCATTGTGGTATGTTATTTGTCTCGATGAGCAAAACTACTGTTTTTAATCGGAACAATCATTAAAAATTCTTAACTTTACCAGTTGTTAACACTAATTAAATTTCAATTGAAATGAAAAAAGTCATTATCTCACTTATGTGCGCAATCACTGTGCTCTCTGGTTGTGGCAACATGTCAAATCTCTCTAAAGGCTCTCTGCTCGGCGGTGCCGGTGGAGCTGCTGTAGGAGCAGGTGTAGGTGCTCTTATCGGTGACGGTAAAGGTGCTGCTATCGGTGCTGCTATCGGTTCCGTAGTAGGAGCAGGTGCAGGTGCAATCATTGGCAACAAGATGGACAAGAAGGCTGAAGAGCTCGCTGCAATCGAAGGTGCCAGCATAGATACCCTCACTGATGTCAACCACCTCAAGTCTATCAGGGTGACCTTTGACAGCGGAATCCTTTTCCCTACCAACGGTACTACTCTCAGCGATGCATCAAGGGATGCCCTCAAGAAATTCGCCACTACCATGGCCGACATGCCGGACACTGACCTCACTATCCAGGGCCATACCGACAATACCGGTACAAGGGAAGTGAACGACAGGATCTCTCGCCAGAGGGCTGAGTCTGTCAGCGACTATCTCAAGTCTTGCGGAATGAATGCAGACCGCTTTACTGTTGAAGGTCTTGCATATGACGTACCGGTAGCAAGCAACGACACTAAGGAAGGCCGTGCCCAGAACCGCCGCGTAGAGATCTACATCACTGCAAACGAGCAGATGATAGCAGACGCAGAGAAGGCTGCCAACTGATAAGTGAAACGATAATATCTCTTAGAAATGTTCAATACAGCATATTGCTCGGACAAGTACCAGTATACGATGGGAAAGTCCTATTTCGACAGCGGGATGAAGGACAAGATCGCCGTCTTCAACCTTTTTTACCGTACTGCCCCGGACAATAACAACTGGGCTGTGGTTTCCGGTGTCGAGGAAGTGCTCCAGATGATATCCGGTCTCGGCAATATGGATGAACGTTTCTTCGAGTATCTTCTTCCCGGCGACGATTGCGCAGAATATCGCAAGATGCTCGCCTCTATGAAATTCACGGGCAATGTATACGCAATGAGGGAGGGCGAGATCGCCTTCCCTCGCGAGCCTGTGATCATTGTCGAAGCTCCGCTCATCGAAGCCCAGGTGCTCGAGACTCCTATGCTGTGTATAATGAACCACCAGATGGCAGTCGCAACCAAGGCTTCCCGTGTTTCAAGAAGCACGAGCAGACCCGTGAGCGAATTCGGCTCCCGCAGGGCCCACGGACCATGGGCTGCAGTTTACGGCGGAAAGGCGGCGATCATCGGCGGCTGCGCCAACAGCTCAAACATACTTTCTGCTGACATTTTCGGTTTCCAGTCAAGCGGAACGATGGCTCACAGCTACGTAACTTCCTTCGGAGTCTCTGTAGACAGCGAGTACAAGGCATTTGACACATACATCAAGACACATCGCGGTGAGGGACTGATTCTCCTCATCGATACTTTCGACACACTCAAGTGCGGTCTGAAGAATGCAGTCCGTGCATTCAAGGCCAACGGGATCGACGATTCATACGCCCAGGGCTACGGAATCCGTCTGGACAGCGGCGACCTCGCATATCTTTCTCAGGAATGCCGTGCCGAGCTTGACAAGGCGGGCCTTTCTAAATGCAAAGTCTTTGCGACCAATTCCCTGGACGAATATCTGATTCCCGAACTGGAACGCCAGGGCGCGGCCATAGATTCTTACGGAGTGGGAGATGCCATAGCCACCAGCAAGCATAACCCCTGCTTCGGCAATGTTTACAAGCTGGTCCAGATTGACGGCCAGCCTGTCCTGAAACGCTCGGAAGACATAGTCAAGCTGATCAATCCGGGCTTCCAGATCACTTACCGTATCATCCAGAACGGAGCCTTCAAGGCAGACGTGACCTGCCTGCGCGGAGGCCCGTTCGAAAAGAAACTTCTCGCAGGAGAAGAAATCACCATCCGTGCCGAGTTCGACGATACAAGGCACACGACCTACAAGGCGGGCAGCTATCAGGCAAAGCCCCTCCAGGTCCAGGTTATCAATAACGGTGTGGTATCAGCCGACACCAGAAGCATAATGGAACGCAGGCAGTATTATCTCGACAACCTGTCTGCCCTCAACCCTACACAGAAGAGGCTCATCAACCCCCACTATTACAAGGTGGATATTTCCGATGACCTCTATGATTTGAAAATGAATATTATCAACACCATAATAAAAGAGATAGATGATTTCTGCCATAGCCAAGACTGATCTGACTGCCATAGTCATCATTGATATGCTCTATGATTTCATAGACGGTACGCTCGCTTGCGAAGGTGCCGAGCTGGCTGCACGCAGGGCTGCGGCCTTCCTTGAGAACAATCCCAAGCTGAAAGCCTATTACGTGGTGGATACTCATCCATCTAACCACTGCTCTTTCAAAGAGTACGGCGGCATATGGCCTGTCAACTGCGTTGACGGAACCCGTGGCGACAGCATCCACGCTGCGTTCTATTCTCTTTCCAACACAGACAACCGTCCGCAGATGGAGAACATCTACAGGAAGGGTATGGCTCCGGATGATGACAGCTACTCCGGAATGTCCGGCGAGACTGCGTTCGGAAGCGAATTGGCAAAGGCACTTCCCAGAAAAGTGCTTGTGTGCGGCAACGCCACCGAATACGGCCTCAAGGCCACTTGCGAGGATCTCCTTGAAACCGGTCACGACGTGACCGTGGTTGAAGATGCCCTGGGCTACTTCTCCAAGGAAGGACACGATGAGGCAATAGCCGCGATGAAGGAAAGAGGCGTCAAGTTTATGATTGCCGTCAAATATGATTGATGAGGCGTTGCCGGCTCATATTTGCGATACTGGCGATAGTGTTTTGTGCCGCAGCTGCGCAGGCGCGGCATCTCTCATTTAACCGTTTACAACTCGGAAACAGCCTGGATACAGGGGTTGCAGCTCAGGACAGCACAGCCCCCGATGCGGCATATGTCGTCGACAGCGTATTTCAGGCAAAGATTGACGCAATCCTCGAAAGCATCTATGCCGAGCAGAATTATCTGATGTCGGCTACCGACACTTCGATTTACGTTCCGTGGCGCGACACTGTCGTTTATAAGCTGGATTCTTCACTACTTGTCCATTTGGCGGTTCCCGACGAGGATACCACGATATCGGATGTGAGTGTCGCCGGAAGGGACACGTCTGCGGTTCAGGATTCTTCTGCAATCCAGACCGTGCCGGAAGTCACCGGACCTGAAGAATATAACGAAGAGGAACCTGCAGTATATACCGAAGCCGAAATCCGAAACGCCATGGTAGTGGACCCGGTGGCTACGAAACTTCTGAGAGATTCACTTGACGTGCTGTACAATTCGTTCTGGAAGGTCGACACCGTCACCATGCCGCTCATGGATTCGTTGATGGCGGCTTACTATGAGGCAATGAGCTCGAACTTCCATGATGCCAAGGATATCAAACGAGCCATAAAGAAGAACAAGCAAGATTACCGAGACAGTGTCGTAAAGAATACTCCCCGTATCCTCGAGACATTCGTCGTCCCGGATTCCCTTTACTACGAGTATATGCTGATGTGGACCCATAGCCAGTTCAACAACGATATCGAACTGCAGGAACGGGACACTTCTGCCAACTACAATTTCTTTGACAACCCGGCTTTGAAGGACGATGCCGATGCGATTTATCTGGGAGTGATGGGATCTGCGCTGCTGAGGACAAATTTCTTCAAGCGCGAAACGCTTAAGGAAGCTCCTTTCTTCGATCCCTATCTGATCTATTCATATACCCCCGAGACACTTCCGATGTACAATACCAAGAGCCCTTACACGGAACTGGCATACTGGGGCAATCCTTTCAGCAGCAAGCAGAAAGAAGAATCGAGCGTCAAGATTCTGTCCACCCAGAACATTACGCCGGAGCTCAATCTTACGCTGCAGTTCCGGCAATTCGGAGGAACGGGCGACCTTACCGGCGGCAAGACCAATGTCCGCACTTCCGAGATCGGTCTGGACTACATCGGCAAGAAATACGAGATGAACGCCGCATATCTGAGCCAGACTGTCAAGAACGGCGAGAATGGTGGAGTTTCAGACACTTACTGGGTTACGGATACGCTGATCGACAACAAAGCGGTGCCTGTATATCTCCAGAAAGCGAACAACCTTTTAAAGAGAAGGACTGTCTTCATCACCCAGAGCCTTTCGATTCCTTTGAACTTTTTCAGGAAGGATGCAGATGAACTGTCACTTGGAGAAGGAACTGCAGCATATATCGGTCACAGTCTGGAACTCTCCAGGTACTCGAAAGTCTATACCGACGAGATAGGCCTTACCGACCAGGACGGACGCGGTTTCTATTTCGACCGCTTCTACCTGAACAATGTCGCAAGCTACGATTCCATCAGCGTAAGGAATTTCGATAACAAGGTGTTCCTGACATTGCAGCCGTTCTCTAACGACGCGCTGCTGTCCAAGGTCACTGCAGGAGCCGGATACCAGTTCCTGAGCTACTATGGTTTCAGGCCGGAGTTCTATGTCACCGGCAACAGGAACTTCAATTATCACAACACTTATTTCTATGGCACGGCCCAGGGTATGCTCAAGAAGTATATCAAGTGGGATGCCTTCGGAAGGATATATACCTCCGGCTATTACCTCGGAGATATGGACCTGGCGGCAAATCTGGCTCTGTCAGTCTATCCTTTCCGGGACGGAATCCATCTTAAGTTTCACGGAGAGATGAACCGGCAGACGCCGAATTATTATCATCAATATCTGTTCTCGAATCACCATCAGTGGGAAAACGATTTCTCCAAGCTGACTGCCACAAAACTGGAGGCTTCCGTCGAGATACCGCTGACCCAGACAAAGGCTTCTGTAGGATACGCCCTGCTTGACAATATGATATATTATGACGAGACTTCCATGATCAGGCAGAACGGTGAGCCAGTCCATACCATGGCAGCTTCCCTCGAGCAGAATCTGCGTCTGTGGGCATTGCATTTCGACCATAAGGTCGTCTATCAGATGACTTCCGACGACAAGGTCCTTCCTCTTCCCAAACTGACCGCCAACCTGAGATATTATGTCCAGTTCCCTATAGTGAAGAACGTGCTGGATGTACAGATCGGAGCAAACGCCATATTCTATACCAAATACTTCATCCAGAGCTACAGTCCGGATCTCGGTGTGTTCTATAATCAGCGCACTTACGAATGGGGAAACAATCCCTATATCGACCTGTTCGTGAACGCGCAGTGGAAGACTGCGAGCATTTTCGTGAAATATACTGATGCTTTCAGTGCCTGGCCCGAAAGGGGACACTTCAGCGCTGCCAACTATATCCGTCCGGCGACGGCTTTCAAATTCGGCATCTCCTGGCCGTTTTACGTAAAATAGATGAGTCTGCTAAAGTCATCGGCGTTCAGGTTCATCACCGCGCTTATATTGCTATGTGTGATATATGTCGCAGTGCAGTCTCATTTCAAGGAACAGGAGCCGTCGGTCATAGAACGGGACGATAATCTGAGGTGCTGTATTGCTATCAGGAGCAGCATAGCTTCCCTCAGCAGCCGTGACGTAGGATTCAGCTATGAATTGCTGAACTATTTCGCCGATGATACCGGCAAGGATATCTCTTTTGCAAGATATGCTGACAAATCCGTATGGGACAGTCTGTCACGTGGGGATATCGACCTGATAGTCTTTGACTATGACGATGATTCCGTTTCTGTCAGGCAGTATGAGGACCGGGTGCTTCTGACTGTGCCGCTCAGGGGGAATATCTGTGCGGCGGTCGGGCTGGATGATGCGCCTCTTCTGAATTCATTCAATTTCTGGCTTAACTCATTCAAGGATTCCAGGACTTATTCCCGTATGACCAACCGTTTCTTCCGTTCATATCAGATCGAGAATATTGCGGGCACGGGTTCCCGTTCGCTGTCGCCATATGATGATATCATCAAGAAGTACAGTTCTTTCTCGGGACTTGACTGGATTCTCGTGTCTGCGCTGGCCTATCAGGAGTCCAGATACTATATGGGTACTCAGTCGGGTTCGGCTCACGGATTGATGCAGATCAAACCGACGACTGCCGCCCACTATGGTGTGGACGATGTCTATGATCCGGAACTGAACATCAAGGCCGGAACGCTGCATCTGCAGTATCTGATGAGAATGTACAGGGAAGAAGGTATGGACTCCCTCAATGTCATTAAATTTGCACTTGCGGCTTACAATGCAGGCGAAGGCAGGATAGAACAGTGCCGCGAACATGCCGCGGAAGCCGGATACAACCCGAACGACTGGGACCAGGTCGCCTTGTCCCTGTCAAGCCACCAGACTTTTGTCGGCGGGCAGACTATCAGCTATGTTGATGAAATATTGTACAGATACCGTCAGTACAGCGAATTGCAGAAATGAGTGTATATAAGTTCATAGCATCCGGGATCAGGAACAAGTCTGACGGCGGGGAGAGAATCAGCTCGATGAGCACCCGTATCGGACTGGTATCCGTAGCTGTGAGCATTTTTGTCATAATAGTGGCACTCTGTGTCGTCAGGGGATTCAGGAGCGAGATCCGTTTCAAGACTTCAGGATATATGGGCGATCTTGCCCTCGTGGCTCCCGGACAGTCTCCTCTGAACGACCAGTACCCGTTCAAGGACAGCATTTCGATTCTGGACGGTATGCTCTCGAAAGCCTATGTCAAGAATATCCAGCGGGTGGCTTATGCCTCAGGCCTGGTCCGGGAAGGGGATGAACTGCTGGGCAGTTATTTCAAGGGCGTGGACAGCCTTTATGATTTCAGTTTCTTCAGGTCCTGCCTTGATGCGGGTGAACTGCCGGATTACAGCGGAGACAGGCCATCCAGCGAGATAATGGTGTCCAGACGCATTGCTGACAAGATGGGCTATGAGGTCGGAAGCACAGTGCCGGCTTTTTTCATCAAGGATAAAGTGAATTTCCGCAATTTCAAGATATGCGGAATCTACGACGCACAACTCGAAGAGATCGACAATGCCATGATAGTGGCTGACATACGCCACTGCCAGACTGTCAACGGCTGGGAAAAGGATGAAGTGTCTGCGATGGAAGTTGTCCTTGACAAGCGGGCCAATATCGACCTGTGCTATTCGGAACTCGAAGAATATGTGTTCTCCAATCTGGCTGACGACGATCCTTCGGTGTTCCTGCTCAGCGTGAAACGGATTTTCTCCAACTTGTTCGACTGGCTGAACCTGCTGGACTACAACGTGGTGACGATTCTTATACTGATGATGGCGGTGGCCGGATTCAATATGATATCCACTCTTCTCATCATCCTGTTCGAGAACATATCCTCGATAGGTCTGCTGAAGGCGCTCGGGATGACATCGGCTTCAGTATCGAGAGTCTTCCGCAACGTGGCCTTGAACATAGTGGGGAAGGGGCTGCTGTGGGGCAATATCGCCGCTCTGGCAGTCTGTCTGCTCCAGAAGTGGCTGCATATAGTAAAGCTGGATCCGGTGAGCTATTTCGTGTCTTACGTGCCTATCGAGATAGATATCTGGCTCATATTGCTGATCGATGCAATATCTGTCGCAGTGATTATGCTGATTCTGAAACTTACCTCGACTTTCATCGCGAAAGTCGATCCGGCTAAAACATTGAGGATGGAATGACAATGGACAAACAACATTATATGTCTGAACTGGCAGAGGCCTACAAGGGTATTTTCGGCTGCTCTCCTGATACTGTTTCCAGAGTCAATGCCGGAAGCGGCAGCAACCGCAGATATGTCCGCCTCAGCTCCCCGGCCGGGAGCGCCGTGGCCACGGTCGGCACGGTAAAGGCCGAAAACAAGGCTTTCCTGTATATGTCCCGACATCTTGCAGCCTTGGGCCTGAACGTGCCTGCAATCCTGTATGCTTCCAGTAACGGGATGTGCTATCTGCAGCAGGATCTCGGGGACATTTCGCTGGCAAAGATACTGACTGCGGAATGCCGTTCCGGAAGATATACTGCGGCTGCCAGGGCTTTGCTGGCGGATGTCATAAGCACTCTTGCCGACATCCAGTACAAGGGCGCTCGCGGTATGGACTGGAGTGTATGCTATCCTTCCGAGTGTTTTGACCGCAGGATGGTAGGATGGGACCTTTCGTATTTCAAATATTGCTTCCTCAAGCTGACCAAGTTCGAGATTGACGAGCCGGCATTGCAGGACGATTTCGACGCTCTTGCGGAAAAGTTGCTGGAAGTTCCTTGCGACTGCTTCATGTACCGCGACTTCCAGAGCCGCAACGTGATGATAAAGGACGGCACGCCGTATTTCATAGACTTCCAGGGAGCCCGGAGGGGACCTGCCCATTATGACCTGGTGTCTTTTCTGTGGCAGGCCAGGATGAACTATCCCGCTTCGCTCAAGGAGGCGCTGACTGATGTCTATATCGACGCCCTTCAGGCATACAAGGATGTTGACAGGGAGGCATTCCGACAGGAATTGCGGCACTTCGCCCTTTTCCGCACCCTGCAGGTTCTCGGGGCTTACGGTTTCCGCGGGCTGCACGAGGGCAAGGGGCATTTCCTGCAGAGCATCCCTGCGGCAATCAGGAATCTTAAGGAACTTGCCGCCGGCCTGAAAGAAGATTATCCATATATATACAGGATGGCCCGCGCTCTTGCTGCTGATCCTGAGCTGATGAATGTTCCTCAGCTGGAAGAAAACGTTCTGACCGTCGAGGTATGCAGTTTCTCATTCAAGAAAGGCTTGCCCAAAGATTACAGCGGCAACGGAGGTGGCTATGTCTTCGATGTCCGTGGACTGAACAATCCGGGCAGATATGCGAGATATGACCATTCTACAGGCCTTGACGCTGATGTCATCGAGTTTATCGAGAATGACGGGGGCGCGGCCGAGTATCTGTCGCACATCTACCCGGTGGCAGAGAAACACGTGGCCAGATACATCGAGCGCGGCTTCAGCCATCTGATGTTCTCGTTCGGATGCACCGGGGGCCAGCACCGTTCTGTCTACTGTGCCCACGCCCTGGCCGGGCATCTTGCCGGGATGTTTCCTGAGATAAAGGTTGTCGAAAGGCACCTCAGGCTTCCGGGTCATATGGAGGGAACAGTGCGATGAAAGCTTTCATTTTCGCCGCGGGACTCGGCACCAGACTGAGACCGCTGACGTTCGACAGGCCGAAGGCGCTGGTCGAGGTGGCGGGAAAGACTATGCTGGAGCGTACTTTCGATACGCTCAAGGCTGCGGGATTTACGGACTTCGTTGTGAACGTCCACCATTTTGCCGATCAGATCGTGGATTTTCTGGCTGAGCATGACAACTTCGGCTGCAATGTGTCCATAAGCGACGAGCGTTCGCTGCTGCTGGATACGGGCGGAGCCATTGCCGCGGCCCGCGACCTGCTGGGCGACGAGCCCTTCCTGGTGCACAATGTGGACATAGTGTCCAATCTGGATATCCGCAGTTTCGTGGAGGAAGGACTGGCCGGCGCTCTTGCAAGGCTGGTTGTCAGCGACCGGCCGTCGAGCCGCAAGCTGCTGTTCGATGCTGAGGACTGCCTCTGCGGCTGGATAAATCTTAAGACTTCCGAAGTGAAGGGCCCTGCTGCTGCCAGACCTGAACTTGTGGCCCGTGAGCTGGCCTTTTCCGGCATTCATCTGATAAGTCCGGAGGTTTTCGACCTTATGGAAAAATGGCCCGCCAGATTCTCCGTCATCGACTTCTATCTTGCAATGAGTTTCGACCATTGCATCCGTTCCGCAGTTCCCGAAGGTTTCAAACTGAAAGATATGGGTACGCCGCAGGCTGTCGCGGCATTCGAAGATTATGCTGATATATAAATCGCACACGTACTGCGACTGCAATGCCTAGGGCAACCGACGGGCTTACGCCCGCGCCCCTCCAGACCCCCTTCTTTGCCGGGCAAAAAGGCCGGCCCGGCAAAGTGGGGCACAATGTTGCCTTGCGGCATTCAGTCGCAGAATGTGTCCAAATTTATAGCGCACTTTCCAGCCAGGCGGCGAAGCGCTCGGCGGAGAGGTCGTAGCCGCGTTCTGAAATGGGCTGTCCGTCCGGAGTCATGAGGACATAGTAAGGCTGGGCGTTGACGCCGAATTCTGTCAGGGCGTAGTGGGAATTGATTTTGCCGAGGGTCTTGAGAACCTTGCCGGCGGGAGTGATCACCCAGTCGGCCTCGTCCACCACCTTCTTGTCGTCAGTATAGAGGGCGCAGATTACGAATTCGTTCCTGAGCAGGTTGAGCACACGTTCATCACTCCATACACGGGCTTCCATCTCTCGGCAGTTCACGCAGCCGTGGCCGGTGAAGTCCAGGAAGATGGGCTTGCCGCTTTCTTCTGCGGCAGCCTTGGCCTCCTCCAGATCAAAATAGCCGTCGAGCTCGAGCGGCAGGGTGAGGAAGTCGCTGTATTTCCTCTCTCCGGCCTGATAAGTACGTTCTGCAGTGTCATTGCCTTCAGGGGCATAGCGGCCGAGCACGAAGTCCTGTGTCTGCATAGGAGGCAGATAACCAGACAGGGCCTTGAGCGGAGCTCCCCACATTCCGGGAATCATATACACTACGAAAGCGAAGTCGGCGATAGCGAGGGCCAGCCTGCCCACCGATATGTACTTCAGCTCGGAGTCATATTTGAACTTCAGCTTGCCGAGCAGGTAGAAACCGAGCAGGGTGAAGCAAACAATCCATATTGCAAGATAAACTTCCCGGTCGAGGATGCCCCAGTGGTATACCTGGTCGGCAACCGACAGGAACTTGAAGCCTAGGGCGACCTCGATGAATCCCAGTACTACCTTCACGGAGTTCAGCCAGCCGCCGCTCTTGGGAAGCTTCTGCATCAGGCTCGGGAAGAGAGCCAGCAGGGCGAACGGCAGGGCAAAGGCCAGCGAGAATGCGAACATCGTGATGATCGGAGTCCAGAACTCGCCGGATGTGGACTTTATCAGGACGGAACCCACGATGGGACCGGTGCAGGAGAACGAAACGAGCACCAGAGTCAGGGCGAGGAAGAACACTCCGCCAAGTCCCTTTCTCTTGTCCGACTGTGCGTCTGAACTGTTTACCAGCTTGCTTGGCAGGACAATCTCGAAAGCACCGAAGAAAGATGCGGCGAACACCATGAACACTATGAAGAACAGGATGTTCGGAATCCAGTGCGTAGCCAGCCAGTTGAATATGTCGGCAGTAACGGCATCTCCGCCGACCAGACGTGTGATAATTATGATCGCAGCGATGGGCACGGTGTACAGCGCCACTATGAACAGCCCGTACATCAGTGCGCGGAACTTGCCGCGGGCCTTGTTTTCAGAGCCTTTGAGGAAGAATGAGACGGTCATCGGGACCATCGGGAACACGCAAGGTGTCAGCAGAGCGGCGAATCCCCAGAGGATCGCCTCTATGATCAACGCCCAGAGACTCCTGGGCGACGACGAGGAAAGAGGCGCAGCCTGGGAGGATAAGGCAGCCTCGCCGCTGCCTAAGGTCACTTTGATCTGTTCTTCCTGAGGGGGAGAACACGACGTGTCGTTGCACATCATCCACTCGGCGTCGACACTTGCCTTTGCGGATTTCCCCTTGTATGCCACCTGCTGCGTGAAGGTTACTGTTCCGTCCCAATATCCGATCTCCATCTCGAAGATGTCGTCGTAATACTTGACAGGTTCCTTCGAAACGCTCAGTTCGCCGACAGCTTCGGCGCCTTTGGGAAGATTGAACGTAAGGACGGTGGGGTTCGGACCTCCGTCGTAGTCTTCAAGGTCGTAGATGTGCCAGCCTGACGGGATGACGGCAGTAATCTCTACTGAATAGAGACCGTTCTGAATCTTGGAAGACCTGGCACTCCATGTGACGCTCTGGGCGGCAAGTGTGATGCAGCCCAGAAGCAGACAGGAGAAAAGGAGAATTATCTTTTTCATTATCACAAAGATGGCCGTTTTGTTCGAATTATCAAAAACGCTGCCAGCTTGTCATCAGATGCTTACCTCCACTGCCTGAAGGTCAGCGTCGCGTGAAGAACCGCCGTAGAGCAGCTGGTAGCGGCCTGGTTTTATCGAGAGTTCGTCGATTGAGGCGTCATAGTACTCGAAAGCTCCGCGGCCGAGCTCGACTGTCACGTCGGCTGTCTGGCCGGCAGCGATCTTGACGCGTGCGAAGCCCTTGAGGGACTTTATAGGAGCGTCGGGATCGTCGAGAGACTTGACATATACCTGAACCACTTCTTCGCCGTCACGGGCGCCGGTGTTGGTGACGGGCACGGTGAGGGTCATCTTTGCGGGCTTGCCGCTGACCTTGGCCTTGCCGTAGCTGAAGCTGGTATAGCTCAGACCGTAACCGAAGGCGTAGAGCGGCTCGCCGCGGAAGTAACGGTAAGTGCGGCCTTCCATAGAGTAGTCGGTGAAGTCGGGCAGCTGGTCGTCAGAGGCATAGAAGGTGACGGGCAGTCGTCCGGCAGGGTTGTAGTCGCCGAAGATTACGTCAGCCACTGCCTGTCCGCAGGCCTGGCCGCCGTACCACGCCTGTACGAGGGCGTCATACTGGTTCTCAACGCTGCCGAATGCAATCGCTGAACCTGATACGTTCACGAGTACTACGGGTTTGCCGGTAGCGTCCATGGCCGCAAGCAGCTCTTTCTGGATCTCGGGCAACTCGATGCTGGTGCGGTCACGGCCTTCACCTTCCTGGTTCTGTGAGATACCGCCTATCATCACGATTACGTCTGCATTCCTTACACGCTCTGCCACAGCCTGAAGGTCGACGGGACGACGGCTGTAGAGGTCGAAGTTGAACGATGCCGACCTTGCCTGCGGCTGTGTGAGTTCGATGCTGACATCATAGGTCTGGCCTGCTACGACAGGGAAGGTGGTGGGGGCAAAGCCGCGTCCGAAGCCGCCGAAGCCGCCTCCGAAACCACCGAAACGGCCAGCGGGTGAGCCGGCCTGCTCGGCGATGGTCTTGCCGTTCACCTTGAATGTATAGCTGCCGCTGCCGCGTACTGAATAAATCATATCGCCGGTGTAGTCGGCAGTGAAGCTGCCGCTGTAGCGGGCTGAGAAGTCGGTCAGGTTGAGGCCTTCGGTCCATGCACAGTCTTCGTGTGCGAGGGCGGGAGAGGTGGTGTTGAGAGTCAGCGGCTCGTCATAATCCACCGTTGCGACAACTCCGCCGCCGAACTCGGTGCCGTTGAAATACTCAGCGTGCAGACCTTTGCCGCCGTTCATACGCTCGATGAAATGTGTGGTGATAGCGGGCTCCACGAGGTCGCAGGCGCGCTCATAGATGATATTGGCCGAGGGAGCTGCAGCGCGTATGGCATCCAGGATGGTCTGGGTGTTGGCTGCAGTGGGATATCCGTTGTAGTTGCCGAGGATTACGCGGGCGTCGTCAGCATTCGGGCCTACGACTGCTATAGTGCCGCTCTTTTTCAGGGGGAGTATGTTGTTCTCATTCTTGAGAAGCACGATGGCTTCGTGGGCGGCCTTTGCTGCAAGGGCGGTGTGTGCCGCGCTGCTCAGGTCTGCCTCGCCCAGGTTGGCCCAGGGAAGTTTTTCGGCCGGGTCGAACATTCCCAGCTTGATGCGTGCCTCGAGGATGCGGCGCAGGTTTACGTCGATGTCAGCTTCGGTGATAAGACCTCTGTCCATTGCGTCGACGAGCGACCTGTAGCTCGTACCGCATTCCACGTCGGTGCCGGAAAGGACTGCATCTGCAGAAGCTGTGGCAGCATCGGGATGTGTGCCGTGGTTGCGGGGATTGTAGAAGTCTCCGATGGCGCCGCAGTCAGAAACCACGATGCCGCTGAAGCCCCATTTCTCGCGGAGGATTTCCTGAAGCAGACGGTCACTGCCGCAGCAGGGTTCACCTTCGTAGCGCTGGTAAGCGCACATCACTTCCTGAACGTTTGCTTCCTCGACTATAGAGCGGAAAGCGGGAAGGTAGGTCTCCCAGAGGTCGCGCATCGAAACGCTGGCGTTGAAGCGGTGACGGTCGGCCTCGGGACCGCTGTGCACAGCATAGTGCTTGGCGCAGGCGTGCAGCTTGAAGTATTTCTTGTCGTTGCCCTGCATTCCCTTGACGGTCTGGACTCCCATGACACCGTTCAGGTAGGGGTCCTCGCCGGGCGTCTCCTGTCCGCGTCC
>JAFZBF010000046.1 GCA_017561885.1 Bacteroidales bacterium | reverse complement strand
GCTGGTGCGGGGCAAGACTTCGTTCCAGTTCGGCCTGCGGCGAACATGGATGGATACCATTACCATACCTGCCATCGCATATGTAAACAGTCAGAACAGTGCAAGAGGGGACAAGGTCCGCGGACACTATGCTTTCTGGGACCTGAACCTCGGTATAACCCACCATCTCTCAAACCGGGATGTGCTTCGACTGCGATTGTTCAACGGCATGGACCGGCTGAGGGTAGGAGACGACCAGCTTGTCCGGGACACTGACAATACGACGGGGGCAGTCCTGCATACCGGCTATGACAACCTCGACGGAGTATTGGCCTGGGGATCGACCACCGCAGGGTTTATCTGGAACCATACATTCTCTGACAGACTGGCTTCCCGTATGGGAATGTATTATTCTTTCAATCTGTCCAAGGTGAAGTATGGGGCGCGTTTTTGGAGCTGGGGCGACGGCATGGACAACTACTCCTGCACTGAAGAGTCCGACTTTTCCGGCATTCATGGAATCAGGCTTGGAGCGGACTTCGACTGGGAGCCGTTCCCATGGCATCATATCCGGTTCGGAGCCTCGTTCGAGCATCATATCTACCTGCCTGAAAGGTCACTTCATCAATGGATGGAATTGGGCAAGACAACGGAGGAGGCATCCAACTGGTCCGCAGGCAGCCGTTACAGTGGTGAGGAGCCGTCGGTATATATCGAGGATGAGATGACGCTGCTGCCTGGCCTGACGGCGAATGCCGGCGTACGCGCAGCAGTTTTCCTCGTGAAGGGAAAAGCCTATGCGTTGCCCGAGCCGCGCATTGCGCTGCGATACGACGCTTCGGACGCTGTCGCGCTGAAGGCGTCATACACCCTGATGAACCAGTTCGAGCACAGGTTGCAGACCACTTACGTGGATCTGCCGTCCTATCTCTGGCTGCCGACGACGTCCGACATCCGTCCGATGCACTCGCAGCAGGCGGCAGCGGGCGTATATACGCGCTTGCCACATGGCATGCATCTGGACGTCGAAGGATTCTGGAAGACTATGGAGCACATCTATGAGTACTCCGGCCCGGCAGCGCTGTACCCTCCCGTGGACCGCTGGGAGTCAGCTTTCAGCGAAGGTAGGGGACGCGCCTACGGTGCTGAGGTAGCCTTCGGCTGGGAGAACGATAAGACCGCCGTGGACGTGGCTTACACGCTGTCGTGGTCGGAGCGTTTCTTCCCCGAGTTCAGCGACCGCTGGTACCGGGACCGCAACGACAACCGCCACAAGTTCAACATCACTGCCACGCACAAGTTCAGCAAACGCTTCGAGATCTACGGCGGATGGGTATATCATTCCGGCAACCGTATGACGGTCGGCTCTCAAGGGAAATACCGGGGTACGACCGTGCAGCGTGACGGAAGTCTGTTCCATTACTATGACCGGGTATATACCGGCCCCAATAACATCAAGCTCCCCGACTATCACCGTCTGGACGTTGGAATGAACTTCATAAAGCATCGCAGTGACGGCAAGATACGAACCTGGAACTTCAGCATCTACAATGCCTATTGCCGTATGAATACCGTCTATGCTGATGTGGAAATAGATGACGGAGAATATGTGGGCAGGTCATACGGCTTGATCCCGATCATCCCCACTTTCAGTTATACCTTGAAATTCTGAGCCATGAGAAGATTATTGATAACAATCCTTGCCCTTGCTGCCCTGTGCGGCTGTGAGCGGAGTTTCGATATTTCCGGTCAGGTGGGGGACAGCACTATCTGGATGACGTTCATTCCTTCTAACGATTACGATTCCACCTTCTTCTTCGTTCAGGCTACCACCCCTCTGGCCGGTAAAACCAATCCGGTCCTGACTGCTGGAGAGAGCGTAGAGGTCCGGGTCAACGGCCAGCCACTGACTTTGGAAAAGAACAGACGCTCGATCGCGGACAGGCTCCAATGCTACGTGACAGATCATGTTTTCAAATCAGGTGATGTGGTCGAGGCCAGTGCTACCGTGCACGGTGTCGGGACTGTAGGCGCTTCCTGCGAAGTGCCGGACCCTTTCCCTTCGTACTCCTGGAAAACTTGGATCGTCGAGAAAACTGACAGGATCAATACCTTGTTCGTCGATATCGAGTATGATGATCCGGGAGACGGCGGCTATTACGGAGCCGTTGTCTGCCAGTACATCGAAGAGACCAGCCAGTGGGAAGACAATGACCCCGAGACCGGAGAGAAGCATTGGGGCGAGGTCACGCATTCCACTCGTACCGGATATCTTCCTCCCTGTGCAATGACCGAAATGGACGGTCTGTCAGCTGGGAGAGAAAATCCCATAACTGCGATGCCGATGTATTATAATTATCCTTCCGATCGTTTTGATTCTTCAAGGCGCGTGCAGATATGGAGCGACGCACCCAACTCCTCTTCGAAGGACGGCCGCCGGCATATGACCTTCGCCTCGCGCTGCAATGAGCAGCCCGGGCGAACGGATTACACCGGAGGCGCCTATCATGGCTGGACCGAGCATCACTACAAGTACCAGCTGGTCCTGTACCGTTTCTCCGAGAGTTACTACAACTACCTCAAGGCCAGGTACAACAGCGACAACGATG
>JAFZBF010000001.1 GCA_017561885.1 Bacteroidales bacterium | reverse complement strand
TATGCGCCGGCTGATGGAAATGAAACTGAAAGGCCGTCAGGCTATGTACAGAGATGCTTTCGTGTTATCCTTCCTGCTTATCGGCATCAATCCGACAGATTTGAAAAAGCTGACAAAGGAAAATGTAGTAAACGGACGCATCCAGTACAAACGCTCGAAAACCGGCAAGAACTACACGATCAAGATCGAGCCTGAAGCCCAGGCCATAATTGATCGTTATGCCGGCAGCAGGCTGCTGCTGAATTTCGCGGAGAAATACAAATGCTTCGAGCAGAACTGCAACAATTTCCTTTCGACAGTGTCTGAAGGCCTGACGCTCTATTGGGCAAGATACTCCTGGGCTAATTATGCGGTAGACCTGGATATCCCCAAAGACACGATAAGCGAAGCCCTGGGGCACCGTCACGGCGCCCATATCACGGGAATCTATATCCGCTACAGCACGGACAAGATTGACGCGGCCAACCGGGCCGTGATAGACTACGTGCTGGGTTAGTTATTCGTATTCCACAGTTGCCGGTGGTTTGGGAGTGTAGTCGAAAAGTACGCGGTTGATGCCCGGCACTTCGGTGGTGATACGCTTCACCAGATGGTCAATCAGCTCGTTTGAGAGATGCTCGACGGTGACTTCCATCACGTCGGTGGTGTTGATGGCGCGGATGATGCAAGGCCAGTCGAAGGTGCGCTTGCCGTTCTTTATGCCGGTCGACTTGAAATCAGGAACTACGGTGAAATACTGCCATACCTTGCCCTCAAGGCCGTTCTTTGCGAATTCCTCGCGCAGGATTGCGTCGGATTCGCGGACGGCTTCCAGACGGTCGCGGGTGATGGCACCGGGGCAGCGGACTCCGAGGCCGGGGCCGGGGAATGGCTGGCGGAACACCATATTGTCCGGAAGACCGAGTGCCTTGCCGACCATGCGGACTTCGTCCTTGAAGAGGATGCGGACGGGCTCTACCAGCTCGAATTTCATATCCTCCGGCAGGCCGCCTGCGTTGTGGTGCGCCTTGATGCCTGCTTCTGACTCAAGTATGTCGGGCCATATGGTGCCCTGGGCCAGGAACTCGATTCCGTCCAGCTTGCGGGCTTCCTCGGCGAATACGTCGATGAACTCCTTGCCGATGATCTTGCGTTTCTGCTCGGGATCGGTGACTCCTGCCAGCTTGTCGAGGAAACGGTCGACGGCGTCAACGTAAACCAGGTCGGCGTTCATCTCGTCGCGGAAGACTTTGATGACCTGCTCGGGCTCGCCTTTGCGCAGCAAGCCGTGATTGACGTGCACGCATACGAGCTGACGGCCGACTGCCTTGATGAGCAGGGCTGCCACGACTGAAGAGTCAACGCCTCCTGAGAGTGCAAGAAGGACTTTCTTGTCTCCGATCTGTTCTCTAAGTAAAGAAATCTGTTCTTCGATGTATTTTTCTGCCAGGGCCGCGGTGGTAATGCGTTCCATATCTGCAGGACGTACGAGAATCGGGTTCATAGTGCTGTTCAATTATTTTTTCAATTGCTCCAAAATTATATAATTTTGCCGCCCTATGCAAGACATTAGAAATATAGCAATCATCGCCCACGTCGACCACGGAAAGACCACCCTGGTTGACAAGATGATACAGCAGAGCAAGATCCTGCGTGACGCAGAGAAGCTGGGCACACTTATCCTCGACAACAACGACCTGGAGAGGGAGAGGGGCATCACCATCCTCGCCAAGAACGTATCAGTGCCGTACAAGAACACCAAGATCAACATCATCGACACTCCGGGCCACGCTGACTTCGGTGGCGAAGTGGAGAGGGTGCTGAACATGGCTGACGGAGTGCTGCTTCTTGTGGACGCCTTCGAAGGTACTATGCCTCAGACCCGCTTCGTGCTGCAGAAGGCCATCGAGATGGGCAAGAAGCCGATTGTAGTGATCAACAAGGTCGACAAACCCAACTGCCGTCCTGACGAAGTGAACGAGCAGGTGTTCGACCTTATGTGCCAGCTTAACGCCACTGAGGAACAGCTTGATTTCCGCACCGTGTTCGGAAGTGCCAAGCAAGGCTGGATGTCGCTCGACTGGCGCAAGCCGACCACTGACATCACCGCGCTGCTGGATGTCATCCTCGAGGAGATTCCTGCTCCCGAGCAGGTCGACGGCACCGTGCAGCTGCTGATATCATCTCTGGAATATTCTCCCTACGTCGGCCGTATCGCGATAGGCCGCATCACCAGGGGTGTCCTGAAGTCCGGAATGAACATTTCGCTGTGCAAGCGCTATGACATCGTGGAGAAGCAGAAGGTCAAGGACCTGATGGTGTTTGAAGGTCTTGAAAAGAAGAAGGTTCCGGAGGTACAGTGCGGCGATATCTGCGCCGTGGTGGGAATCGAAGGATTCGAAATCGGCGACACTATAGCCGATTACGAGAATCCGGAGGCTCTGAAACCTATCAGCATCGACGAGCCTACGATGAGTATGCTCTTCACCATAAACGATTCTCCGTTCTTTGGCCAGGAGGGCAAGTTCGTCACTTCGCGCCACATCAAGGAGCGTCTCGAGCGTGAACTTGAGAAGAACCTGGCGCTCAGGGTGAAGCCTGGTGTGGGCACCGATTCGTTCATTGTCTATGGCCGTGGCGTGCTGCATCTGTCGATCCTAATCGAGACTATGCGCCGCGAGGGCTTCGAACTGCAGGTAGGACAGCCCAAGGTACTTGACAAGACCATCAACGGGCAGCGCTGTGAACCTATCGAGGACCTGACCATCGAAGTCCCTGACGAGTTCGTGGGCAAAGCCATCGAGATGGCGACCCGCCGCAAGGGTGCGCTGATCCGTATGGAGTCGCACGACGGACGTACCCATCTGGATTTCAACATTCCGAGCCGAGGCCTTATGGGACTGCGCAGCAACCTGCTGACAGCCAGCCAGGGTGAGGCCATCATCGCTCACAGGTTCAAAGACTACGAGCCTTATAAGGGAGACATCGAGAAACGTGTCAACGGATCGCTCGTGGCTGCAGAGACCGGAGAAGCAGTGGCCTATGCTATGGACAAACTGCAGGACCGCGGCCGTTTCTTCATCGATCCGGGAGAGCAGGTCTATATGGGACAGGTAATCGGCGAACACACCCGCGAGAGGGACCTTGTGGTGAATGTCTGCAAGACAAAGAAGCTTACCAACGTCCGCGCCGCCGGCACTGATGAGAAAGTGATGCTTCCTCCTCCAGTGAAGTTCAGCCTTGAAGAGGCTCTGGAGTACATCCAGGAGGATGAGCTTGTGGAGATTACACCCAAATCGATGCGTATCCGCAAGATACTTCTCGATGCTTTGGCAAGAAAACGCGCTCAAGAGTAGATAATTCAAAAATTTTACTATATTTGCAGCCCACTTTGCATGGAGTTGCGAGATGAGCACGATGATCATACCCGTAAAGAATACAGTCAAGGGCTCTCAGAGTTTTGATTTTAAGGTTGATAAAGGTTTTCTCGAGGAGTTCGGCAATGATTTCGTGCTTGACACAGACTGCGATGTGCACGTGGACGAGGAGAAGAAAGGGAGCTGGATTGAAGTTCTTTGCAAGATCAAGGGAACCGTTGTCGTCGAGTGTGACAGATGTCTGGACCCGCTGCCGATAGAAGTGAATCAGGAGCAGCTGCTCGTGGTCCGTTTCGACAGCGATCCGGAGACAGTGGATGAGGAAGACGACAATGTCCTTATTCTCCCCGAAGACCAGACGGAGCTAGACCTCGGACAGACGGTCTATGACTTCATCTGCCTCAGTATACCGATTGTAAAGGTCCATCCTGACGGGCAGTGCAACCCCGAGATGATGGCTCGCCTCAAAGAGCTCGAAGCGACAGAGAAGCCCGAAAAGAATGCACCTTTCAGCGGTTTGAAGGATTTATTGAACAAAACAAATAAAAAACATTAATAATGGCACATCCTAAACGTAAAGTCTCTAAACAGCGCAGAGACAAAAGAAGAACACATGACGTAGCTGTTGTCCCTACTATGACGACCTGCTCAAATTGCGGCGCTACTGTTATGTTCCATCACGTCTGCCCTGAGTGCGGTTACTATCGTGGCCGTCAGATCATCGTCAAGAATTCGTAATTGCTGACGAGAATCAGTCCGCAGACTGAATCGAGCCCTGTTAGTTCAACGGATAGAACGGAAGTTTCCTAAACTTTAAATAGTGGTTCGATTCCACTACGGGGTACAAAAGAGGAATTTTCATTAAATTTGAAAGTTCCTCTTTTGTTTTTGTAGGATGTCTATAGTTCTGGATATGTATGCGAGTGCGGGAGTGGGCGCTGTTGCCCTGCTTCTGGGTATGTTCTTCACACGCAAGATTGCCTTCCTGAAACGCTTCTGCATTCCGGCGCCGGTGTCCGGGGGCCTGTTGATTTCTTTGCTGACATTGCTGCTGTACATCTTCTCTGGAACCGAATGTAAGTTCGACGGGACGGTGAAGGATCTCTGTATGATGATGTTCTTCACTTCGGTGGGTTTTCAGTGCGACATGAAGGAAATCCGCAAGGGCGGTAAACCTCTGGTTGTGCTGACTGTGCTGGTAGCCGTACTCATAGTTGCACAGAACCTTATCTCGCTGGGTATTGCAAAAGGACTGGGAGTCAGCCCCCTTGTCGGTATGGCCGCAGGTTCCATTCCGATGAGCGGCGGGCACGGCACTTCGGGCGGCTTTGCGCCGCTGCTGGAGCAGATGGGTCTCCACGGTGCCGGTTCCATCACGATGGCGGCTGCAACTTTCGGCCTTGTGGCAGGCTCTCTGCTCGGCGGGCCGCTAGGAGAGTCGCTCATCCGGCGTCATCATCTCTGCGATACGTCTGCATCTGACGAAGTTATGCCTGTGGCTGAATCTGACAAGGTTTCCCATACATCTTCCGTGGAATATCTCAAAGGAGCCTGCATTTTGATCATTGCGATGGCTCTGGGCTCCGGAGTCAGCAAACTTCTGGCTCTTACCGGAGTGACTTTTCCCACTTATTTCGGTGCGCTGCTGGCTGCCTGCATTCTGAGGAATGTATTCGGTCTGTTCCCGAAAAGTGCGGAAAAGCTGAGCGTAGGGGAGGTGGTGGCTATCGGTGACATCAGTCTGCAACTTTTCCTTGGCATGGCAATGGCGAGCCTGCGTCTGTGGGAACTCGCGTCGCTGGCCCTGCCGCTTACGCTGATACTTGCAGCCCAGGTGGCATTCATGGCACTGTATGCTGCGTTCGTGGCATTTCCTCTGCTGGGCAGGAACTATGACAGCGCAGTGATGGTGAGCGGACTCTGCGGCTTCGGTCTCGGCGCCACTCCCAACGCTATGGCAAATATGTCGGCAGTCTGCTACAAGTACCGCTATGCTGTCAATCCCTTCATCGTAGTTCCCATCATCGGGGCGATGTTTCTGGATATTATTAATACCGGGGTTATTACCCTGTTCTTGAATCTGATACACTGATTATGAAACGCATTATCTTTCTCCTCGCCATGCTGGCTGTTGCTGCTTGTGCTCACAAGGCTCCGCTGATAGGCATAAGCGGCTCTTATATGCCGACTGGGGGAACTTCTTTGAATACCAATTATTCTCAGGCCATCAGCAAGGCTGGAGCCGTGCCTGTCATTATCCCTACTGTCAGCAGCAGGGAAGAGGCTGATGCTGTACTGGCTGTGCTTGACGGTATTGTCTTCTCGGGAGGGGAGGACCTGGGGCCCTGGCTTTATGGAGAGGATATCTACAATGAGACAGTGTTCGTGGATTCGGTAAGGGATGTAAGCGATGTTTTCCTGGCGCAGGCTGCTCTCGACAGCCGCAAGCCAATCCTGGCCATATGTCGCGGCGAGCAGCTCATGAACGTTGTTCTCGGAGGTTCTCTCTATCAGGACATTCCTGATCAGATTGCTGACAATGTGGGCCATGGCGGCACAACCCATAAGATAGGTGTTGAAAAAGGCAGCATACTCGCCGGCCTCTTCGGCATCGACTCCCTGGAAGTCAATTCCACTCACCATCAGGCTGTCAAGGACCTGGCCCCCGGCCTGAAGGTCACCGCGCGCAGCCATGACGGCATCATCGAGGCCTACGAAGGCGAAAACCTCACCGCCGTCCAGTTCCATCCCGAAAAGCTCGTCGCCGCCGGTGACGACAAATGGATCGAGTTCTTCAAGGTGTTTATTACGAAGTGTAAGTAGTTTTTCAGCCGCTGGCAAAGGCTTGCGGCATTCTGCCGACTCGCGATCTTGCCAGCTTAGGAATAGCAGATGCGCAGGAAAGAAGGTCTGAGGAAACATGGCCACCCCGGCCTGGGAAGAGGGAGGTGGCCTGCTGAATACGAGTTATCGCGCAGCGATGACGAAGTAGACAGTAGGAGGGTACGAACGAGCGTGAGCGAGTGAGCTTTCCGAAGACCTTGCTTTCCGTAAGCATCTGCTGTCATGGGGAAAAAAAAGACCGACTCAAATGGGCCGGTCTCTTTATTGCCAGTAAGAATCGCTTATTTAATGCGTTTATAGCCGTAAGCTGCACAGTCGCCAAGTTCCATCTCGATCTTCATAAGACGGTTGTACTTGCAGATACGGTCGGTGCGGCTCAGCGAACCGGTCTTGATCTGACCGCTGTTGGTAGCAACGGCGATGTCAGCGATTGTGGTATCCTCGGTTTCGCCTGAACGGTGGCTGGTAACGGTAGTGTAGCCGTGACGGTGAGCCATCTCGATAGCATCCAGAGTCTCGGTCAGCGAACCGATCTGGTTAACCTTGATAAGGATAGAGTTGCCGGCACCCATCTCGATACCCTTGCGGAGATACTTCACGTTGGTAACGAACAGGTCGTCGCCCACGAGCTGGCACTTGTCGCCGAGAGCCTTGGTGAGCTTAACCCAGCCTTCCCAGTCTTCCTCGCTGAGGCCATCCTCGATAGAGTCGATCGGGTATTTTGCGCAGAGCTGCTGCAGATATTTGATCTGCTGGTCAGATGAAAGCTTGCGGCCGCGCGGGTCTTTCTTCTTGCCGTCCTTGAGCTGCTTGTAGTCATAGAAGAACTTGCCGTCCTCAACGAAGCAGAACTCAGAAGCTGCGCAGTCCATAGCGATTGTAACATCCTCGCCAGGCT
>JAFZBF010000045.1 GCA_017561885.1 Bacteroidales bacterium | reverse complement strand
TTGGGGCCCGTCCGTCCCCGCAAAGGGCGGTTTCCCGGGACGGAGGACTATTCTTCCAGAAGTTCGGCTGAAACGCCTTCGACATAGCCGGGGATGACCCTGCCCGTACCTTTGTGCAGGTCTCTGTGATTGGAGGTCATGGTCAGCACTTCGAAATCCGGCGTTATGGCAGTATAGACGTTGTTGTAGTTGATGCGGCCTTCTCCGGTCTCTGAATAGCCGGAAAAGACGTAGTCGTAGTATGCGACGCTGTCAAGCCTGTCTGCCATTTCATTTTCGAGGTAATCCATCAAGTCCAGATTGACCTTTGCCTTTTCCATGGCCTGCCTGTGGCTTTCGGCTGTCTTGGGCTTGCTTTCGCCGTAGTATTTCCAGTACAGCTTTTCTTCGGTCTGCTGCTTCAGGCGGAAGACGTCCTTGCGGTGTTCGAACTCGGTGCGGAACGTCGTGGAGTCGATCTTTTCAAGGCTGGTGATGCGGAAGTTATAGTCGCCTGTGACGTCTTTCATCGCTGCAGCTTCGATGGCTGCAGCCACGGGATCGGGAGCAGAAGACTTGCAGGCAGTGACAAAAGCCGCCGCCAGCATTATGGTAAACAGGAAACGGTGCATAGCTTAATCTTTTTCGATGCGGAGCTGCTGGATGGAATTCTTGCCGTCATCTGTGCGTACATAGATGATGACCCTGAATTTCTCGGCACCTGCGCTGAGACTGCCGACTGCATATGACATAGGCGGACGGCCGCTTTTATGGATGATGCTGAATTTCTTGGGAGTGTTGTTGTTGAAGAAATTCTTCATGATGAGCTTGGCCTGGCTGCGGGTGCAGCTGTTCACAGAACCGGTGATGTCAAGCTCCAGATTGTCGGCAAACCATGCGGAAAGCTTTTCCGCATCGCCTGTCTCGATGTATTTTCCGATAGAAGTAAAGACATCCGTAGAATTCTGTGCCTGGTTCTGCTGGCTGCCGGAAGGACTCTGCACGGCCTGGCTGGGCTGCATCTGCATTTTGAGAAGAGTCGGGTTCTGAGCCGATGTGGCAACCGGTCCAACTAAACAAGAAAGCACTGCAAGAAATAATATTTTTCTCATCTGTCTAATAATTCATCGCCGCAAAATTAACAAAAATCAAGCCATAAATAGTAAATTTGCATAAACTAAAACATTCGCCCGGGCAATGACGATAAGATTGGTGGTTGTCGGCAAGACCGAAGAGGAATATCTGCGCAAAGGCATAGACATATATCTTGCCAGACTCGGGCATTACTGCAAGTTCGAAATGGTGACCATACCTGCCCTGAAAGGCGTCAGGAGCCTTGGAAAGGAGCAGCTGAAGGAACGCGAGGCAGAACTTATCCTCAAGAACGTGGCGGCGACGGACGAGTGCATCCTGCTGGACGAGAGGGGAAAAGAGTTCACTTCGAGCAGTTGGGCACAACATTTGGAGCAGAAGTTCGCTCACAGTTCAAGGAATATGGTTTTTGTGATAGGAGGCAGCATGGGTTTCGGAAAGAAAGTGTATGACCGCGCCGATTCTTTGATGTCCCTGTCCAAGATGACCTTCTCTCATCAGATGGTCAGGCTGATATTCCTGGAACAGCTTTACAGGGCGTTTACCATAATCGAAGGAGAACCTTACCACCACGAATGAAAGCCGACACCAGACACATTACGATTTTGCTCGGTGTGACAGCTCTGCTGGCATTCCTGCTGTCATTCATAGCCCCTGTGGCGCAGCAGAACGATGAGCGGCAGGTCGCCAAGGTGGAACGGCATCTGCTCAAGAAGCAGAAAGTCATGGACAGGTACGTCCATATGGTCCAGGAAATGCCTGTGGATGAATGGATCGAACTGCCGGGATTCCCGGATGACATGGTGCTCTACCGATACAATGCGGACACCCTGCAGTCCTGGGTGAACGAGTTCTCCATCAGCAACGACGAAGTCGATGTGGCCCCGTTGTGGTACCGTCTGCACTTTATGAGCAACGACAACCTCTACAACACGCCTTTGGCCTACATCACAGGCAAAGACAGCTATGTCAACCTCGGCCTTTCGTGGTATGTGGTGAGGGCATATACCAGCGGCCCCACAAAGATCATCACCGGTATCAGGATCAAGGATGAATATCCTTCCGACAATATGGAGATCATCAGCAGGGTCAATCCTACTCTCGGTTTCGGCAAGGGGTTCACTTCTTCCACTCTCGACATGAACAACGGCCTGTTCGTGCGAGGTGACGACGGCAGCCCTCTCTTCTCCATAGTTCCTGCTTCGGCGTCTTCGATAATCTACCGTGACTATACTCTGAGGTTCATTTCGCTGCTGCTGATACTCCTGGCGGTCTTCTACTACCATTACAGCAAGCGCAGCAGGACTTCGTTCATCGTGACGCTGGCCTTGCTGACGCTGACGACCGTGTATGCGCTGTACCTGTTCGGCAAGGTGGACACCGATTCGAAGTTCGTATCTCCGCTGCTCTATGCCGATGCCGGATGGTTCAATTCCTTCGCCCATATGCTGGCGACGCATCTCTACATCATCCTGGTGATTGCGGCCGTCTTCCTGATGAGGAACACTCTGTACAGGAAGATACTCTCCCTGTCCGGCAAGGAAAGGCTTTTTATCGGATGCGCGTTCGCCCTGGCCACGGTACTCTTCGCCCTGTATATCCACTTCACTTTCCGCTCCCTCATACAGAACTCGAGCATCGTCCTCGACCTGTACAGGATCACCGAGCTGTCGGCATATTCGATAATCAGCTATCTGGTCTATGCGCTGCTCTTCCTGACATTGCTGTTCATGGTCCAGGTGACTCTCACCATCCTGGGCTGGCAGGACAAGATCAAGGTTACGACGCTGAAGGGCATCGTCATATACTCGGCGATCGCGGCTGTCTATACGGTGCTTACTGTCGCGAATGTCGGCAAGGACAAGGAGAACAGGACCAATATGGTCCGTACCAACAGGATGGCGGTGGAACGCGACCTTTCGCTGGAAATCCAGCTGCGCAACATAGAGAACCCCATAGCGTCCGACCAGCTGATCGGAATGCTGAGCTACTGGCCTGACGGCGGCACCGACGTCATCCGCAGCAGGATACTTGAACGCTATCTCTACAGCAACTTCAGCCAGAAATACGATATCGCCGTCACCACCTGCGAGAGCAACAGCAAGCTGCTGATCGACCAGTATACCCAGGTGGTGGACTGCTACGATTTCTACAGCGACGAGATCAGCCGTTACGGCGTGCAGCTGGCGCCTACGTCGAGGTTCTTCTATATGAGCAACTATTACGGCAAGACAGTCTACATAGGCGTGTTCACTTATATGAACTACCAGTCCTACCAGACTGCAAGGCTGTATATCGAGATAGTCCGAAAGGCCCAGAGCGGAACGTTCGTCTATCCCGAAGGGATGATGACGTCCGACAACCCGAACACGTCGATACCTGAACAGTATTCCTATGCCAAGTATGCATCCGGCAAGCTTGCTTCTTCGTCCGGAGCTTTCATCTATCCTTCGAAGAATCCTTATGAGGATCTCAGCACGGGATATCACGTTATCAGGGGCAACGGCTATACGCATTTCGTCAACAAACTGTCGGACGACGACGTAATCGTGCTGTCTCGTGCGGTGGCGCCCCTGTACTCGTTGCTGGTGTCCCTGTCGTACGTGTTCCTGCTCTTCTGTGCCCTGAATATGATATGCACGCACAGGATGCGCCGCAGGTCGCTCTTTAATCTGCCTGCTCACTCCTTCAAGCGCAAGATTACCTTCCTGATCGTCATTTCCCTGGCGTCGGCGCTGATCTGCGTGGGCGTTGGAACCATTTTCTACACTCTCAGCAGGTCGAAGGCCAGCAACGAGGAGCAGATGCAGGGCAAGATGAACATCGTGCAGTCGACGCTCTCTGAATTCTGCCAGTATGCACTCAGGTACAGCGACCTGAACATCAACCAGATGTACGAGGCGATGCAGAGGGTGGCCGGCAATACCCAGAGCGACATCAACCTTTATGACACCCACGGCTCCCTGATCCGTTCCACCAAGCCCGAGTTGTTCGAGCAGTTCATAATGGGGTCGAGGATGAACCACGATGCATTCTACAATATCGTCAAGAAGGACGCTACCAGATATATCGCGGAAGAGACCATAGCGGGCAACAAATACCTTTCGATCTACGCTCCGCTGTTCAATGTGGACGGCTCCCTCGTGGCGGTGGCCAACATCCCTTACATATCGACCCAGTCCGAATTGCAGGCAGATGCGCTGCAGTCCGTGGCTACCATCGTCAATATCTACCTGCTGATCTTGATAGCGGGCCTGATCATCGGCCTTATGTTCGCCAATTCCATCTCGAGGCCTCTGACCGAGATCAAGGGCAAGATGGAGTCCCTGACCATCGACGGCATCCGCAAGGAGCATATCAACTACCGCAACACCAAGGATGAGCTTGGCGTGCTGGTGCAGGCCTACAACAATATGGTCGACGATTTGGAGGAGAGCACTCGTAGGCTTGCCGAGACTGAGCGCGAGCAGGCGTGGAAGGAGATGGCCCGTCAGATCGCCCATGAGATCAAGAACCCTCTGACGCCGATGCGCCTGAGCATACAGCATATGATGCGCCTCAAGAAGCAGAACGTACCCGGCTGGGAAGACCGCTTCGAAGAGCTCAGCCGTTCGCTGCTCGAGCAGATCGACATCCTCAGCGAGACCGCCAACGAGTTCTCTCAGTTCTCGAAGTTCTACAGCGAGGACGAGACTGTTGAGAACCTCGACGAGCTGCTTTCCGAGCAGGTGGTTCTGTTCAGCGGAAGGGACGATGTCACGGTCACTTACCGATGCAATGTGGAACAGCCTATGGTGCGTGTGCGCAAGAAGCAGATAATCAGGGCGTTCGTCAATCTGATAAGCAATGCCGTGCAGGCTGTCGAGCAGTCTTCGGGCGGTCTGGTACGCATAACCGTGGACTATGCCGGCGGGGGAGAGTATTCTGTCGCGATCGAGGACAACGGCCCCGGCGTGAGCCCCGAGAACCGCAACAAGCTCTTCAAGCCCAACTTCACTACGAAAACGTCGGGAACCGGCCTCGGACTGGCCATCACCAGAAGCATCGTGGAGCAGAGTTCGGGCCGTATTTTCTACCGTACATCAGAGCTCGGAGGAGCCGCATTCATCATCGTTCTGCCCGAGTTTATCAACAGATAAACTGTTAATAAATTCTGCTTTATTTGGATTATATTTGCGTCGCAAAATCCGGATATGGCAGAAGATCTACTGAAGCAGCAGCTCGAAGACAGTTATACCAAAGACAAAGTCGTCACCCTTGACGGCCTGGAGCATATACGCCGCAGGCTGTCGATGTATATCGGACGCAGGGGAGACGGCAAGGACCCTACCGACGGTATCTATGTCCTCGCGAAGGAGGTCATCGACAACTCGATCGACGAGTTCGCGATGGGCTTCGGCAAGCGCATCGACATCACCCTGGTGGACAACTGCCTGACGGTGCGCGACTACGGCCGCGGCATTCCGCTGGAGTCGGTGGTGGATGCGGTGAGCAAGCTGAATACGGGCGCCAAGTTCGACACTGCTGTCTTCAAGAAATCCGTGGGTCTGAACGGTGTAGGTCTGAAGGCTGTCAATGCGCTCTCCAGCAGCTTCACCGTGCAGGCGTTCCGCAACGGCCGCACCATGAAGGCTGTCTTCGAGCGCGGCAAGCTGCAGCACAGCGAGGAGACTGACACCAGCGAGAAGAACGGTACGATGGTGAGCTTCGTGCCTGACGACGAGATCTTCCCGGGCTATGCCTTCCAGACGGATTTCCTCGTGACGATGTTCAAGAACTACGCGTACCTTAACGTAGGCCTGCAGATCATATTCAACAAGGAAGTCTACAAATCTGAAAACGGCCTGCTCGACCTTCTGAACGACAACCTCGACGAGCAGCCCCTTTACGAGCCTATCCATCTCACCGGTCAGGACATCGAGGTGGTCATCACCCACGGCCTCAAATACGGTGAGAACATATATTCCTTCGTGAACGGACAGAACACTATCCTCGGAGGTACGCACCTCGCCGCCTTCAAGGAGGCTCTCGGCAAGACGCTGAAGGAGTTCTACAAGAAGGACTTCACTCCGGCCGACACCCGCCAGTCCATCATCGGAGCCATAAGCATCCGCGTGCAGGAGCCTGAGTTCGAGGCCCAGACCAAGGTGCAGCTCGGCAGCAAGAACATGTCGAAGGACGGCCCCACCATCCAGCGCTTCGTCGGAGATTTCATCAGCAAGGAGCTCGACAACTACCTGCATATCCATCCCGATGTGGCCGACATCCTGCTGCAGAAGATCCTTGCATCCGAAAAGGAACGCAAGGCCATTCAGGGCATCCGCAAGGAGGCCAAGGAGCGCATCAAGAAGGCTTCCCTCAACAACAAGAAGCTGAGCGACTGCAAAGTCCATTTCAACGACAAGGGTGAAGACGCCGCCCGTTCGATGATTTTCCTCACCGAGGGCGATTCGGCCTCCGGCTCCATCAAGAAGATCCGCAATACCATAAACCAGGCTGTGTTCAGCCTCAAGGGAAAGCCGCTGAACAGCTATAAGGCTTCCAAGAAGGATGTGTATGAGAACGAGGAGCTTGCGCTGCTGCAGGCTGCCCTGAACATCGACGAGGACATCAACAACCTGCGCTACAACTATGTCGTGATCGCTACCGATGCCGATATGGACGGTATGCACATCCGCTTGCTGCTGCTCACTTTCTTCCTCAAGTTCTATCCCGAGCTGGTGCGGCAGGGACACGTCTATATCCTTCAGACTCCTCTGTTCAGGGTGGCTGACAAGGCCCACAACATCTATTGCTACAGTTCGTCGGAGAAAGAGGCTGCCACGAAGAAGCTCGGCAGGAACGCTCAGGTCACCCGCTTCAAAGGCCTCGGCGAAATTTCTCCTGACGAGTTCAAGGGTTTCATAGGAGACGATATCAAGCTGGAGACGGTGCACCTCACCAAGGAGGACAATGTCGCCGACCTGCTTGAATTCTATATGGGCGAGAACGACAGCGTCCGCCTGGACTTCATCAGGGAGAATCTCCGCAGTGATATCGACAATACAGAAGAAGCCCAGTAATGAAGCAGAAGACAGCAAAATTCATTTTTGAGAAAATCCTCGGATGGAAGGCGGATGCGCCTGTGGCTCCTGTGAAAAAATGCCTTATTCTAGGCGTCCCGCACACTACGCTGCTTGATTTTCCCCTGACCTTTCTTTACTATCGCTCCGTAGGCGGCAATATGACTATCCTGGTGAAGGAGAAATTCTTCTTCTTTCCGCTCGGATGCCTTCTCCGCAAGATGGGAGGGGTGCCGCTCAGCAAGAAGGTGAATACTATGATCCAGATCGTGAACCTCTTCAACAACAGCGAGGAATGCCACTACGGCATGGCGCCGGAAGGGACGAGGTCTCCCGTGAAGCATTGGCGCACCGGATTCCATTATATCGCCAGGAAGGCGGGCGTGCCGGTGTATCTGGGCTATATCGACTATAAGCACAAGCGCATATCCCGCGGCGAGCCGTTCGAACTTACGGACGACGCCGAGGCTGATCTGAGAAGAATGCAGGGGATATACAAGAATATGGATATCGAGGGATTACACCCCGAAAAGGTCGCCTATTTGGACGACTGAAACGAAAAATTGATTATATTAGCAGATTCGCAAAAACAACAACAAATAATATTTTAGCTAATTATGTCAGAAAAACTGTTTGCCGAATTCCCTCCTGTCACCACCGAACAGTGGGAAGAGGCGATTAACAAGGACTTGAAAGGGGCCGACTATGACAAGAAACTTGTCTGGAAGACCATCGAGGGTTTCAACGTGCGGCCTTACTACCGCGCTGAGAACCTCGCCGACATCAAGTTTATGGATACCCGTCCCGGGCAGTTCCCGTTCGTGAGGGGTACGAAAAACACAAATGAATGGCTGATCCGCCAGGATTTCTGCGCTTGCAAGGATCTTGAGGAAGCCAACAGGCTCGCTCTGGACGCCTTGATGAAAGGTGCGAACTCTATCGGATTCGAGCTTCGTCGCAAGAATCTGGACGAGAAAGAGATGGCAGTCCTGCTGAAGGACTTCTGCCTCCAGGCCGTCGAGGTCAACTTTACCGGCTGCTGCCCGGGCAAGACCCGCGGCGTGATCGACAGCTTCCTGAAGGTTGCCGAGTCTATGGGTGTCGCTAAGGACGAGATCCGCGCCAGCTTCGATTTCAGCCCGCTGCACGCATTGACGGTCAAAGGGCATTTCTGCGATGACGCTTACGACAAGCTCGCAGACTGCGTAAAGGCTGTGGCCGACTATCCCGGCATCCGTGTGGTAGCCGTCAAGGCTTATGACTTCAACTCTGCCGGCAGCAGCATCAGCCAGGAGCTTGGCTATGCCATGGCCATCGGCAGCGAGTATCTCACTGCCCTTACCGACAGGGGACTCGACGCTGCAGAGGTTGCAAGGCGCATCAAGTTCACCTTCGCCATCAGCGGCAACTACTTCTTCGAGATCGCCAAGTTCCGTGCAGCCCGCGTGCTCTGGGCAAACATCGTCAAAGCTTACGGAGTTGAGTGCCCCGAGGCTATGAAGATCAAGGTTCACGCTGTCACCAGCAGCTGGAACCAGACTGTCTACGATGCATACGTGAACATGCTCCGCGGCACCACTGAAGCTATGAGCGCTGCTCTCGCAGGCGTCGACTCTATCGTAGTGCTTCCGTTCGACCATGCTTTCCGCGCTCCGAACGAGTTCTCGAACCGTATCGCCCGCAACACCCAGTCGATCCTCAAGGAAGAAGCTCACTTCGACAAGGTCGAGGATCCCGGTGCAGGCAGCTACTACATCGAGACTCTCACCAGCTCCATCGCTAAGGCGGCATGGGATATCTTCAAGTCAGTGGATGCCAAGGGCGGATATGTCGAGGCTTTCAAGGCCGGTGACGTACAGGCCGCCGTGAAGGCTGTCTCCGACAAGAAGGACCAGGCCATCGCCAAGCGCCGCGACACCATCCTCGGTACCAACCAATATCCTAACTTCCTCGAGAAAGCATCGGACGAGATTACCAAGGAGATCGTGACCCGCTACGCCGAGCCCGCCTGCTGTGGCAGCAAGTGCGAGGACAAACAGATTGCCGAGCCTCTCCGTCCTTACCGCGGCGCCCAGGCTTTCGAGGCTCTCCGTCTCGCCACTGACCGTAGCGGCAAGCAGCCCCAGGCCTTCATGCTTACCTTCGGAAACCTCGCGATGTGCCGCGCCCGCGCACAGTTCAGCTGCAACTTCTTCGCCGTGGCCGGATTCAAGGTGGTCGACAACAACCGCTTCTCTTCAATCGAAGAAGGCGTCGAGGCCGCTCTCGCAGCGAAAGCCGACATCGTGGTGGCCTGCTCTGCCGACGACGAATATGCCGAGGCAGTTCCGAAGATTGCAGAACTGATAGGGGACAAGGCCATCGTAGTCGTGGCCGGCGATCCCGAGTGCCGTCCCGAGCTCGAAGCGAAGGGCATCAAGAAATACATCCACGTAAGATGCAATGTCCTTGAGACCCTCAAGGAATATCAGGCAGAAATGGGCATTAAAGAACTTTAAATTTTTCAGCAGATGAAACCTACTTTTACAGATATAAAAGATATCAAGGAGTTCGGAGCTGCCCCTGCCTGCTCGAAAGCTGCTGAGGAGCTCTGGCACACCCCTGAAAACATAGACGTAAAGTCTCTCTATACAGCTGAGGACCTCGAAGGAATGGAGCACCTGAACTATGCTGCAGGTATAGCTCCCTACCTTCGCGGACCTTATTCCACCATGTACGTGATGCGTCCCTGGACCATCCGTCAGTACGCCGGTTTCTCTACGGCCGAAGAATCGAATGCATTCTACCGCCGTAACCTGGCTTCCGGTCAGAAAGGTCTTTCCGTTGCCTTCGACCTTGCAACGCACCGCGGATATGACGCCGACCATCCCCGCGTAGTGGGCGACGTCGGAAAGGCTGGTGTAAGTATCTGCTCTGTCGAGGACATGAAGGTCCTCTTCGACCAGATCCCTCTCAACAAGATGTCAGTGTCAATGACAATGAACGGTGCCGTGCTTCCTATCATGGCCTTCTACATCGTGGCAGGTCTGGAGCAGGGCGCGAAACTCGAGGAGATGGCCGGAACCATCCAGAACGACATCCTCAAGGAGTTCATGGTCCGCAACACCTACATCTATCCGCCTGAGTTCTCTATGCGCATCATCGGCGACATATTCGCTTTCACTTCGCAGAATATGCCCAAGTTCAACTCGATCTCTATCTCCGGCTACCATATGCAGGAGGCCGGCGCCACCAATGACATCGAGATGGCTTATACCCTCGCCGACGGTCTGGAGTACCTCCGCACAGGTATCAAGGCCGGCATCGAGGTCGACGCTTTCGCACCGCGCCTGTCATTCTTCTGGGCCATCGGTATGAACAATTTCATGGAGATCGCCAAGATGCGTGCAGCACGTATGATCTGGGCCAAGCTGGTCAACCAGTTCAACCCGAAGAATCCGAAGAGTCTCGCCCTTCGTACCCACTGCCAGACTTCCGGCTGGTCGCTCACCGAGCAGGATCCTTTCAACAACGTCGCCCGTACCTGCATAGAGGCTATGGGAGCCGCCCTGGGCCACACCCAGTCGCTGCACACCAACGCCCTCGACGAAGCCATCGCGCTTCCTACCGACTTCAGCGCGCGTATCGCCCGTAACACTCAGATCTACATCCAGGAAGAGACTTCAGTCTGCAAGAACGTGGATCCATGGGCCGGCAGCTACTATGTCGAGAGCCTCACCCGCGACCTCGTGAACGCAGCCTGGAAGCACATCCAGGAGGTGGAGGAGCTCGGCGGTATGGCCAAGGCCATCGAGACCGGTATTCCTAAGCTCCGTATCGAGGAAGCTGCAGCCCGTAAGCAGGCCCGTATCGACAGCGGCATGGAGAAGATCATCGGTATCAACGAGTTCCGCCTCGAGCACGAGGATCCCATCGAGATCCTTGCAGTGGACAACACCAAGGTCCGTGAGAGCCAGATCGCCCGTCTGAAAGACCTCCGCGCCCACCGTGACGAGGCTGCAGTTCAGGCCGCCCTCGCCGCTATCACCAAGGCTGTGGCCGAGAAGAACGGCAACCTCCTCGCTCTCGCAGTGGAGGCCGCCAAGGTTCGCGCCACCCTCGGTGAGATCAGCGACGCCTGCGAAAAAGTTGTCGGACGCTATAAAGCTATCATTCGTATGAATACAGGTGTTTACTCATCAGAAATCAAGCATAACGAAGAGTTTGAGAAGGCCAAGGCTATGGTGGCTGAATTCGCAAAGAAGGAAGGCCGTCAGCCTCGTATCATGGTTGCCAAACTCGGTCAGGACGGTCACGACCGCGGCGCCAAGGTGGTCGCCACCGGTTTCGCCGACTGCGGCTTCGACGTCGACATGGGCCCTCTGTTCCAGACTCCCGAGGAGGCTGTAAAGCAGGCTGTGGAGAACGACGTCCACATCCTTGGTATCAGCTCTCTTGCTGCAGGTCACCTCACCCTCGTTCCTCAGGTTATCGAAGAACTGAAGAAGTACGGCCGCGAGGACATCATCGTGACCGTCGGCGGTGTGATTCCCGCACAGGACTATGACGCTCTGTACAAGGCAGGCGCCGCAGCCATCTTCGGCCCCGGTACCCGCATCCCGATGTGCGTCATCAAGATGATCGAACTGCTCAACGCAGCCCGCGAGGCGTAAGAGCCCGGACCCGCAAATGAAAAAGGGTGGCCGAACCGGTCACCCTTTTTTGTTTATGCCCGGACGGGTTTCAGGCACCAAGTAGAACTTATCCTCGTCCACCAGCAGGAGACAATAGAAATCTCCTACTGGTGGACGGGAGATAAGTTCATTTCTTCTACGGCCGCGAAACACCGCTTTCCGGGGACACGAGCTCGTTCCGAGTCCCTCCGTCCCGCGAAAGGCCGCTTTCCCGGGACGCGAGCCCCTTCCGAGTCCCTCCGTCCCGCGAAACGCCGCTTTCCGGGGACACGAGCTCGTTCCGAGTCCCTCCGTCCCGCGAAACGCCGCTTTCCGGGGACACGAGCTCGTT
>JAFZBF010000005.1 GCA_017561885.1 Bacteroidales bacterium | reverse complement strand
GCGCCTACGGCCTGGTTTGAAGTCTGTCCGTAACCGAGACGGAGCTTCAGCATGTCAACCCACGCTACGTTGTCCATGAAGTCCTCGTTGCTGATGTTCCAACCTACAGAAACTGCAGGATAGGTGTGCCACTTGCGGCCCTCAGCCAGACGAGATGAACCATCTGAACGCACCATTGCGGTGATCATATACTTGTTGGCATAGGTGTACATTACACGGCCCATCCAAGACATCAGACCGGTGTCGGTATATGAGCTGCTCAGTGAAGGAGTACCCTCGAAGAACTGCATCATGAAGTACTGCATGTAGTCGGCACCGACGTGAGTGATGCTGTAAGAACCGCTGGTGTTCTCAGTCCTCTCGACAGAGAACATACCGGTCAAGCTCAGCTGATGTACGTCATTGAAGGTACGGTTGAAGGTGAGAAGGTGCTCGAGATCCCAGTTAGTGTTGACGCCGTGTGAGCGTGAAGCAGTTGCCGGGTTGGTCGGGATGTTGCTCAGGATACCCATACCGCGGTAAGAACCGCCGTCTGAGAGACGGAGGTTGGCACCTGCGTTCAAACGGTATTTCAAGCCTTTGAGGAACGGAGCCTCGACCTCGATATATGCAGTGTTGTATGCAGAATAGTTCTTGGTATTGCTTACGTTGACATCCTGAACATCGTAGATCAAAGAGCGGGTCTTTGCGATGTAGTTGTTATCCTTAGGCATCACAAGACCTTCGCGACGGGTGTTGCCTGATACGTTGCCCTTGGCGGGATCGATCCAGGGGTTGATCATAGGGGTCAGGTCAGTCTCTGCACCACCTGCGTTACCGAAACGAGTGTTGAGACCCATGTTGGTAGAGAAGCCGAAGGTGAAGTACTTGCCGATTCCCTGGTCGATGCTGGCGCGTACGTTGACGCGGTCGAAACCTTCGGTCGGGATGTTGGACTCTTCCCTGTAGTAGCTCAGACCGAATGAATAGTGGCCGCCGTTGGTACCGCCGGTCACGGTCAGGTTGTTCTGGATGGCGAAGCCGGGTTCAAAGTAGATGTCCTGCCAGTCTGTGTCGTACAGATCCCTCTGCTCATCAGGGGTATCGTTGTACTTCTTGGCGAGGTCACGCATCGTGGTGTACTGCGCAGTGTTCATATACGGATACTTGATCCACTGCCTGTAGCTGCCGTAGCTGTTGAAGCTTACGCGTGCGGGCTGGCCCTGCTGGCCGTGCTCGGTGGTGATCATGATCACACCGTTGGCACCGCGGGAACCGTAGATGGCGGTTGAAGAAGCGTCCTTCAATACGTCGATGCTCTTCACGTCATCGGTGTTGATGTCGTTGAGGGAGCCTGAGAAAGGAATACCGTCCAATACGATCAGAGGGTCGTTGCTGGCAGAAAGCGAACGGGTACCACGGATACGGATACGCATCGTCGATCCGGGTGAGTTTGAGGTCTGCCTCATCTCGACACCGGCGATACGGCCCTGGAGGGCGTTGGTGATGTTACCTGCAGGAATCTGCCTGATCACCTCCTGGTTTACAGAAGAAATTGATCCGGTAACGTCTGAACGCTTGGCAGTACCGTAACCGATCACAACTGTCTCCTCCAGCATCTCCCTGTCTTCCTCGAGAGTGACATTGATGTTCGAGCGGTTGTTCACAGCTACCTCAACGGTCTTGTAACCGATGAAGGATACCTGCAAAGTCGCGTTGGAAGGAACTGTCAATTGGAATGCTCCGTCGGAATCGGTAGTGACACCGTTGAGCGTACCTTTCTGAAGAACACTGGCGCCGATAACGCTCTGGCCGTCAGCATCCTTCACAACTCCTTTAACTATCACGTTCTGTGCGAGTGCGCTCCAGGTGAAGGCGCAGAGCACAAAAGCAACTGACAGTAACTTAAAGAAAGTTGACTTTTTGTTGAAGTTGTTTTCCATAAGTAATGCTTTAGTTAATGATTAAGTTGTTTTGTTAATTGATTAATAATTAGGTAAGTATTTTAGTATTTCGATTTTGCCGTCTCGATTTTTCTATCTGTCTTACAGGTATATGGACTCCAAATCATATGCAAGATAGCAATTTTTGGAACAATCGCAAAATTTAATGGGTATAATTTAGCTGCAGAACGCAGATATATTTGCTGCGATGCCGGCTACCAGACGCTTGCGAGCCTCGATGCTTGCCCAGGCAACGTGAGGAGTCAGGCTCAGTCTTTCGGGGTGTTTCATGCACATGAAAGGATGCCCTGCCGGCAGCGGCTCGGTGCTAAAGACATCCAGGCCGGCACCTGCGAGCAGTCCTTCGTCCAACGCTCTGGCAAGATCAGCCTCCACCACTATTCCTCCCCTGCCCATATTCAGCAGATAGGCTGTAGGTTTCATCAGAGACAGTTCCCGATAGCCCACGAGCCCGTCCGTGCGGGCGTTCAGGGGCGCGTGTACAGATATAGCGTCGGAGCGCGCCATCAGTTCGTCGAGGGGCAGCGACGGATATTCCGAAGAGTGACCAGTGCCGGATGTGGAGAAGTAGCTTACCTTCATTCCGAAAGCAGACGCCACCTGCGCCACACGGCTGCCGATGGTGCCAAGGCCGATGATTCCCAGTTCCTTTCCGTCGAGTTCGTGAAAAGCGATATCCATACAAGTGAAGCAGCCGGAGCGCGAATAGCGTCCGTCCTTAACGAAACTGTCGTAATAACCGTGTCCCTGGACCAGAGTCAGCAGATGCATGAATGTGGTCTGGACTACGCTCTCTGTCGAATAGGCCGTGACATTGCGGACAGGTATCCCACGCGAGGCGGCGTAATCCACGTCGATATTGTTCACTCCGGTCGCGGCTTCGCATATGAGCCTGAGCCGCGGAGCGGCATCTATCTGCGGCTTCGCAATCTTTACTTTGTTGATGATGAGAACTTCGCAGTCGGAAATGCGTTCGAAGACCTTTTCCGGAGCAGTGCTTTCATAGCATACCAGTTCACCAAGGGCTGCAATCGGCTCCAGAGAAATGTCCGGGCCGAGGGTGGCTGAATCAAGAAAGACTATTTTCATTCTTTAGCAAATCGTCGAAATAAGCTATTGTGCGAATCAGGCCTTCACGGAGCGGGATGGTCGGCTCCCATCCCAGTATCTCGCGGGCCTTGTCGATTACAGGTTTTCGTTGTGTGGGATCGTCCGAAGGCAGCGGCTCGTACACCAGCTTCGATTTGGATCCGGTAAGCTCGACCACAAGTTCGGCCAGCTGTTTGATCGTGAATTCTCCCGGGTTGCCGATATTGATTGGACCGGTGATATCGTCGCCGGTAGCCATCATGGCGATAAACCCCCTGATCAGGTCATCGCAGTAGCAGAAACTGCGCGTCTGGCTGCCGTCGCCGTAAATTGTGATATCCTTGCCCTTGAGTGCCTGGACTATGAAATTGGACACCACGCGGCCGTCGTTGGGATGCATATTCGGGCCGTAGGTGTTGAATATCCTGACAACTTTTATGCGCACGCCGTTCTGGCGGTGATAGTCGAAGAACAAAGTCTCGGCGCAGCGTTTGCCCTCGTCATAGCAGGAACGGATGCCGATCGGATTGACGTTGCCCCAATATGATTCCGGCTGGGGATGTACAGAAGGATCGCCGTACACTTCGCTGGTGGAAGCCTGAAGCACCTTCGCCCCTGTCCTCTTGGCCAGGCCGAGCATATTGATTGCGCCCATGACCGAAGTCTGCACAGTCTTGATGGGATCGTACTGATAGTGGACCGGTGAAGCCGGACAGGCCAGATTGTAGATTTCGTCAACCTCGAGGTTGGCCGGCATCGTGATATCGTGGCGATAGAGTTCGAAATAGGGATTGTCGAGCAGTTTGACGACATTGCGCTTGCTTCCGGTGAAGAAGTTGTCCAAACAGATTACTTCGTTCCCTTCCTGCAGAAGTTTTTCACAGAGGTGCGAGCCAAGAAAACCGGCTCCTCCTGTTACCAGAATTTTCTTCATCATTGCTTTTTGCGATAAGCGAAGGTACAAAATTATTGTTACATTTGTGATACATCAAACACAACTTATGTCTTATTTTTCGATAATAGTCCCAGTCTATAACAGGCCTGAAGAAGTCAAGGGCCTGCTTGACAGCCTGGCCGCCCAGACCTGCAGCGATTTCGAGCTTGTCCTCGTAGAGGATGGCTCCGACATACCCTGCGAAAAAGTTGCGGCTCTCTATGAAGGCGAAATAGACATCAAATATTTCTACAAGAAAAACGAAGGCCGCAGCGCAGCCCGCAATTACGGACTCGAAAGGGCCACCGGAGAGTATTTCGTGTTCTTCGACTCGGACTGCGTCATCCCCCCGGACTACTTCAAGTCTCTGAAAGAAGCCCTCGGCAAGGAATTCGTACCGTGCTTCGGCGGGCCTGATGCAGCCAGCGACGATTTTTCCGACCTGCAGAAGGCCATCAACTTCTCGATGACATCTTTCCTCACCACCGGCGGAATCCGCGGCGGAAAGGTGCAGATGGAGAAGTTCGTGCCCCGCAGTTTCAATATGGGTTTCTCCCGCGAAGTCTGGGAGAAAGTCGGCGGCTTCCGCGAAATGCTGGCCGAAGACCTCGACCTCAGCATACGCATCCGCAAGGCAGGTTTCGACATGAAGCTCATCCGCGAAGCGTTCGTCTACCACAAGAGGCGCGTCAGCCTGCGCCGTTTCGCCAAGCAGATGTATATGTTCGGCACAGGACGCATAGGATTGAAACTCATCTGGCCGGAATCGCTCAAGGCGGTCCACTGCCTGCCCGCACTGTTTGTACTGGGATGTCTGTTCCTGATAATATGTTCGTTCTGGTGCCCGTGGGCCCTGCTTCCGATCGCAGCATATGCGCTGGCTCTCTGGATCAGCGCCTTCATTTCGACAAAGAGCTTCAAGATAGCCTGTCTGTCCGTGGTGACTTCATTCATCCAGCTGTGCTGCTACGGCTACGGCTTTATCAAAGCCTATATATGGCAGGTTCTTCTTGGACACGGCCGCAACGTTAACAAAGAATTAAAGATGAGGAGGGAATCATAGCCTATGATGTTCAAGCTTCAAGATGAATCGATACTGGTTCCGCTCACATTCGCGGAGCCTGACATCATCACAGGATATATCCTCGACGATCCCGAGAAGAAAATGAGATCCGTACGATGGCAGGATGTCGCCGCATTCCTGGGTTCGTACAATTTTGCAGAAGACGGTGACTTCGAAGTCCGCTGCAAGGACAGCATGAGGCTCGTGCCGCTCCAGTTCGGCCGGCCCTGCGATGCAGCCACCGAAGACAGCGGCCCTTCAGACATAATCTACGGATACCGTGCCGACATGATCCAGACCGACATCGTCGGCAAGCGTATGATAGAGCACATAAGCGTGACTGACATAGAGAGCATAAGCGGCAGATATCTGTTCTCACCTGTAATAACTGATATACTCGACTGATATGGAACGTGTAACAATAATACCGGCCGACAAGGCATACGACAGCTGGATAGACCAGCGTTTCATCCCCGAAGGAAAGGACAAGTACTACCTTCGCAACACCCAGGCCAAAGAGCCCGAAGGGGGCTGGAGGCATCTCACCAACAATGAGATGGCCATTCTCATCAGGAACCACAATACAGCGACTGACTGGAATTCGATCCTTGTAGGCCCGTCCTTCTATCCCGAGGTTGTCAGGGACAACAGTTTCGTCGGTTTCGTAAGGATAGGCGACCTGACGGACGGAATACTGCAGTTCCACGACCTGAAGCTCCCTATAGGCATCACGAACAGCCATATCCATTCCTGCGACATAGGCAGCAATGTGGCCATCCATAACGTCAGCTATCTGAGCCATTACATCATTGGCGACAACTGCATGCTGTTCAACATAGATGAGATGGCCTGCACGGACCACTCGAAATTCGGCAACGGAATCGTGAAGGACGGCGAGCCCGAGGATGTCAGGATATATCTGGAGATAATGAACGAGACAGGATGCCGCAAGGTTTGTCCGTTCGACGGTATGATTGCGGCCGATGCATATCTCTGGGGCAAGTATATCGACGATTCCCAGCTGCAGAAACGTCTCAAGGCATTCACTCAGAATCGTTTCGACAGCCGCAGGGGCTATTACGGCACCGTCGGGGAGAAGTGCGTCATCAAGAATTCATCCATCATCAAAGATGTCAAGATAGGAGAATGCTGCTATATCAAGGGAGCCAGCAAGATCAAGAACGTTACCATAAATTCTTCGGACAAGGAGCCTACGCAGATCGGCGAGAATGTCATAATGGTGAACGGAATCGTCGGTTACGGATGCAACATCTTCTATTCCACCACTTCCATCCGGTTCATCCTGGGCAGCAACAGCAAACTGAAATACGGTGCAAGGCTCATCAATTCCTTTATGGGTGACAACTCCACCATATCGTGCTGCGAGGTGCTCAACAACCTCATCTTCCCCGCCCACGAACAGCACCACAACAATTCATTCCTGATAGCGTCGCTGATAATGGGACAGAGCAACATAGCTGCCGGAGCCACCCTCGGTTCGAACCACAACAGCCGTGCGAACGACGGAGAGATCGTGGCAGGTAGAGGCTTCTGGCCCGGCCTGTGCTGCAGCATAAAGCACTCCTGCAAGTTTGCGTCGTTCACTCTCATCGCCAAGGCTGATTACAACTACGAGATGAACATTCCGTTCCCGTTCGCACTTGTCAGCAACAACCAGCAGCTCGACACGCTCGACATCCTTCCCGCCTTCTGGTGGCAATACGACATGTATGCCCTTCAGCGCAACAGCTGGAAATTCAACAACCGCGACAGCCGTGTCCGCAAACTCCAGAATATAGAATTCGATGCATTTGCTCCCGACTCGATGGAAGAGGTCATAGCCGGCATCAAACTGCTGGAAATACTTGTAGCCAAGGCCTGGCTGAAGAAAAATGAAGACATATCCGCAAAGACTGAGCACGAACTCAGGGCGATCGGCCACGAGCTTCTGAACGGGCGGCGCGAGACAGTGGATGACCTTGAAGTGACAGCGGACGGCATCGAGCACAGCAAGAGGAAGGTCCGCATATTGAAACCATACGACTCGTATCATGCATACAGGGATATGATAGTCAACTATGCCGTGGAAAATATCCTGAAATATCTCGAAAGCCACCCTGAAGCAACCCTTGACTCCATTACCGAGAAGTTCGAGAGCGAACGCAAGAGAGTATGGATAAACTTCGGAGGCCAGCTGATGGTCCGCGAGGATGTCGACCAGCTCCGCAAGGATATCAACGAAGGCGTCCTGAACAGTTGGGACGACATCCACGCCCGCTACAACGAAATCTGGAAGCGCTATCCCGAAGACAAACTTCGTCACGCCTACCTGTCACTGCGTTTTGTCCTCGCTGCGAAGAGTATGGGACCGGAAGAGTGGAAAGAAGCCCTGCAGCGCGAGATAAACATTCTCAACAACATCGAAGAGCAGGTGGCGGCATCGAGGGCCAAGGACTACTTCAATCCTTTCCGCCAGTCGACATTCAGCACCGAGGCCGAGATGATCGAGGCATACGGGCCTCTCGACAACAACTCGTTCATCAAGAAAGTCAGGAAAGAGACTCCGGTCAAGACCGGCAGGATAGAAAAGCTACTCGCAGGCAATTGAGTAATCGTCCAGGTAGACGATATTCTTGGTAGCCTTGTTCACATAGCCGCCCCACGGCGACGACTTCTCGTAGTGCATGTTCGACTGCAGGAGTTTCATGTCGAAATCACCGAGCGAACGGTTGAAATACCTTCCGTACTTGCGCAGAGCCTCCGTGAAATAACTGGTAAGGTCATAACCCTGGAAAGCGTATGCGCCTGGCTCGGTATTGAAGAGAGCCCTGTACTTGAAGACGAAATCCTTGACTTCGGGCCTTGAATAGTCCACATAGTAACCGAGGCTGAAATGCATGCTGACATTCTGGTATGCTTCAAGTTCTATCGTCTCGAAATTCCTGAGGCGGTTGCTTCCGTAGCCGACAATATCATATCTCGACGACAGAAGACTTATGTTACGCACAGCGTCACTGGCGAACGATTCTTTCTCGGAAGCGATAATGATATGGTTCGTCTTGCTGCCGGAAAGATATGAGCTGCTCAGGGTGGCGTCAATCCTGCGGCCTTCCAGGATGCCGTAGCTGAACGTCCTGAACGGAATGCCGGCGCGGTTCAAAGCAGCTTCAACCTGCTTGAAATATGTAGTGTCAGTGCCTTTCTCGTGTATCACGACCACATTGTCTTCTGCAGCGGAACTGTAGTTCATCGACTGGACAAGTTTCGCTATCTGGTTTTCGGCAGATACAGGTGCCTGGACAAGGAAGGGATTGTCAGGAACCAGCCGCTCTGCCTGCTGGTCCATCGGAGAGATGAGCGGTATACGTCGGTCGTTGCAATAAGCGGCGATCTGTGCGATATCCGAACTCATCACGGGGCCGATCACGAAATCCCTGTCGCCGAGGAAAGCATCTGACGCAAGCACTGAAAGATCCTTGTAATCAGAGATGTCTATCACCCTCAGGTCAGCATCCACACCTTGTGACTTGATCCTTTCAAGTGCCAGAAGCACTCCGGAATAGAAATCGAGATAATTGGAACTCGGTGATGCAGCCTTTGAATTGAAAGGCAGCAGCAGCGCTATCCTGGCCTTGCCCGAGAATGGCTCGCTGAAGAAGATATCATCATCGGGCAGAGTCACATCCTCATCTGGTTGAGTCAAATCATCGGCAATACGCTGATCATCTTCAGGTGTATCGATAATGTCCGGACCTGAATATTCGTCGCTCACCTGCTTTTCGACTGTATTCTGGTAATTATCAGTGGGTATGCGGAGCAACTGTCCTGTACGCAGGTCGACCCTGGTGAGGGAATTGGCTCTTATGATTGATTCGGGCGATATTTCATATTTTCTGGAAATCGAATACAGCGTCTCATACCACTTCACCCTGTGTATGGTATATCCTTTATCAGGCTGTGACTGAGGATCGTCCTGACTTCCGGCCTCCTGTGAGGCCACATTGTCCGCTCCCGCATTCCCGTGGATGGGAATGTAAAGTTCCGTCCCTGCCTTGAGGCCTGATTCCAGAACCGCACGGTTTGCTTCATACAATTCTCCTTCGGTAATGTCATAGGCCTTGCAGATAGAGAAAAGAGTCTGTCTGGGCAGAACCTTGTGTACATAGAACCAGGATGTGTCACGCAACGCCCTGACCTGGGAAATTTCGACAGGAGGCGCCGTATAAGAAGAATTGTTCTGCGCCAGGGCAAGAGCCGGGAACGCGCACAATAGAGTAAATATGAGAATAAGCCGTTTCATCTGGTTAAAGCTCAAGACGGGAGATCATATTCCTGACGTTACCTTCAATCCTGTCTACCACGTCATCGTAGGGCTCCTTGACAAATTTCTTGCCAGTGATATTTTCGTACAGTTCAATATAACGGTCGGAAATGATTCCTACCCTCTCAGGCGTCATTTCAGGAACCTGCTGGCCTTCCTTGCCCTGGAATCCGTTCTCCATAAGCCATTCACGTACGAATTCCTTGGAAAGCTGACGCTGGGGAAGTCCTTTATCGAAAAGGTCCTGATAAGTATCAGCATAGAAGTAGCGCGAAGAATCGGGAGTGTGGATCTCATCGATAAGGTACAGTTCGCCGTTCCTGAGACCGAACTCATACTTGGTGTCGACAAGTATCAGTCCTCTTGAAGCGGCCACCTCGCATCCTCTCTCATAGAGAGCCAGGGTAATCTCTTCAAGCTTCTCATAATCGCGTCTGGACATAATGCCGCGTGCGATAATCTCTTCACGGCTTATATCTTCGTCGTGTTCACCTATCTCGGCTTTTGTCGTCGGAGTGATGATAGGTTTCTCGAACTTCTGGTGTTCTCTCATTCCGTCGGGAATCGGCACTCCGCAGATCTGTCTTGCCCCTGCCTTGTAGCTGCGCCACGAACTTCCTGTCAGATAGCCTCTGACTATCATTTCCACAGGAAGGCCCTGACATTTGTAGCCGACAGTGACCATGGGGTCGGGAGAGGCGATCTTCCAGTTCTGGACTATATCCTGTGTCAGGTCCAGGAAGGAAGATGCAATCTGGTTGAGCACCTGCCCTTTGTAGGGAATTCCTTCCGGCAGGACCACATCGAAAGCCGATATACGGTCAGTGGCAATCATGACCATATATCTGTCAGCTATCGAATACACGTCCCGCACCTTGCCGACATACTTGGATGTCTGCTTCGGGAAAGCGTACTCAGTACGGGTGAGAGCGTTCATTATTTGTTCCTGTTTCGGATATATTCTTCGTTGAGGCCGCGGGTTATTTCAGTAGTGATGTCAAGGATCTTGCTTCCTTCAATCACAGTATTGTCTGCAGCTGAAGTCGTAAGTATAAGAGCGTACTGGCGCTCAGCATTGTATTTCTCAAGATAAGTCTTGATGGCGTCGTACACCTGGTTGTTGAGAACGAACTGTTCTTCCTGAAGCTCGAGCTGCTTGTTGTTGGCCTCGTTCTGGAGATTCTCCTGGCGTTTGAGGAGTTTCTGCTGCTGCTCTTCGGCAGCGCTGCGGGTCAGAAGGCCTTTGTTGATCTGGTTCTCGAAAGACTTGGCGTCATTCTCAAGCGCACGGCTTTTTTTCTGGAGTTCATCCTGGCTTGCCTGATACTTGCTCTGGAAGGCTGACATCAGGTCGTTGTACATATCGTAGTTCATCAGAAGTGAGTCGATCTGGATGTATACGATGTCGCCTGCTACAGCAGTCATTCCGTCTACGGGCTCTGTTTCAACAGGTTTCTTCTCCCTGGAAAGGAATGTAAAGATGCATGTTGCCAAAGAGACCAGAAGTGCGAGGCAAGAAAGGATGATGGGTGTCTTTTTCATAAAAAACTACAATTATTTTATCATTAACAATATTCTGAAGTTTATTCAAGTTGCTTGAGGTAGGCTTTTATCGACGATTCAAGTCCCATATACAAGGCGTCGCAGATAAGTGCGTGCCCTATGGACACTTCGTCAAGATAGGGAATGCATTCGTGGAAGAAGCGCAGGTTTTCCAGGCTGAGGTCGTGTCCGGCATTGATTCCCAGACCGCAGCTGCGGGCAGCTTCGGCAGCGGCGATATAAGGTTCGACAGCCTTGCGCGGATCAGTCGGGTAATCGGCGGCGAAACCGAACGTATACAGTTCCACACGGTCGCAGCCGCAGTCGGCGGCGTTCTTCACCATCTCAGGGTCAGGATCCACGAAAATCGAGCTGCGGATGCCTTCCGAGCGCAGCTGGGCACAGACAATCCTCAGAAAGGCCTTGTTGTCGACAGTGTTCCATCCGGCGCTGGAAGTAATGGCGTCGGGAGAATCCGGAACCATGGTGACCTGGGCGGGCCTTACCTTTATGACAAGGTCCAGGAAATCGGGTGTAGGATTGCCTTCTATGTTGAACTCGGTGGTCAGCACCTGTTTCAACTCGAAAACATCAGAATGGCGGATATGACGTCCGTCTGGCCTCGGATGCACCGTAATGCCCTGAGCGCCGGCCTTCTCGCAGAACAGAGCGGCGGACACCACGTTAGGATTGTCCCCGCCCCGCGCATTGCGGATGGTCGCAATTTTGTTGATATTGACGCTTAGATTTGTCATAGTAAATGGCAAAAGTAAAAAATTTTAGCAAATTACTCATTATTTGGTACATTTGAAGCCCGAATTTTTAATTGTCCAAGCGAATTAACTGCAAATGAAAATCGCACTGTTCCGAAGGGACGGATCCCATATTGACGAAAACAAGCTGAACTATCTGTCCGGCAGGCTGGAGGAGCTTGGCGTTGAGGTTTTCAGCTGCACCTCTGCCGACAGCAACGGAATTCCCGACGGCACGAACCTGATGCTGTCCCTCGGAGGCGACGGCACTTTCCTGGCCGCAGTCGATTACCTGAAAGGCAGGCAGATACCGGTTGCGGGCATAAACTTCGGACGTCTCGGCTTCCTCACCACAGCCAAAGTCGACGACGGCTGCAACAGCTGGATAGAAGATCTGGTCAGCAGAAGGTTCGACATCGAACCGAGACTGCTCCTGCAAGTTTCCGGAATTGAACTGCCTGAAGGCATCCACCCCTACTGCCTCAATGAGTTTACGGTAACCCGGCTCGGCCCTTCGATGCTGCAGATAACTGTTTCGATAGACGGCAAGGCGCTGCCCACATACTGGGCGGACGGGGTTCTGGTCGCGACTCCGACCGGCAGTACCGCATACTCGCTGAGCGTCGGCGGTCCGATAGTGGCCCCAACGACGGACTGCCTTATCATATGCCCTGTCGCCCCGCACAACCTGAACGTGCGTCCTATCGTCGCGAATGCAGGATCTGAAATAAAGATCAGTTTCACAAGCAAGGACAAGGCAGCAAACATGTCTGTGGACAACCACGGCTTCCAGGTCAGTTCAGGAAGCAGCGTGTCGCTTTCACAGGCACCCCACAAAGCGCTTTATGTCACGCTCAGGGATATGAGTTTCGTAGACGCCCTGCGCGACAAGTTGATGTGGGGAGATGACATCAGAAACAACAAGTGATATGACACCTGTACACGTATCTATAATAATGGACGGCAACGGCCGCTGGGCCAAGAAGAGGCAGATGGAAAGGACCTACGGCCACAAGGAGGGCGTAGAGAGGATCAAAGAGTGTCTCAAGGCAGCTGTCGACGCCGGCGTAAAGTATCTGAGCCTGTATACTTTTTCCGAAGAGAACTGGAACAGGCCCGAGGAAGAAGTCCGGGGTCTGATGGATCTTTTCAAGTCTTTCCTGACAAGAGAGAAGAACGAGCTCAAGGAAAATGACATCAGGTTCCTGTGCATAGGGAACCGGACCCGTATCCCCAAGGACCTGCAGGATGACATAGCTGCCTTCGAGAAGCAGACGGAAGACTGCAAGACGCTGACACTTATGATAATGTTCAGTTACAGCGGCAAATGGGACATCACCCAGGCGGCGGAGAAATACCGCCAGGACATCGCCGCAGGCAAAGTGGACCCGTCAGAGCCTCTGGATATCCCGGGATTCGAAAAATACCTCTCCACCGCCGGGATTCCCGATCCCGACCTTCTCATTCGCACCGGCGGAGAATTGCGCATAAGCAATTATATGCTGTGGCAGTGCGCTTACAGCGAATTCTACTTCACCGACATTCTTTGGCCTGATTTTCGCAAAAACGAGTTCCAAAAAGCTCTGGGCTCGTTTGAAAACAGACAGAGAAGGTATGGGGAAATCAATTAATAATTATAAATTTGCGCCACATATTCCGTAGATGAAATCACTCAGGACACTATTCATACTCTTCGCCTTAATTCCCTTTGCAGCATTTGCCCAGAATGTCCAGGATATACAGGTGGACTACAACAGTCCCAAGACGTATGTCGTGGGAGGAGTAAGTGTCGAAGGCACGAATTATCTCAATCCCGAGCAGATCATCTCACTGACAGGCCTTACCCGCGGCCAGACTATCACTATCCCGGGAGATGACGCATCATCAATAGTCAAGCGCCTCTGGCAGCAGCGTTACTTCGAGGATGTCGGCCTGTATGTAGATTCTCTTTCCGCAGGGCAGGACACCGCATTCTTCAAGATCAAGATCATCGAGCGTCCCCGCGTTTCGCAGTGGTCTTTCTCCGGCCTCAAGAAGAGCGAGCAGGACGAGCTGAAGGAAGACCTGAGCCTGCGCAGGGGTACCGAACTTTCTGATTATGTCATCACCAGTTCGGTAGGTGTAATCAAGGATTATCTCAAAGACAAAGGATTCATCAACGCGAAGGTCGATGTCGAGCAGACACGCGACACTGCCATCAACAATGCCGTCAGGGTAAATTTCGCCGTCACAAAGGGTTCAAAGATCCGTATCAAGGAGATCAACTACGACGGCGTTTCCGGAATAAAGACCTTCACTCTCGACAAATCGATGAAGAAGACCAAGGCCGCCAAGTGGTACAACTTCTTCAGCAGCAAGAAATTCAACGAGAAGGAATATGTCAATGACAAGTCTTCCCTGATCGAAGCCTTCAACGAAAAAGGATACAGGGACGCCAAGATTGTCAAAGACTCCATATATGTCATGCCTGACGACAGTTCACGTCTCGGTATCCGTTTCACTATCGACCAGGGCCAGCAATACTATTTCAGGAACATAACATGGACCGGAAACTCTGTCTACAGCGCCAGCGACCTCAGCGAAGTGCTCAAGGTCAAGAAGGGAGACGTATATGACATCGTGACCCTGAACGAAAGGCTCTTTGGCGGCGGCAAGAACCAGAACGAACTTTCCATTTCAAGCCTGTTCAGGGACAACGGATATCTTTTCTTCAACGTGACTCCGGTGGAGACCAATATCGTCGGAGACTCAGTCGATGTCGAAATCAGGATCGTCGAAGGCAAGCAGGCCAGATTCAACAATATTATAATCAGCGGCAACAACGTGACAAACGAAAGGGTTATCCGCCGCGCCGTATATACCCGTCCCGGATATCTCTTCAGCCAGACAAGTTTCGAGCGTTCCATCAGGGAACTCGGTTCGATGACCAACTTCGACCAGGAGAAGATCGTCCAGCAGGGTGTAGGCTGGTCTATGGCCCCCAATTCGCTGAACAATACCGTCGACCTGACATACAACGTGGAAGAGAAGCCCAACAGCCAGCTCGAGCTTTCGGGAGGCTGGGGAGCCGGAATGTTCGTCGGTACAGTCGGAATCAGCTTCAGCAACTTCTCGGCCCGCAACTTCACGAATCTCGACGCCTGGAAACCCGTGCCTCTGGGAGACAACCAGACTCTGGCGTTCCGCTTCCAGACCAACGGTTCATACTACACTGCCATTTCCGCCCAGTTCCTGGAGCCCTGGCTGTTCGGCAAGAAACCCACGTCACTCAGCCTGTCGACTTATTTTACCAGACAGACCAATTCATACCTCTCATCTTATTACCAGATATTGAACGACGACCAGTTCATGGAAGTTTTCGGAGCTTCCGTTGCGCTTGGAAGCCGTCTGAAATGGCCTGATAACTATTTCGTACTTTACCATACGTTGAGCTGGCAGACCTACAAGCTGCAGGACTGGAACTACTATTTCATATTCAAGGACGGTCTGTCACACAACTTCAACTATACGATCACGCTTGCCCGCAACTCTACCGACCAGACCATCTATCCCCGTCAGGGTTCGGACTTGAGCTTCGCGATTCAGGTGACTCCCCCCTACTCGCTGCTCCGCAAGAACGTGCCGGCCAATTTCGACTACAGTACGCTGAGCGACGCCGAGCACTACAAGTGGATCGAGTACAACAAGTGGACCCTGAAGGCCAGCAACTACCTGACGCTCGCCGGCAACCTGGTGCTTATGACACGCGCCCATTTCGGCTACCTCGGATACTACAACCGCAACTGGGGTTATTCACCTTTCGAGGGATTCCTGGTCGGCGGTGACGGAATGTCCGGCTACAGTACTTACGGACAGGATATCGTAGCCCTCCGCGGTTACTCCAACTATTCGCTCACCCCGTATTCGAACGGTGCCTACAACGGTAACGTATATGATAAATTCACAGTCGAACTCAGATACCCGCTCCTTCTGCAGCCGCAGTCGACGATATTCGCCCTGGCATTCCTCGAGGGAGGTAACTGCTGGTCTGACATCAAGGAATTCAATCCTTTCCAGATCAAACGTTCAGCAGGAGTCGGCCTGAGGATATTCCTCCCTATGATCGGACTGCTCGGCATCGACTGGGGATATGGATTCGACACTGCAGATGCAAAAGAAAGGAGTCAATTCCACTTTATGATAGGTCAACAATTCTAAGGAAAATGAAAATGAAAAAGATTGCTTTAACTCTATGCTTGGCTTTTGCTGCCTTCATAGGTGCGCAGGCCCAGAATGTATGCTACATCGACACAGAAGAGATCCTCGCCACTGTCAAGGATTATCAGAAGGTTCAGGAGCAGCTCAACACGATGGCTGATTCATATCGTTCCACCATCGAGACCGAACTTGAAGCAGTTGACAAACTGTACAGGGACTATCAGAACAAGAAGGCTTCTCTTTCAGCTTCCGAGAAGCAGAGGCTGGAAGAAGAAATCATATCTAAAGAGAAGGCCGTCAAGACTAAACAGAACACCTATTTCGGTGAGGACGGTGTAATGGCGACGAAATCCGAAGAGCTGCTGGCTCCTATCAAGGAGAAGCTTCAGGCAGCCATCGATGCAGTAGCGTACAAATACAACTGCTCGATGATAATCGACCTTGCCATAACCACCGGAATCGTTTACAGGGACGCCCGTTACGACCTTACTGACGAAGTAATAGAATATCTTAATAAATAAAGAAATGAAAAGAATTATCCTCATCTTGTTTTTTGCAGCATTTGCCACCATCGGAGCCAATGCCCAGAAGTTCGGACACATCAACACAGGTGAACTTGTAAGCCTGATGGCAGAAACCGACTCGGCAAGGGTTCAGCTCGAAGCTTATCAGAATGAGCTCATCGAGGAGATGGACGCCATGCAGACAGAATACAACCAGAAACTCAACACTTATCAGCAGAAAAGCTCTACCTGGACTGCCGCGATCAGAGAATCAAAAGAAGCGGAACTGAGCGAAATCGTCCAGAGGCTCAACCAGTTCCAGCAGACAGCACAGGAAGATCTGGCGAATATGCAACAGACATTGATGATGCCGATATACCAGAAAGCCCAGGAAGCCCTCAACAAGATCGGAAAGGACAACAACCTTCTCTATATATTCGACACATCTGCTGGTGCTATCATCTATATGGATGAGAATCAGAGCATGAATCTTCTTCCCCTGGCAAAAGCAGCCCTCGGAATTCCTGCTGAGAAAGTAGCACCCTCACAGTTCTAAAGAGTAACCAGGTATTTTATGCAACACAAAGTAATCGACATTAAAGATGTCGTTATCCGTTTTGCAGGTGATTCCGGCGACGGAATGCAATTGACGGGTACCTTGTTTGCAGACACCTCGGCCCTTTATGGGAATGAAATTTCGACATTCCCGGATTACCCCGCTGAAATCCGCGCCCCGCACGGCACGATTTCCGGGGTTTCCGGTTTTCAGGTCCATATAGGAAGCGAAGGCGTCAACACTCCCGGAGACTTCTGCGACGTTCTTGTCGCAATGAATCCGGCAGCACTCAAGGCCAATGTCAAATGGGCAAAGCCCACTGCAACGATCATCATCGACACCGACACATTTGACGAGCAGGGCCTCAAGAAGGCCGGCTTCGCAACTGAAGACCCCATCCTCGAACTCCATATCGAGGACCGGAATATCATATGCGCCCAGATCACGTCCCTGACGAAAGAGAGCCTGAAGGATTCCGGTCTCGACGCCAAGAGTATCGTCCGCTCGAAGAACATGTTCACGCTCGGAATGTGTTTCTTCATGTTCAACAGGCCTCTTGAATACATCAACGCCTACCTTGAAAAGAAATTCAGCAAGAAACCTCACCTCATCGAGCCTAACAAGAAAGTGCTGTTCGACGGCTACAATTACGCAAGTAACATCCATGCCATCGCCAACACCTACGAAGTAGCTCCGGCAAAGCAGGAGAAAGGCATCTACCGCAACATCAACGGTAACCAGGCCACTGCCTGGGGTCTCATAGCAGCCGCCGAGAAGAGTGGGCTGCAATTGTTCTGCGGCTCATACCCTATCACCCCCGCCACCGCCATCCTTGAGGAACTTGCAATACATAAGAACCTCAACGTCAAGACAATGCAGGCCGAAGACGAGATTGCCGGCATCTGTACGGCCATCGGCGCCGCATATGCAGGCGACTTCGCAGTGACTTCAACTTCAGGTCCGGGACTCAGCCTCAAGTCAGAGGCTCTCGGTCTGGCAATGATCACCGAACTTCCCCTTGTTGTCATCGACGTACAGCGAAGCGGTCCGTCTACCGGTATACCTACCAAGACAGAACAGACAGACCTCAACCAGGCCTTGTATGGCCGCAACGGTGAATGCCCTGTCTGCATCGTTGCCGCCCACTCCCCTTCCAACTGCTTCGACGCCGCTTTCAATGCAGGAAAGCTGGCCCTCGAGCATATGATGCCGGTAATCCTGATGTCCGAAGGGTTCATCGCCAACGGCAGCGAGCCGTGGAAGATTCCTTCGATGGCAGACTACCCCGCCATCAAGCCGCCGTTCATCGAAGAATGCGAAGGAGGCTTCAAGCCTTTCGAGCGCGATCCTCAGACTTTTGTCCGCAAATGGGCCGTGCCTGGCAAGAAAGGTCTCAACCACCGTGTAGGAGGTCTCGAGAAGAACCCTGCCGGCGTCATCTCTTCAGATCCTGAGAACCACGCCATGATGGTCGCCGCCCGTGCCGAGAAGATCGCACGCGTAGCCGACTTCATCCCCGAGCAGAAAGTTATCGGAGCCAAAGAAGGCGACGTGCTTGTAGTCGGCTGGGGAGGGACATTCGGACACCTCTTCACCGCAGTCAACGAGCTGGCAGCTGAAGGTCACAAGGTAAGCCTTGCCCATTTCGACTACATCAACCCGCTGCCCAAGAACACCGCCGATATCTTCGCGAAATTCAGCAAGATCATCGTATGCGAGCTCAACAGCGGCCATTTCGCAGACTACCTGAGGGCAAAACTGCCACAGTTCAGCTACCTGCAGTACAACAAAGTGCAGGGCCAGCCGTTCATTGTCAAGGAAGTCGTAGATGCAATCAAGGAAATCTTATAGGAGGAGCACGATATGAAATATACAGCACAAGATTTCAAAAGCAATCAGGAAGTGAGATGGTGCCCGGGTTGCGGTGACCACGCAGTTCTTGCAGCGCTTCAGAGAGCTCTTCCCCAGGTAAGCGAAGATCTCGGATACGAACTTGAGAAATTCGTTGTCGTTTCAGGCATCGGATGTTCTTCAAGGCTTCCCTACTATATGAACACCTACGGATTCCACAGCATCCACGGCCGTGCGACTGCCATTTCTACCGGCATCAAGGTCGCCAATCCGGATCTGTGCGTATGGCAGGCCTGCGGTGACGGTGACGCTCTCGCCATCGGCGGAAACCACTTCATCCATGCGATCCGCCGCAACGTCGACCTGAACATCGTGCTCTTCAACAACCAGATCTACGGTCTGACCAAGGGACAATACAGTCCGACATCAAAGTTCGGCACGATTACCAAGACTTCACCTTACGGAACCGTCGAGAATCCGTTCACTCCCGGAATGCTCGTTCTGGGCGCCCACGGCACCTTCTTCGCACGCGGTATCGACAATGACCTGGCTCTCAACCAGTCGATTTTCGTAACCGCAGCAAAGCACAAGGGAACTTCCGTATGCGAGATGCTCACCAACTGCGTGATCTTCAACGACGGTGCCCACGCAGCTTTTGCAGCCCGCGAAGTGAGAGCCGAGCGTACCATCACCCTTCGTGACGGTGAGAAGATGCTCTTCGGCGCGAACAAAGACAAGGGTCTCATCCTGAAGGACGGTCAGCTGGCAGTCGCCAAGGTCGGTGAAGACGGCGTCACTCTCGACGATATCCTGACCCATCACGTAGACAGCAACGACATCGGCCTGCAGAGTATGCTTATCGATATGAAATATCCCGACATGCCTGTAGCTCTCGGTGTGATCCGCGACGTCAAGGACAAGACCTACGACATCAACGTTCTCGACCAGGTGAATGAAGTTACGGCGAAGGCCCGCATCCACTGCGTGGACGACCTTCTCCGCTCAGGCTCTACCTGGGAGGTGAAATAACTGTTCCCGTCAATAAACGAAACCCCGGAAGCGACGCTCCCGGGGTTTTGTTTTGAGTGCTGTCGTACAAGGATTAGACGATTCCCTGCGCAAGCATTGCGTCAGCAACCTTCATGAAGCCGGAAATGTTGGCTCCCTTGACGTAGTTGATATAACCGTCGGGCTCAGTACCGTATTTCACGCAGGCGCTGTGGATATTGCTCATGATACCGCGCAGACGCTGGTCGACTTCTTCAGCGCTCCAGCCGAGCCTCATTGAGTTCTGGCTCATCTCGAGACCTGAAGTAGCTACACCGCCGGCGTTTGAAGCCTTGCCGGGAGAGTAGAGGATCTTGGCAGCCTGGAACTTGGCGATAGCGTCAGGAGTGGTAGGCATATTGGCACCCTCGACTACGCACTTGCAGCCATTCTTGAGCAGCATGTCAGCCTCGGCTCCGTTAAGCTCGTTCTGGGTTGCACAAGGCATTGCGATGTCGCATTTCTCGCCCCAGGGACGTGCGTCGGCAACATACTTGGCTGTCGGATACTTGTTGGCGTATTCACGGATACGGCCGCGGAGAACGTTCTTGAGCTGGAAGATGTACTGGAGTTTCTCGGGGCTGATTCCGTCGGGATCGTAGATATATCCGTTGGAGTCTGACATAGTCATTACGGTTGCACCGAGCTCGGTGGCCTTCTTTGCCGCGAACTGTGCAACGTTGCCTGAACCTGATATGCAGACCTTCTTGCCCTTGTAGCTGTCGCCGCGGGTTGCAAGCATAGCTTCGCCGAAATAGCAGGCACCGTAACCTGTAGCCTCAGGACGCATCAGCGAACCGCCGAATGAAATACCCTTTCCAGTGAAAGTACCGGTGAACTCGTTGCTCAGACGTTTGTACTGTCCGAACATATAGGCAACCTCACGGCCACCAACTCCGATGTCACCTGCAGGAACGTCGGTGTCAGGACCGATGTGACGGTAAAGTTCAGTGATGAAACTCTGGCAGAAACGCATAATCTCCATTTCTGACTTGCCTTTCGGATCGAAGTTGCTGCCGCCCTTGCCGCCGCCCATAGGGAGGGTGGTAAGGCTGTTCTTGAATGTCTGCTCGAATGCGAGGAACTTCAGGATGCTCAGGTTTACGCTAGCATGGAAACGTACTCCACCTTTGTACGGGCCGATGGCGCTGTTCATCTGTACGCGGTAACCTTTGTTGATCACCACTTCGCCGGCATCCTTGACCCAGGGGACACGGAACATTATCACACGCTCGGGCTCCACGATGCGCTCCATCACCTTAAGCTT
>JAFZBF010000044.1 GCA_017561885.1 Bacteroidales bacterium | reverse complement strand
ATAACCTGGTGAAAGCCACTGTTTCCGCTCTCTGCGAAATGAGAGACGCCTATACAGTAGCCGGCCTTCGCGGCATACCTATGGAAAGAGTATTTAAAGGCTAGGAGGTCACACTATGGCAAAAGTTAGAGTAACTCAAGTAATAAGCAAGAACAGCGCTACCGAACGTCAGCAGGCCAATCTGCTTTCGCTCGGTATCCACCGCATCAATCAGACAGTCGAGGTTGAACTCACCCCCGTGACCAAAGGCATGATCGAAAAGGTCCGCCACCTCGTAAAGGTTGAAGAAGTCGCTGAATAGGAGGAATAATCAATGAAACTCAATAGTCTCAAACCTGCAAAAGGTTCTACAAAGAAAGTTAAACGTATAGGACGTGGTGAAGGCTCAGGTCGCGGCGGTACATCAACCCGCGGTAACAAAGGAGCACAGGCCCGCAGCGGTTACAACCGCAAGATCGGTTTCCAGGGAGGTCAGATGCCTCTGCAGCGTACCAGCCCGAAGTTCGGTTTCAAGAATCACACTAGAGTTGAGTACAGAGGTGTGAACGTAGCTTCATTGCAGGCTCTCAGCGAAAAGCTGAACACCAATGTAATCGGAATCGACACTATGGTTGAGGCCGGTCTCGCACGCCAGAACGATCTCGTCAAGATCCTTGGCAACGGTGACCTTACCGCTAAATTGGAAGTTACTGCAAATGCCTTCTCAAAGAGCGCGATCGCAAAGATCGAGGCCAACGAGGGTAAGGCAACAATCATCTGAGCATCATGAAAAGATTCTTTCAGACATTAAAGAACATATGGAAGATTGAAGAGCTTCGCAAGAGGATCCTCTATACACTGGCATTGCTGGCAGTCTACCGTCTCGGTTGCTTTGTCGTGATTCCGGGTATCGATGCTTCCCAGATTGCGAATCTGCAGAATCAGGCCTCTCAGGGACTGCTCGGCTTGCTGAACATGTTCTCAGGAGGTGCATTCGGCAACGCTTCTATCTTCGCGCTGGGTGTTATGCCCTATATCTCTGCATCCATCGTAATCCAGCTGTTGGGTGTAATGCTGCCGTTCTTCCAGCGTCTCCAGAAGGAAGGCGAGAGCGGCCGCAGAAAGATGAACCAGTACACAAGGTATCTTACTATCCTCATCCTCGCCATCCAGGGTCCGGCTTATATTGCCAACCTTCACGCCCAGCTTCCTGCCGAGGCATTCGTTACCACGATGCAGGGCGGCTGGTACGGTCTGTTCGCAACCCTGATCCTTATCGGCGGTACGATGTTCGTGATGTGGCTCGGTGAAAGGATCACCGACCGCGGACTTGGAAACGGTATATCCCTGATCATCATGATCGGTATCATCGCCCGTCTTCCGAGAGCTCTCTGGATTGAAATCTCTGAGAAGTTCACTCAGACCAACGGTGGTGTGCTCGTGTTCATCATCGAACTGATCGTGCTCTTCTTCGTGTTCATCGCAACCATCGCTCTCGTGCAGGCTGTCCGCAAGGTTCCTGTACAGTATGCAAAACGCATCGTCGGCAACAAGCAGTACGGCGGCGTACGTCAGTACATTCCTTTGAAGATCAATGCAGCAGGCGTTATGCCTATCATCTTCGCTCAGGCAATGATGCTGATTCCGCTCCTGTTCTCAAGGTTCGACGTTACCAAAGGTCTTGCAGCAGTATTGAACAATCCTGTTGGTTTCTGGTATAACTTCATTTTCTTCCTGATGGTTGTGCTGTTCACTTATTTCTATACAGCCATCACCGTCAACCCTACCAATATGGCAGAGGAAATGAAGAAGAACGGCGGTTTCATCCCCGGCTACAAGCCCGGCAAGCAGACTGCCAACTATATCGATACCATCATGTCACGCATAACGCTCCCCGGCTCTATCTTCCTGGCCATCGTAGCCATTCTGCCTGCGTTCGCCCAGCTGCTCGGAGTAAACAACCAGTTCGCATCATTCTACGGCGGTACTTCACTGCTGATCCTCGTAGGTGTGATCCTGGATACTCTCCAGCATATCGAGAGCCATCTGCTTATGCGTCACTACGACGGTCTTATGAAGACTGGACGTCTTCAGGGTCGTTCCGGAATGTAATTAATGTTACGATAGATACGGACAATGATAAAGATCAAGACCGAAGAAGAAATCGAGCTGCTCAGGGAGAATGCGATCATAGTATCGAAGACCCTCGCTGAGGTGGGACGGAACATCGCCCCGGGCGTCACTACGCTCGAGCTTGACAAGATTGCGGAAGAATTCATCCGCGATCACGGCGCCCAGCCGGGCTTCTTGGGTTACGGCGGATTCCCCTATACTCTTTGCATGTCGGTCAATGAAACCGTAGTGCACGGCTTCCCTTCAGATTACAGACTTCAGGAGGGAGACATCGTTTCGGTGGATTGCGGCACGACATACAAAGGGCTGAACGGGGACTCTGCATACACTTTCGCCGTGGGAGAGATAAGCGCCGAGGACCAGGCTCTGCTTGACGCCACCAAGGCTTCTCTCTACAAAGGCATCGAGCATGCAGTGGCCGGTGGACGCGTAGGCGACATCGGATACGCCATCCAGTCATATACGGAAGCTCTCGGTTATTCAGTGGTAAGGGAGCTTGTGGGCCACGGAATCGGACATCATCTCCACGAAAGTCCCGAGGTTCCGAACTACGGACGCCGCGGACACGGAGTGAAGCTGACCGAGAATATGGTGATCTGCATCGAGCCTATGATCAATCAGGGTGTCAAAGATGTATACCTTGATGACAACGGCTGGGCAGTCTATACGGCCGACCACAAGAAATCAGCTCATTTCGAGCTTACTGTCGCCGTGAAGAAGGGAGCTCCGGATATTTTATCTACATTCGCATTTATTGAAAACAACAAATAACAATACGGAATTAACATTAACGATATGCCGAAACAGTCATCGATAGAGAAAGAAGGTACCATCATCGAAGCTTTGTCTAACGCAATGTTCAGAGTAGAGCTTGACAACGGTCACGTGATCATTGCTCACATTTCAGGTAAAATGCGCATGCATTATATCAGGATACTCCCCGGTGATAAAGTTAAAGTTGAAATGTCCCCGTACGATTTGACAAAAGGCAGGATTTCCTTCAGATATAAATAATAAAAATATACAGAAATGAAAGTCAAGACATCCATCAAGAAGCGTAGTGCGGATTGTAAAATAGTTAAGCGCAAAGGCCGCTTGTATGTTATTTGCAAAAAGAATCCGAAGTTCAAGATGCGCCAAGGATAATATTATTGATTTGTAAAAAACAATATATAAAAATTAAAAGATTAGTATGGCACGTATAGCCGGAGTAGATTTACCGAACAACAAGCGCGGAGTTATAGGTTTGACCTATATCTACGGAATCGGTCGTAGCTCTTCAAAGAAGATTTTGGAAGAGCTTAACATTGATGAGAACATCAAGGTTAAAGATTGGAATGACGACCAGATCGCTGCAATCCGTGGAAAGATTGCAGGTGAGTATAAGATCGAAGGTGAACTTCGTTCTTCAGTACAAATGAACATCAAACGACTGATGGATATCGGATGTTATCGCGGTATCCGTCACCGTGTGGGCCTCCCTGTTCGCGGACAGAGCACCAAGAACAACGCCCGTACACGTAAAGGCCGTAAGAAAACTGTGGCCAACAAGAAGAAAGCAACTAAATAGGAGACTTGAATCATGGCAAAGAAAACCACAACAAGCAAGAAGAGAGTTGTCAAAGTTGATGCCTATGGCGAGGCTCATATTTCATCGACTTTCAACAATGTCATCGTTACTCTTACAAACAGCACAGGTCAGACTATCAGCTGGTCTTCAGCAGGTAAGATGGGCTTCAGGGGTTCTAAGAAGAACACTCCCTATGCAGCTCAGGTAGCCGCTCAGGACGCAGCCAAAGTGGCTTATGATCTTGGTTTGCGCAGAATCAAAGCTTATGTGAAGGGCCCGGGCGCAGGTCGTGAATCTGCAATCCGCACTCTGCACGGAGCAGGCATCGAGGTTACCGAAATCATCGACGTTACCCCTCTGCCTCACAACGGATGCCGTCCTAAAGGCCGCCGCAGAGTATAATCCTTAATGTTTAATTGAAAAAAGGAAATTATTATGGCAAGATATACAGGACCCAAAAGCAAAATAGCCCGCAAATTCGGCGAACCGATTTACGGACCTGACAAATATCTCGAAAAAAGGAATTACCCTCCGGGACAGCACGGAATGGCCAAGAAGCGCAAGAAAACTTCTGAGTACGGCACCCAGCTCGCTGAGAAACAAAAAGTGAAATATACTTACGGTGTTCTCGAGCGCCAGTTCCGCAAGATGTATGACAAGGCCGCCCGTATGAAAGGACGTACCGGCGAGAACCTGATCATCCTTCTCGAATCACGCGTAGACAACCTGGTTTATCGTATGGGCATCGCTCCCAGCCGCCCTGCAGCACGCCAGCTTGTAAGCCACTGCCACATCACCCGCAACGGCGAAATCTGCAACGTTCCTTCAGCTATCGCACGCCCCGGTGACGTAATCGCAGTACGCGAGCGCTCAAAGAGCCTTGAAGTAGTTCAGGACAGCCTCTCACGTGGTAACAACAAATACTCTTGGATCGAGTGGGACAATGAGAAATGCTCCGGCAAATATCTCAACTATCCTGAGCGTACCGAGATCCCTGAGACAATCAATGAACAGCTCATCGTCGAGTTGTACTCTAAGTAGTAACAGTCTTGCTTGAAGCAAAGGACACTAATATTTTAGCAAAACAATATGGCAATTTTAGCATTCCAAAAACCTGATAAGGTCATAATGCTCGATGCTACCGATACCTTTGGTCGTTTCGAGTTCCGCCCTCTCGAGCCGGGATACGCAACAACCATCGGTAACGCACTTCGCCGCATTCTGCTCTCTTCTCTGGAAGGTTTTGCCATCACTTCGATCCGTATCGAAGGTGTCGCCCACGAGTTCGACACCATTCCGGGCGTGGTCGAGAGTGTGGTAGATATCATCCTTAATCTTAAACAAGTCCGTCTTAAAAGAATGATTGAGGAGGAGGAAAGCGAAAGTGCAACGGTTACTGTTAGTGGCAAGCAAGAGTTTACTGCTGCCGATCTTTCTAAGAGCCTGTCTTCATTCACAGTCCTGAATCCTGACCTGCATATCTGCACTATGGAGCCGAGCGTGAAGATCGTTATGGACTTCACAATCGGAAAGGGCCGCGGTTACGTTCCTGCAGACGAGAACAAAGATGAGAATGCTCCGGTTGGCACAATAGCAATCGATTCCATCTACACTCCCATCAAGAACGTCAACTTCGCAAGGGAAGACTGGCGCGTAGAACAGAAGACCGACTACGAAAAACTTATTATCGAAATAACTACCGACGGTTCAATCCATCCGAAGGAAGCTCTCAAGGAAGCTGCAAAGATCCTTATCCAGCACTTCATGCTGTTCTCTGACAGCAAGATCACCCTGGAAGCTCCCGTGGAGGTCGAGAACAAGGAGCTTGACGAAGAGTCACTCCGTATGCGTCATCTGCTTCTCACCAAACTGTCAGATATGGAGCTTTCAGTCCGCGCTCTCAACTGCTTGAAGGCTGCGAACATCGAAACCTTCGCTGACCTGGTTTCACACCAGAGGTCTGAGCTGATGAAATTCCGCAACTTCGGCAAGAAGTCTCTCAACGAGATCGACCTTCTTGTCGACAGGCTCAAATTGAACTTCGGAATGGACATTTCTAAGTATAACATCGAAAAAAAGGAACAATAGAATATGAGACACAATAAGGCAATAAACCACCTTGGCCGTCAAAGCGGACATCGCAAAGCTATGCTTTCGAATATGGCATGCTCCCTGATTCTCCACAAGAGGATCGAGACTACAGTTGCCAAGGCCAAAGCTTTGAGAACTTATGTCGAGCCCCTTATCACCAAGGCGAAAGATGATTCAACCCATTCCCGTCGTGTAGTTTTCAGTTATCTGAAACAGAAAGAAGCCGTTACTGAACTCTTCAGGGTGATTGCTCCCAAGATCGCCGACCGTCCGGGTGGATATACACGTATCCTCAAGACCGGTTTCCGTCAGGGTGACGGTGCCGACCTGGCGCTCATCGAGCTCGTAGACTTCAACGAGGCAGCTCTTGGAACTTCAGCCAAGAAGGAGACCAAGAAAACTTCTACCCGCCGTTCAGGCAAGAAGGCTGCTGCAAAGGCCGAGGCCCCCAAGGCAGAAGAGCCCGCAGCTGAAGCTAAGGCAGAATAACAATCTATCACTGCTATACGGAAGAAGCCGACCCTGTGAGGGGCCGGCTTCTTTATTTCCTTCCGATAGTCTCACGGACTATTTCTTCTTGAACAGCAGCGGAGCGAATTCGCGCAGGCAGCGGCGCCATGTCAGGAATTCGTGTGCAGTCTTCGGAGAAACGTATGTCACTACGTTGGTGACACCGGCAGCCCTGAGCTGGTCTGCAGTGGCCTGAACCCTTGCAGGACCCTCGGCCTCGCCGATACCCATGAACAGCACGTGCATCTTCTTGTTGAACTCGACAGGGTCGATCTGTGATATGTCGAGACTGCCGGCACCGCTGAAGCCTCCCATATATGAGAATACGTCGAGGTGGGGCAGAACGGTCCAGTATGTCTGCATACCTCCCCAAGACAGTCCGGCCATGGCGCGGTTCTCGCGGTCAGCCTTGACCCTGAAGGTCTTCTCGATATGGGGGATGATGTCTTTCAGAAGCACGTCGGTGAAGTCGGCTCCGTATTCGTCGCGGCTCTGGCCGCTGCGGGCGTTGAAGGCCACCTCGATATTTCCGCTGTCCATCACTACAATCATCGGAACGGCCTTGCCTTCTGCAATCAGGTTGTCCATGATCGCGCTCATACGGCCCTGGTTGTTCCATCCGGTCTCATCCTCGGCCATACCGTGCTGCAGGTAGAGAACGGGATATTTCTTGTTGCCCTTGGCGTATTCTGCGGGGGTATATACGAAGCAGCGGCGCCACTCGTTGCGGACGTTGCTGTAGTATACGCTTTCGCTGACCACTCCGTGGGGAACGTCTTTCACTGCATAGAAGTCGCGGTCAGGTGCGGGAATCTCGATGCCGCTCGCCCAGATGCCGGTTCCGAAGAACGGTCTGGTGTTCTTGTCGGCAACGGTGACTCCGTCGATGCTGAGGGTGTAGTAGTGGAAGCCCTCGACCTCAGGCTGCTCGGAAACATATGTCCACCAGCCGTCGTTGCCTCTTGTCATCGGGCCGCGGTAGCTGATCTCGACCCTCTCGGCGTCAGGAGCGTAAACCTTGAAATAGGTGCGGCCGTCGCTGCCTACGCGGGGCCATTCGGCACCCTTGATGTTGAGTTCGTTGGGTTTGGTGTCAGCAGGAATCTCGTCGAGAGTCTGCTCGGGAAGGTTCTTTTTCTCGATGGTCCAGCCGGCGCGTTTCTCGAGGCCGCAGGGTTTGCCGAGGAACATGTTAGCAGCAGCCTTGTCGCCCTTGAGCCACCATTTGAGCCAGTTGATGGCTACGATGGAGAATTCGCCTCCGTGAGGCTGTGCATAGGTTCCGCCGTGTCCGACAGGATAGTTGACGGCCACTGCAGGCACGTGGTTGATGCGTGCGAAGTCGTCCATGCCGTTGCCGTATGCGATGTCGCTCTCACCGCCGAGGATGTAGATGACCGGGGTGTGGATCTGGTTGAGCTTGTCCTTGCCGTTTGAAGGCATTCCGGACACTGCGGTGCTGGGATTGACGAACAGTCCGCTGTTGCAGACCATGATGGTCTTGAGCCTCGGATCCTGGCATACGTCGAGAGTCTGCAGGCCGCCGCAGGACATTCCGGCTGCAGCTATGTTGTTGACGTCGATTTTCTGGTAATACTGGCTGTTAGGATCGGCGTTCTGGGCGATTGCCCAGTCGATGGCGTCAATCAGCTGCATGGACTCGGAGCCGTTGCCGGGATAGCGCACGCCGTCTTCAGGCATCACACCGATGGCAATCACAAGGAAGCCGTTCGAAGCGATTTCGTTCAGGAAGCGGAAGTGCTCGAAGGGAGAGTTGGCGCAGGCGCCGTTGCCCCATACCAGCACGGGCAGGAGCTGCCTGCGTCCGAAAGGCTCGAGGTTGAGGGGTTTGAATATCGTATGGGTCTGGAGCGACTCGTCGGTAGCCATGATGGCCTTGTACGGGCCTGAACCGCCATCCTCAATTAGTTTGGTTGCGATGTCCTGCGCATTCAGGACATTTGTAGACACCAGCGCAAGCAAGGCCAGTGCCAGGCAGAATAGTTTTTTCATATAAGGTTGATGTAAGGTTATTTGATGCTAATTTAATAAAATGGCGTGGATATTTTATAGATTTGAAGCCTGCTTGTATCAAGATTATGGAAGGAACGCTTTTCTCACAACTGACAGACCTGGCGCTGGGCCTAGGTTTCGCCGATTTCGGAGCGGCGAGGATGCAGCCTCTCGGCGAGCCTGCACGGCGTCTCGACAGCTACCTCGAGGAAGGCCGCAACGCCGGAATGGAATATATGGGCCGCAATGTCGACAAGCGCAAGGATCCTTCATTGCTGCTCGAGGCTTCAGGCAGCGTGCTTTGTTTCGTGGTGCCTTACGGCAAGGCCCGTACGGGCACTCCCGTAGCGTCGTTCGCCCTCGGCCTGGACTACCACAAGGTCATCAAGGACCGTCTGTATATGTTCCTGGAGAAAGCAGCTCCCATGATGGAAGCCGCTTCCGGCACGGCTCTCAGGGCTCGGGTATTCGTCGACAGCGCTCCGGTGATGGACCGGGCCTGGGCGGTGGAGTGCGGGCTGGGTTTCTTCGGCTGCAACAACTTCTTCATCAGCACTGTCGCCGGCATCAGATGCCTCATCGGCATTATCCTCTGCAATGTGGATTTCAAACTGCTGGACTGTATGGACCTGCGCTGGAAGAAGCACGATGTGCTGCTGGACTGCGGCATGTGCTGCAACTGCGTGAAACATTGCCCTACAGGGGCACTGAAAGCTCCTTACACCCTGGATGCCGAGCGCTGCATCAGCTATCATACCGTCGAGAACAGGGAACTTTATGCTCCCGGCTCGCGGCCTGTGGATTATTCAGGCTGGATCTTCGGCTGCGAAGAGTGCATGCGTGCCTGTCCCTGGGACCGCGAGAACGAAGTCTGGCCCGAGTTGGTGTGCAACAAGGAATACATCGAGTCGCTTACCGCAGAGGACTGGCAGAACATGAGTGAAGACGAGTGGGAAAAACACTTCTCCGGTACCGCATTAACCCGTGCCGGCCTTCAGAAAATCAAGAACAATTGCTAAATTTGTCTGATTATGCGCTTCATGCTCACTCATACGGACAAGTACAGCAACGCCCGCTGCGGTGTGATCTCTACGGACCACGGGGATATCGCCACGCCGATATTCATGCCTGTAGGTACGGTAGGATCCGTAAAGGGAATATACCACCGCGACCTCAAGGAAGACATCGGAGCGCAGATAATCCTCGGCAACACCTATCACCTCTATCTGAGGCCCGGCCTTGACATACTGAAAGCCGCCGGAGGCCTTCACAGGTTCTGCGCCTGGGACAGACCCATCCTCACCGACAGCGGAGGCTTCCAGGTGTTCAGCCTGAGCCCGATCCGCAAACTGACGGAGGAAGGCTGCATCTTCCGCTCCCACATAGACGGCTCGAAACACATATTCACCCCTGAGAACAATGTCGACACCCAGCGCATAATAGGAGCCGACATCATCATGGCGCTTGACGAGTGCTGCCCGGGAGACGCCGACTACAAATACGCAGCGAAGTCACTCGACCTTACCGAAAAGTGGCTGGCCCGCTGCATCCGTCATTTCGACGAGACCGAGCCCCTTTACGGTTACAGCCAGACTTTCTTCCCCATAGTGCAGGGATGCATATATCCCGACTTGCGCACCAGGGCGGCTGAGAATGCCGTCAAATATGACAGGGAAGGCTACGCCATCGGGGGCCTCGCCGTAGGCGAACCCGTCGAGAAGATGTACGAGATGATCGAGCTGCTCCACCCTCTGCTGCCGGCCGGCAGGCCGCGCTACCTTATGGGTGTCGGCACTCCTTCGAACATCCTCGAAGCGATAGCGAGGGGCGTGGATATGTTCGACTGCGTCATGCCTACCCGCAACGGACGAAACGGAATGCTCTTCACCTGGGAGGGCACCATCAACATACGCAACAAGAAATGGGCGGACGATTTCAGCCCGATCGACCCGCAGGGCACGTCTTTTGTCGACAGGACCTACACCAAGGCCTACCTGAGACATCTGACCGTTGCAGGCGAGATGCTGGCCGCCGAAATCGCCAGCGAACACAACCTGGCTTTCTATCTCGACCTGGTGACTAAGGCGCGCGAGCATATCGTGGCAGGAGACTTCGCCCGGTGGAAAGAACAGACTGTGGCCAAACTTGACGAAAGACTGTAATGAAAAGTCCCAAGCTGAAAATAATAGACTGGTACATCATCAAGAAGTTCATAGGGACGTACTTCCTTACGTTGCTGATAGTCATCGTCATCATCGTGGTGTTCGACATCAGCGAGAAGATCAACCATTTCGTGGACAACCAGGTGCCGCTGAAGGAGATCGTGTTCGACTATTTCGCGAACTTCATCCCGTACATCATCAATATGTACAGCCCGATGTTCGTGTTCATTACGGTAATCTTCTTCACCTCCAAGCTGGCCCAGAATTCAGAGATCATAGCGATGCTCTCCAACGGCATCGGTTTCAACAGGCTGCTGGTGCCGTATCTGCTGTCTGCGACATTCGTCGCCATATTCTCCCTGATTCTCAACCTGTATGTGATTCCTCCTGCCAACAAGGTCCGGCTTGACTTCGAGAACAAGTACGTGAAAGCCAAGTCGTCTCTGGGAGCGACCCGCAACGTGCACTACCAGCTCGAACCGGGGCAGTTCGTATATGTGGAGAGTTTCAGCACCTGGAACGCCACAGCATACCACTTCACCCTCGAGACGATTGAAGACAACAAGATAACTTCCAAACTTTCGGCTGATACCGCCGTGTGGGACACTACCGTCAACGGCTGGAACCTGCATAATTATTTCATCAGGAATTACGACCAGTACGGCAATGAATATGTCACTGCCGGAAGGGTGGCTGATACGGTGATTGACCTGACTCTGGAGGACTTCCTTCGCAGGAGCAACGTGATGCAGACCCTTACCGTGAAAGAACTCGACAAGCTTATCGAGACACAGAAGATCAGGGGAGACAAGTCGGTGGACTATTCCCTGATCGAGAAATATTCCCGCACCGCCCTGCCTTTCTCCGCGTTCATCCTGACCATTATGGGTCTGGCGCTGTCCAGCCGCAAGAAGAGGGGAGGCCTTGGACTCAACATCGGAATAGGAGTGGGGCTGTGTTTCTCTTATATCCTGTTCCAGCGTTTCAGCGAAATGTTCGTGCGGACCGGCCTGATGCCACCATTCGTGGCCATCTGGCTGCCGAACGTGGTGTTCACGATAATCGTGCTCTACCTGTACCGTCTTGCTCCGAAGTAAAACCTAAATAAGAAATATGAAGAATATTACTTTCAAACTGATCATTCTCAGTTTTCTGCAGTTCGCGGTCTGGGGAGCCTACCTGACCTCGATGGGCAGTTACCTCGCCCTTGCCGGATTCGGAAGCAGGATATGGCTGTTCTTTGCAACACAGGGATTCGTGTCCATCTTTATGCCGGCCCTTGCCGGAATAGTAGCCGACAAGTGGATACCTGCCCAGAAGGTTCTTTCTATCTGCCACGCCGTTGCCGGAATCTGTATGCTTGTACTCGCGTGGTATGCGATGACTGCCGGAAGCGGAGTCCAGTTCGGCACTTTCTATGCCATCTACACCCTCAGTGTCGCGTTCTATATGCCGACCATCGCCATCTCCAATGCAGTGGCATACAATGCCCTCGAGATGAGCGGCAAGGATCCGGTGAAGGACTTTCCTCCGATCAGGGTGTTCGGCACTGTCGGCTTCATCTGCTCGATGCTCTTCGTCAATTTCGTGCGCAACTCTGCCGGCGTCCAGTTCCAGAACTCATATGAGCAGTTCTTCGTTTCAGGAATCCTGAGCGTAATCCTTACGTTCTATGCCCTGACCCTTCCCAACTGCCCCTGCAAGCCGAAGAGCGCCGCTACACAGTCGTTCGCAGAGGCTACCGGCCTGTCAGCTTTCAAGCTTTTCAAGGACAGCCGCTTCGCCATCTTCTTCATATTCTCGATGCTGCTCGGCGCTTCGCTGCAGATTACGAACGGCTACGCCAACACCTATATCAAGTCGTTCCAGGGCAACCCGCTCTTTGCAGATACCTGGGGAGCCAACAATGCCAATGCGCTGATCTCCCTCAGCCAGATTTCAGAGACCCTCTGCATCCTGCTGATACCTTTCTTCCTCAAGAAGTTCGGCATCAAGAAGGTGATGCTCATCTCGATGTTCGCGTGGGTGCTGCGTTTCGGATTCTTCGGCATAGGCAATCCAGGCGCAGGCGTATGGCTCTTCGTCCTGAGCTGCATCGTATACGGCGTGGCCTTCGACTTCTTCAACATCTCAGGCTCGCTGTTCGTCAACGAGAATGTCGACACAGGCATCCGTTCCAGCGCCCAGGGCCTGTTCATGCTGATGACCAACGGCATCGGAGCATCTCTCGGCACCTGGATCGCAGGTCTTGTGGTGAATCATTTTGTGGAGGATACTGCTGCTTATGACCCGGAGTGGAAGACTGTCTGGCTCATTTTCGCAGCCTATGCGTTCGTAGTCGGCATCCTCTTCGCCATCCTGTTCAAATACAAGCACGAGCCGAAAAAGGCTTAGGCTTCTGCGTTGCAGATGAATACTATGACCTTGGCCGGATGGTTGAGGTGAAGCGAGAATTCCTCTGCAGTGCTGCGGTTCAGGGTAGCCTTCCATAATGTGTCGAAGGTGACACTGTCTGTCTGGTAGAGCAGCCCTTCGCAGTTTATGCGCAGGGAATTGTCGAAGGCGAATATCGAAATCTCGACGCCCTTGGGGCAGGAGAAAGTGGCATCTTTGGCGCAGAATGCGCGGAAGGTGCCGTTTTCTGTTATCATATCGATGCCGCATCCGCTTCCGGAGAGTTCTTCGGTATAGTCGGCCAGCAGAGATACGTTGGCCATTGTATGGTCTTCGCGCCGTCCTGTGGCTCCGAGGATATGGATTGTGTCGGGCAGAGTCTCAACCGCAGCCTTGAAAGCCTTGGTGAGGTCGTTGGTCTCCTGGTCGCTGTCTTTCCGAATGATCGAAGCGTGGCGTCGCTGCAGCTCGGGTGGAAGTGAGTCCATATCGCCGACGATGAGGTCAGGCACTATGCCTTCTTCCAGCAGCCTCCTGGCGGCTCCGTCACAGCATATGAGCCTGTCGGCCTGTTTCAGGATGCCGGCAGTCCTCTCCGATGAGGGGAAATCTCCGTTCGCCAGGATAACGGTCGTCATTCGAAATGATATTGTGACGGATCCCTGAAGCCCTTCAGGAACTCTTCGATCTTGAGACGTTTCTTGCCGGCCAGCTGGATGTCCATTATGCGCATGTTGCCCACGGCTGTGCCGACCGAAAGATAAGTCTTGCCGTCGGTAGCTATCTGTCCGCGCTCCAGCTGTTCTTCCCTGTCGGGCACGAAGGCGTCATATACCTTCACGTCTGTCACTGTGCCGTCAGCTGAAACAAGGTTGAGGTGGGCTCCCGGATAGGGAGAAAGACCCCTGATGAGCAGGCAGATTGCAGCGGCTTCCTCTTCGAGGTCGATCTGGCAGGTCTCGCGGGTAATCTTGGGCGCGGGCTTGAGTTCGCTGAAGGCCACCTGGGGCGAGGGCGTGACTTTCTTCTTGACAAGAGCCCGGGCAGTCTTCACAACAAGCGCGGAGCCTTTCTCGGCAAGCTTGTCGTGCAGCGTACCGGCGTTGTCGTATATCTCGATAGGGCAGAAGTCGTTGTAAAGGATGCCTCCCGTATCGATCTTCTCGTCGATCATAAAGGTCGTCACGCCGGTCTGCTTCTCGCCGTTGATGATGGCCCAGTTGATAGGCGCGGCACCTCGGTACTGAGGCAGGATGGACGCGTGCAGGTTGAAGGTGCCGAGGCGTGGCATGCTCCAGACCTCCTTGGGCAGCATACGGAAGGCTACTACGATGAACATATCCGGATCGTAGGACTTCAGTTGAGCGAGGAAATCCGGATCCTTGAGTTTCTCGGGCTGCAGCACCGGTATGCCGTGTCCGGCGGCGAACTTCTTGACGGCGCTTTCGTGCATCTGCAGGCCGCGTCCGGATGCCTTGTCGGGAACGGTCACTACAGCTGCGATGTTGTAGTCTGTCTGCTCCATAAGTGCCTTGAGAGGCTCGACAGCGAATTCCGGGGTACCCATATAGACAATGTCGATACGGCCTCTCTTGCGCCTGAGGAAGTTCGATGCACGGCGGAAGAACGATGCGACAGGAGTCCATACTTTCCGCAGGAACGCCTTGTATGAATCGGCGTTGAAGATGGGAGAGTCGGTCGTGGCCTGCCAGGTCAGGAACACGCCTATCGGCAGGAGCACGGCTGAAGATATGAAGGATCCCCATATCTCATCCATATTGCCGTCCCTGGCCAGTTTGACGCCGGTGGTGTCGATCACCCAGTAACCTACGAAGAACAATATAGAGATGATGACAGGAGTTCCGAGACCTCCCTTGCGGATGATAGCTCCGAGGGGCGCTCCGATGAAGAAGAAAAGCAGGCAGGCGAGCGACAGGGAGAATTTGCGGCACATTTCGACAAGCATCTTCCTGGGCGGGCTCACATATCGGAACGTATCCCTTTCGTAGGTCTGTATTGCATCCAGGCCTCCGTTTTCAAATTCATTCTTGGCTCTCTGCACGATATGCAGCTTCGCATCTTCGGTGAGAGTGGAATCCAGCAACTGCCTCATCCCCTTTATGTCGAACAGGGGCAGCGGTTCCTTATGGACGTTAGTGTCTATCTGGGGATAGAACTCAAGGCCCATATTGTATACGAACTTCCTGTGCAGCGTCTCGTAATTCAGCTCGAAATCGTTGAGGATAGAGTCCCTGTCATATTTGAGGTCGTGAAGGTCCTGGGACATTATTTCGTCGCTGAAACGGTCTGCGTTGTCGTCGCGGGAGAACGAGTAATTGGCCAGCGAAATGTAGATCCTCTGCTGCTTGAAGCTTACGATATCCTGGTTGAGGGTCGTGTCGCGGAATCTCATATGGTTGTCCTCGTCGTACGAACGCCCGTTGTACATATCGAAGATCAGGTATTTCTTGTCCTCAGTGATATGTATCTTGCCGGCCTCGGCGAGGATGAGAGTCTTGTTGCCTGCGTTTTCTGTATGGTCGTAAACCATCAGGTTGTACATCATTCCTGTCTCCTCATCCTGGTTTTCGACCCTCAGAGTATAGCCCTCGATACCGTCGTAGAAAACTCCGTTGGGAATCTTGATCTCGTCCTTGGTGCGGCCGATGTCGTCGCGAAGGGCGTAGATGTGTTCGTACGCAACCGGAATCAGCTCGTTGGAGATCAGGAACGCACCGACGGTGATCAGCATCGATACTATCATCAGCGGGAGCATCGTCCTGCCGAGGGAGATTCCGGCCGCTTTCATCGACAGCAGCTCGTTGTTCTCTCCCAGGCCGCCCATAGTCATGATGGAAGCCAGCAGCGTGGACAGCGGCAGCACCATCGGCAGGATGGTGCAGGCTCCCCAGCCCATAAATTCAGCGATGACGGAGAAACCGAGACCCTTGCCGACAAGTTCGTCTATATAGACCCACAGGAACTGCATCACAAGGATGAACAGCACGATGAAGAACACCAGTGCGAAGGGGCCCAGGAATGATTTGAGCAGGTATCGGTCGAGTCTCTTCAAGAAGATGATATTATTTGCCTGTTGCCAGTTTTAACAGTACTTCGGTAGCTTCTGACAGTCCGTCAACGTTCTTGCCTCCGGCTGTGGCGAGGAACTTCTGTCCGCCGCCGCCGCCCTGGATCAGTTTCGCAGCCTCTCGGATATCCTTGCCGGCATCCTTGCCCTTTGCGACGAGGTCGTCAGAGTACATGAGCACAAGGCAGGGTTTGTTGTCGTCGCTCTCGAAAGCGGCGATGAACGCTGTGGACTTGGTCTCTCCGTGAAGCAGGAATGCCACGTTCCTTGCAAGTTCCATGCTAAGACATTCGCGGAGCGTCATTACCGAGATCCCGTCGATTTCCTGGGCGGTGGCCTTGACGCTGTTCTTGATGTTGACTGCACGCTCCTGCTGGATGGCCTCCATGGCCTTGCGGTATGAATCGTTGGAGTCTATTGCTTTTTTCACGGCGTTGACGAGGTCGGGGGCGTTGTTGAACATCTCCCTGATGGCGCCAATGGTCTCTTCCATGTTGTCAACCATGATTTCTGCTCTCAGGCCGGTGGTGGCTTCGATACGGCGGACACCGGCGGCTATGGCGCTCTCGCTTATGATGCGGAAGTAGCCGATGGAGCCTGTGGCCGGAGCGTGGCAGCCGCCGCAGAGTTCAATCGAATCGCCGAATTTGATGACGCGGACGCTGTTGCCGTACTTTTCGCCGAAGAGTGCCATGGCGCCCATATTGCGGGCTTCCTCGATGGGAACGTCGCGGTATTCCTGAAGAGGAGCGTTAGCACGGATCATCCTGTTCACCAGACGCTCTACTTCATTGAGCTGATCGTGCGACATTTTCTCGTAATGCGAGAAGTCGAAGCGGAACGACTCGGGGCCGACGAAAGAACCTTTCTGCTCTACGTGTGTGCCGAGGACCCGGCGGAGTGCAGCGTGCAGCAGGTGGGTTGCAGAGTGGTTGTTCTGGATGCATATGCGGCGTTCGACGTCCACCTGTGCATTGAAAGTGGCGCGGAAGTCTGAAGGCATACGCTCTGCTATATGGATCGGGAGTCCGTTTTCCTTTATTGTGTTTACGATAGCTATCTTTTCGTCGCCGGAACTGATCCAGCCGGAATCGCCGACCTCGCCGCCCATCTCGCCGTAGAACGGAGTGCGGTCGAACACGAGCTGTATCTGCTCTTTGTTCTTGACCTTGACGGTGCGGTACCTTACTATGTTGACGTCGGTAGAGAGGACGTCATAACCCACGAACTCCGTGACTGTGTCGGGGCCTACGCTCATCCAGTCTCCTGCTTCGATTGCGGTGGCGTTGCGGGCGCGCTGTTTCTGCTTCTCGAGCTCCACGTTGAATTCGTCGAGGTCGATGGTATATCCGTTCTCGCGGGCGATCAGTTCGCTGAGGTCGATAGGGAAGCCGTAGGTGTCATAGAGGGTGAAGGCATCCACACCGCTGATTCTCTTCGTATCGGCAGACCTGGCCATGATGTTGTCCATCAGCTTGATTCCCTTGTCGAGGGTGCGGAGGAAGGCTTCCTCCTCTTCCTTGATGACGCGGACTATCAGGTCGTTCTGCTTCTGCAGCTCAGGGAATGCCTCTCCCATCTGTGCCACAAGGTTGGGAACGAGCCTGCACAGGAACGGCTCCTTGAAGCCGAGGAAGGTATATCCGTAGCGTACGGCCCTGCGGAGGATACGGCGGATCACATAACCTGCCTTTACGTTGGAAGGCAGCTGGCCGTCTGCAATCGAGAAGCTGATGGCCCTGATGTGGTCTGCGATGACCCTCATCGCAACGCCGACCTCGGTATCCGGCTCGTACTTCTTGCCGCAGAGAGCCGAGATGGCATCGATCATATCGGTGAACACGTCAGTGTCGTAGTTGCTCTGCTTGCCCTGCAAAGCCATGCAGAGACGCTCGAATCCCATTCCGGTGTCGACGTGCCTGGCGGGCAGGGGCTCCAGCGAACCGTTGGCCTTGCGGTTGAACTGCATGAACACGAGGTTCCATATCTCGATCACCAGATGATGGCCCTGGTTGACCAGGGATACTCCGTCCACCTTGGCGCGCTCCTCGTCGCTGCGAAGGTCGATGTGGATTTCGCTGCAGGGGCCGCAGGGGCCGGTATCGCCCATTTCCCAGAAATTGTCGTGCTTGTTGCCGAGGATGATGTGGTTCTCGGGAAGGTATTTGAGCCATTCCTGGCGCGCTTCTTCGTCCATCGGGACGCCGTCGGCGTCGCTGCCCTCGAATACGGTGGCGTAGAGGCGGTTCTTGTCGAGCTTGAACACTTCGGTGAGCAGCTCCCATCCCCACTGGATGGCTTCTTTCTTGAAATAATCGCCGAAACTCCAGTTTCCCAGCATCTCGAACATAGTGTGGTGGTAGGTGTCGTGGCCTACCTCTTCGAGGTCATTGTGCTTTCCGCTCACTCGCAGGCATTTCTGCGAATCTGCAACACGCTTGTATTTAGGGGGTTCATTGCCAAGGAACCAATCCTTGAACTGGTTCATTCCGGCATTTGTGAACATAAGTGTAGGGTCGTTCTTTACAACCATCGGGGCTGAAGGAACTATTGTGTGACCCTTCGAGGCAAAGAAGTCCAGGAAGGTCTGTCGTATCTCTTTGGAAGTCATAAGTGCTTAATATTTGGCACAAAAATAGCATTTTTATCAGATTTTTATAACTTTGCTGATTACTATCGGCAATTTTCCTAAACTGTATGAGTAAAGAAAGCCAGTACATATACAATCCGGAAACGGCTTCCTACGACCTCTATGTTCCGACAAGCGGGAGCAAGTGGATGAGGTTCGGCATAGTCGTGCTCATCGGCCTGGCTTTTTTCTTCGCATATTTCTGGATATGGAACGGAGTGATGAAGAAAAGCACTCCCAAGACTGCCATCCTGGAGCGTCAGAACAAGGTGATGCTTGCCTCGATAGCTGAAATCAACGAAAGGATGAACGAGCAGAATGCTGCTCTGAGCGAACTGCAGGAAAGGGACAACGTGGTCTACCGTTCAGTATTCGGAATGGATGAGATACCTCAGTCGGTGCGCAATGCAGGTTTCGGAGGCGTCGACCGCTATGCCGACCTCCGGCTCTTCATGAACGCCGACTACCTCATAACCACCAGGAACCATCTCGACATACTCACCAAGAAGGCCTATGTCCAGTCGCTCTCGTTCGATGACATCCAGGCTCTCTCCGCACGTGCCGGAGATATGGCCAACTGCGTTCCTAGCATCTATCCCGTGGTTCCAACCAAGAGCATGCAGCAGACATCGCCTTTCGGATACCGTTCCGATCCTATCAACGGCGGGGCCAAGTTCCACAGCGGCATCGACATAGCCGGTCCCACCGGTACTGACATCCTTTGTACAGGCGACGGCGTAGTGGTGCGCGTCGACTACAACTATTATGGATACGGCATCGTCGTGGACGTCGACCACGGATTCGGATATATCACACGTTACGGCCACCTCCTCAGTGCAAGCGTCATCGAGGGACAGCGTGTCAAGAGGGGAGACAAGGTCGGGGAACTCGGCAGTTCCGGACGCGTGACCGGTCCTCACCTCCATTATGAAGTGCTTTACAGGGGGACGGCAGTCAATCCCTGGAACTTCTTCTCAACCGACATTACTCCCGAAGAGTATCAGGACATGATCAGTAAGTCCAGAAGCAGGGGGTAGGGGAATGAAGAAATATCGTTTCAACAAGGAAAGCAAGACCTTCGACGAGGTGACTCCCTCGGCAGGGCAGATAATCCTGACAGTCCTGAAGTTCTGTCTGTACGGCATCATTGCAGCCGCAGTGATGTATCTGCTGTTCGCCCTGCTCTTCAGTACGGAGCGGGAGAAGAAGCTTTCGCTGGAGAACGAATATCTTGAGGAGGAATATGGCAAAATGACGGAGCAGGTGGATCTCCTTGACGATGTCATCAAGAATCTCGAACTGCGCGACAAGGATATCTTCAATGACATATTCGGAATAGACCCCCCTTCGACCGATGCTTTCTTAGCCGGAGATACGGCTACAAGCGAAAGTCTGATGGCTTCGATGACCGACGGGCAGCTTGCTGCCTTTTCTGATGAAGAGACAGACCGCCTGGACGAGAGGGTGTCCAATGTCAACAGGCAGATCAAGGCCATTTTCCAGGCACTGGAAGATGAGAATTTCAAGCCCACGAGCCTGCCGTCGATCCTGCCCGTGGAGAACTTCAAGCTTGCTCAGACCGGAGCTTCTGTGGGTATGAAGATCAACCCTTTTTACAAGACGCTCCGCAGGCACGGCGGATTCGACATAATAGCAGCTGTCGGAACGCAGGTCAAGGCTACTGCTGACGGCGTGGTGGTGAAGATAGACAAGGCCTCGAAGGGTATGGGCAACAGCGTCACGATCGACCATCGCAACGGCATCAGGACCACTTACGGCCATCTCAGTGAGATTTATGTACGCCAGGGGCAGAACTTGAAACAGGGGGATGTGATAGCGCGTGTGGGAACAAGCGGAATGACCTTCTCGGGAGGTCTCCATTACGAAGTGGAGCGACAGGGCCGCAGCGTAGAACCGGTGAATTACTTTTTCGCCGACCTGAGTCCTGCCGTCTACCGCGACATGGTGGTCATTTCGTCATATAACGGACAATCAATAGACTAAAACATAAGCGATGAGCAAGATATGCTATACGATCGGCGAGGTAGCCGAGCTGCTGGGCGAGAATACTTCCCTCGTCAGGTTCTGGTCCGACAATTTCACTGATTTCATCCATCCCCGCCGCAACAACAAGGGCAACCGTCTCTTCAGTCCCGAAGATGTGGAGATGTTCAAGAAGATCCATTTCCTGGTGAAGGAGCGCAACCTGACCCTTGAAGGTGCCAAAAAGCTTCTCGGCAGCAACGCAGAGGGCGCCGACCAGCGTTTCGAGGTGATCGGAAAACTTAAGGAGATACGTTCCCTGCTCGAAAACGTCAAGAACGAAATCTGACATGAAAGCACGGCAAGTCGCTGACATCATCGAGAGTTTCGCTCCGCTGGACCTGCAGGAAAACTGGGACAACGCCGGATTCTGCATCGGCAGTCCCGACGCTGAAATCAAGGGTATAATGGTGGGCTTCGACTGCACTCCCGCCCTGATCGACGAGGCGGCGGCAGCCGGATGCAATATGATCGTGACCCACCATCCCCTTATCTTCAGGGGCGTGAAGAAGATCGATCCGGATACCTTCCTGGGCTCTGCAATCGTCAGCGCCATAAAGCACGACATGGTGGTGTATGCAGCCCATACCAATGCCGACAAAGCTGCCGACGGAGTCAGCAGGCTGATGGCTGACAGGCTGGGCCTTCTGGACATAGAGCCGCTGGGCGAAGACGGACTCGGCGCCATCGGAGTCCTGCCCCGGGCGATGGACAGCAAAGCTTTCATAGAAAAGGTGAAACAGACTTTCGGACTGCCCGTTGTACGTTGCTCCAGACCGCTTGCAACCCCGATAAGCCGCGTGGCGATGTGCGGCGGTTCAGGAGGCAGCCTGATTGAAGAGGCCGAGGCCAGAGGCGCCGACGCATACCTCTGCGGCGACCTGAGTTACCACAGCTTTTTTACCGGTTCAGACTTTATGCTGCTTGACGTAGGACACTACGAGAGCGAAATAGATATTGTGGATAAATTATTTGGACTGCTTAGCGAAAAAATACATACCTTTGCAGTCCGCAAAACCCGCAACAACAATAATCCAATATATTACTATTAAGTAGATTATGGCTACAAAAAAAGCTAACAAGGCAATCGTTACCCCTATTGACCAGAGCGAAACTTTCGTTTCGGCGGTGAAATCCGTGACCGAAGCTGACGGCGTGTCAATGGAAGAAAAGCTCCGCACGCTCTACAAAATCCAGCAGGCAGACACTTCTATCGACAAGATCCATCTTCTTCGCGGAGAACTTCCCCTGGAAGTCCAGGACCTGGAAGACGACATCGCCGGTCTCGAGACAAGGATAAGCAATACGCAGAAAGAGATCAAGGATGCAGAGAAATACATTTCAGACCTGCGTGCCAAGATAGAGGAGTGCAAAGTCCTCGTAGAGAAGTACGAAGAGCAGAGCAAGAAGGTGATGAACAACCGCGAATACGAATCGATCACCCGTCAGATAGAATTCCAGCAGCTCGAGCAGGAAGCCAGCGAAAAGCACATCCGCGAGACCAACCTTCTCCTTGCCGAGAAGGCAGAACTCCTCGAGGAGACCCGCAAGCAGCTCGAAGGCCGCCAGATCGACCTGAACAACAAGAAGGCTGAACTCGAGCAGATCATCACCGAAACCGCCAAGGAAGAGGAACAGCTCGAAGCCCACAAGGAAGAACTCGCCAAGAAGCTCGACGAGCGTATGTATGTGGCTTACAACAGGGTGCGCAACAGCTGCAAGAACCATCTCGCTGTAGTCACTGTCAAGAGAGGCGCCTGCGGCGGATGCTTCAACCAGATTCCTCCCCAGCGTCAGCTCGACATCGCCCAGAACAAGAAGATCATAATCTGCGAATATTGCGGCCGTATACTGGTCAGCCCTGAATTCGACGAACCTGCAAAAGAGGACTAGCATCCTCCTGGCATCATGCCCCAGAAAAAGAAGGAAATAAAGGTGGATCTGCCGCAGCTTTCGGCGGATATGGGACGGAAACCCCCTCAGGCGATTGAGATAGAGGAGGCCGTCCTTGCTGCCATGATGCTCGACAGCGAGTGCATCAACGACGTCCTCGAGTCTCTTGTCCCCGACTGCTTCTACAACGAGAACAACAAGAAGATATTCGTGGCCATCTCCAAGATTGCAACCCGCAACGACAAGGTGGACATCCTTACCGTGGCCGACGAGCTCTCCAAGAGCGGAGATCTCGAAGCCGTGGGCGGAGCGTCATATCTGAGTATGCTCAGCATGAAGATAGGCGCCGCCGCGAACACCGACTATCATACCAAGATCCTTCTCCAGAAATATATACAGCGCGAACTGATCGCAATATCATACCGCGTACAGAAACAGTCCTTCGAGGATACGATGCCTGTCGACGACCTGCTGCAATACGCCCAGCAGGAAGTGTTCGTGCTCGCCGAGCGAAATATGAAGCGCGACACGAGTCCGATCCAGATGGTCATCAACCAGGCCATCGACGATATCCAGAAAGGCCAGGAGCGTCAGGACGGATTGAGCGGAGTGCCTTCCGGATATGCCAACATCGACAAGATAACCTATGGATGGCAGCCCTCCGACCTCATCATACTTGCTGCCAGGCCCTCCGTCGGAAAGACTGCATTCGTGTTGACGATGGCGCGCAACATGGCGGTCGACTACAACGTCCCGGTGGCTTTCTTCTCTCTCGAGATGTCGCAGACGCAGCTCGTGAAACGACTCCTGGTGAGCGAGACCGGCATTCCTTCCGACAAGATATGGGGCGCCAAGAAGTTCAAGGACCCTCAGGACTGGGATATCCTCAACGAGCGCATCGGAAAGCTGTCCAGGGCTCCGCTGTGGATTGACGACACTCCTTCGCTGTCGATCTATGAATTCCGCTCCAAGGCCCGCCGTCTCGTGCAGACCCAGAACGTGAAGATGATTATCATCGACTATCTGCAGCTTATGACAGGTCCCGTGGAACTCCGGGGAATGAGGGAACAGGAAGTGTCCGCTATCTCGCGTGCCCTCAAGTCCATAGCGAAGGACCTGAACGTGCCTATCCTCGCACTGTCGCAGCTGAACCGTTCGGTGGAGACACGAGGCGGAAACAAACGTCCGCAGCTCAGCGACCTCCGTGAGTCCGGCGCCATCGAGCAGGATGCGGATATCGTAATGTTCATTCACAGGCCCGAATTTTTCGGAACGGCGGAAGCCGACGCCTATCCGGGCCAGACACAGATAATAATCGCCAAGCATCGTAACGGAGAGACCGGTGACGTGGAAATGCGCTTCGTCGCCCAGGAGGTCAGATTCGAAGATGCAAACATCCATTATCAGGAATATGAATCGAGGATGAACGATGTCGGTACGAGTTTTGATATATGACGGTACTGATCCGAAAAGATCCTGAAAAAAACACGGAATGAAGAAGACGGTTTTGTCGATATTTCTTGCGATTATCTCAACTTTTATTTTTGCGCAGCCGGCATCGCTGCCCTTCAAGGCAGGAGAAAAGATAGAAGTCACACTCAACTACAAATGGGGCGTTCGTGCCGACATCGCTACGCTCTCGTTCAACCTGCAGCAGGTGAATGAAGGCGGCGTACCTTGTTTCCACATCCTGCTGAACGCCCGTACCAACAAGTTTTTCGACTCTTTCTACAAGGTCCGCGACATTTACGAGTCAAAATTCGAGACGGACCTGGACCCTGTCTATTTTATGCGCAACGTGAGCGAGGGCGGCTTCACCGCTCGCAACGAGTATCGCTGGAGCGCTGACAAGAAGACTCTCTATGCAAAGGTCGAGAAGAGTACGATGGACCATGCAGTGGACACTTCTTTCAAGAACAGCGAGATTATCCGCGACATCATCAATATGGTCTACAAGATGAGAGCGTCCGATTTCAAGTCGCTTATGTCCGGCAAGCCGGCTACGATGCTCGTTGCAATGGACCGCAACATCAGCAGGGTCACCTACAGCTATGTCCGCAGGGAGACACGCCAGGTGGACGGCCTCGGCACTTTCAACACCATCTGCCTTGCGATGAATGTCAAGCGCGTTGCAGCAGGCACTGACGCATCTTCGAAACTGACCGTACCGACAGGCGACGACCTCAAGAACACCATCTATATCTGGGTTTCAGACGACGAGAACCGCATTCCGCTGTATATGTCCGTGCCTATTTCCGTCGGTAAGCTGGAAATCCGCACCACGAACCTCGAGAACCTCAAGTATCCGCTTTCAAGCAAACTCAAATGAAAAAGATCGAAAGGATAGAGCATGAGGGTATTATCCGCGAAATCAGCGATGAATACATCACCGTCGAATTCGTGAACAAGTCTGCGTGCGCGTCCTGTCACGCCAAGGGGTTCTGCGTAGCCGGAGAGGAAGAAACCCGCTTCGTGGATGTGCCGTACAACATAAGCACGCTCGTCGAAGAGTACAAGGTAGGCGACAAGGTGAACCTTGTTCTGAACCAGTCTCTCGGTGTCTCTGCGGTGTTCATTTCTTATGCTGTTCCATTAGTAATTCTAATATTTTTTTTGTTAATTTTGTCTAATACCGGTCTGAACGAACTGGCAGTCGGACTGCTGACCCTCGCTGGCGTCGGAATTTACTATTTGTTCGTCTACCTTTTCAGGGACCGGCTCGAAAGGATTTTTACTTTTTCGATAGAGAAAATTAACTGATAATGGATTCTACAATTTTGGCGACAATTGTCATTCTTACCTTGATAGGTATCGTAGTGGCAGTTGTCTTGTTTTTTGTAGCCCAGAAATTCAAGGTCGTAGAAGACGAGAGGATCGACAAGGTGGAGGCCTGCCTCCCCGGTGCCAATTGCGGCGGCTGCGGAAGCGCAGGTTGCCGTGATTTCGCCCAGAGGGTGGTCGCTGCACCTGAGATCGGCTCGCTTTTCTGTCCTGTAGGCGGCAATGAAGTCATGCAGAAGGTCGCCCAGGTCCTCGGCCGGGAAGCTGTGGCTCAGAAAAAGATGGTGGCCGTAGTGCGATGCAGCGGCACCTGTGAAAACAGACCCAGGACAAACGAATACGACGGTTACGCTTCCTGCAAGGTGAAGGCCGCCCTCTACAGCGGTGACACCGGCTGCCGCTACGGCTGTCTCGGATGCGGAGACTGCGTGGCAGCCTGCAAGTTCGGCGCTATAAGGATGAACCCCGAAACCGGCTTGCCTGAGGTAGACGACACCAAGTGTACAGGCTGCGGTGCATGCGCTTCCGCCTGTCCGAGAGGAATTATCGAGCTTCGCACCACAGGACCGAAGAACCGTATGGTGGTCGTGCTCTGCAACAGCAAGGACAAGGGCGCCGTGGCCCGCAAGGCCTGCAAGGCAGCCTGCATAGGATGTGCGAAATGCCAGAAGGTATGCCCGTTCGAAGCGATCAAGGTGGAGAACAACCTTGCATACATCGACTTCAACGTCTGCAAGCTCTGCACCAAGTGCGTCAGCGAATGTCCTACGGGAGCGATACATAAGATCAACTTCCCTGAGAAGCCCGCCGCTCCGGTTGAGAAAGCCGCTCCGGCAGCAGTCCAGCCTGAAGTAAAAGCAAAGGAGGTGACGGTATGATAACATTCAAGATAGGTGGTGTACATCCCCACGAGAACAAGATAGCCAGAGAGGCTGCCATCACTCCGCTCGCCTCGCCCGCCAAGGTGGCTATTTCAATGGCTCAGCATCTGGGCGCTCCCGCCACTCCGGTTGTTGCCAAGGGCGACAAGGTGCTTGTAGGCCAGGTGATAGGCGAGCCTTCAGGTTTCATTTCAGGATTCGTGCACTCTTCAGTTTCCGGTACCGTTGCCGCAGTCGAGCCTAGGGCTGACATTGCAGGCAATATGGTGCCTCACGTAGTGATCGACGTCGAGGGTGACGAATGGGATCCTGCCATTGACCGCAGCGACTCCATCGTCCGAGAGATTACCGACAGTCCCGAAGACATACTTGCCAAGATAAAGGCGGCAGGCATCGTCGGAATGGGCGGCGCAACTTTCCCCACTCACGTCAAGCTGAACCCTCCGCAGGGCAAGAAGGCCGAGTTCCTCATCATCAACGGTGCCGAGTGCGAACCTTACGTGACAGCCGACGACCGCCTGATGCGCGAGAGTCCCGACGCCATCGTTATCGGCGCCGCGATAATGTCCAAGGTGCTTGGCGGCTGCAAGTGCAAGATATGTATCGAAGAGAACAAACCTGAGGCCATAGCTGCCATCCAGAAGGCCAGCGCTGCATATCCTGACATCGAGGTGCTCAAGCTCAAGAAGAAATATCCGCAGGGCGGCGAGAAGCAGCTGATTGACGCTGTCACCGGCCGCCAGGTGCCCTCAGGAGCCCTGCCCATCGACACCGGCTGCGTGGTCCAGAACGTTGCAACATCGTATGCGGTATATGAGGCCATCCAGAAGAATAAGCCTCTCTTCGAGCGCGTGATGACCGTCACAGGGCAGTGTGTTCCCTCTCCCCGCAACTTCAGGGTAAGGCTCGGAACGCCGCTGTCGTTCGTCCTCGAGGCTGCAGGCGGAGTGCCCGAGACCGCTGCCAAGTTCATCAGCGGAGGCCCTATGATGGGAAAGGCCATAGCCAATTTGGATGCCACCACACAGAAGGGCTCGTCCTGCCTGCTGCTGCTCACCGAAGAGCAGACCCGCCGCAAGCCGGAAAGCAACTGCATCCGTTGCGGCAAATGTACCGACGCCTGCCCTATGGGTCTGGAACCGTGGCTGCTCAACAAGCTCTCCAGGGCCGGCGGCCAGTACGACGCCCTGGAGGAGAACAAGATATTCGACTGCATCGAATGCGGCTGCTGCCTGTACACCTGCCCGGCCAACATCCCGCTGCTCGACGTGATACGTATAAACAAGGCAGAGGTGATGAAGATCATCCGCGGCCGCGCTAAAAAATAGGAGGGAAGAGATATGTCAAAACAAATAGTTTCTCCGGCTCCGCATATGCACAGCGAGTTTTCGACTGTCCGCCTGATGCGCGACGTGTTGATCGCCCTCGCTCCCGCAGTGCTGGTGTCCCTGTATTTCTACGGCTGGAATGCGCTCCTGCTGCTGGTATGCAGCGTGGTGACCTGTGCTGCCGTGGAGTATCTCATCGAGAAGTTCCTGCTTAAGTGCCCGGTTACCGTGAAGGACTGCAGCTGCATCGTCACCGGTGTGCTGCTGGCCCTCAACCTTCCGCCTGCAGCGCCGTGGTGGATCGCCGTGGTCGGCTCCATCGTTGCGATCGGCATTGCCAAGATGACTTTCGGCGGCCTCGGCCAGAACATATTCAACCCGGCTCTCGTAGGCCGAGTGTTCCTGCTGATATCATTCCCTGTGGCAATGACCACATGGACCGCTCCCCAGAGCTGGTTCCACAGCGTCGACGCCTTCAGCGGCGCCACCCCGCTGGCCCTCATCAACGAAGGCCTGCACAGCGGCTCCACAGTACAGGAAATCATCGCGGCCAATCCCGGCCTGACTCCGGCCCAGATGCTGTTCGCCAGAGCCGGCGGTTCGGCAGGCGAGGCTTCGGTCATAGCCCTGCTGATCGGCTTTGTATATCTGCTCTGCCGCAAGGTCATCAAACCGCACATCCCCGTAACGATCTGGGTTACCGTGGCAGTGATGACAGGCATCTTCTCTCTCTGCAATCCCGAGGCCTACACAGGTCCGCTCTTCAACCTGTTCACCGGCGGTCTGATGCTCGGCTCGATCTTTATGGCCACCGACTATGTCACTTCGCCTATGACCAATAAAGGAATGATCATATTCGGAGTCGGCATCGGCGTGCTGACCGTGCTGATACGTTATTTCGGCTCATATCCGGAAGGTGTTTCATTCGCCATCCTGATTATGAACCTCACCGTTCCGTTGTTGAACAAATATTGCAAACCGGTTAGATTCGGTTATGGAAGGAGGAAATAGATTATGGCTGTAAAATCATCATTTTTGAATATGGTCCTTGCCCTTGGGTGCATCTGTCTGGTGTGCTCGGCTCTGCTCGGTCTTGTGAATCATGTGACCGCGGAGCCTATAGCCGCAGCAAACCTGGCCAAGACCAACAATGCCATCGCGGCTGTCGTGCCCGAGTTCGACAACGTGCCGAGCGAGGACGTCATGATGGTCGAGATGGACGGAAAGCAGTACAAGGTCTATCCTGCGAAATACCAGGACAAGGTGCTGGGCTATGCTGTCGAGGTCACTCCGACAGGCTTCGGCGGTGTCATCGATATGCTGGTGGGCTTCGATGCAGCAACCGGCATCATCTACAATACTTCGGTGATCTCCCACTCCGAGACTCCCGGCCTCGGCGCCAAGATTTCCGAATCCGGTAAAGGCAGTTTTCGCAGCCAGTTCGACGGAATGGATCCGGCAAAGACCAAGTTCCAGGTTAAGAAGGACGGCGGCGACATCGACGCCATCACAGCTTCAACCATCACATCAAGGGCTTTCACCTCGGGTGTAGCCGAAGCCTATAAAGTTTATCTGACCATCAAGGGCGAGGACGCAAGTGACGTTGTGACCGGCGCCTCCAATACAAACTGGGAGGGACAGCAATGAGCAACCGCTGGAAACTGATCACCAAGGGGCTTGTCAAGGACAACCCTACGTTCGCTCTGGTGCTGGGTATGTGCCCGACGCTTGGAACTACAACCTCCGCCATCAACGGTATGGGTATGGGCGTTGCTACGATGTGTGTGCTCGTCCTCTCCAACATCGTAATCTCGGCGGTGGCCCGCTTCATCCCCGACAAGGTCCGCATCCCGTCGTACATAGTCATAATCTCAGCGTTCGTGACTATAGTGCAGCTGCTGATGCAGGCCTATCTGCCGTCTCTCTATGAGACCCTGGGCCTCTTCATCCCGCTGATCGTTGTGAACTGCATCGTGCTCGGCAGGGCAGAGGCCTTCGCCAACAAGAACGGCGTGCTCGATTCGGCCTGCGACGGCCTGGGAATCGGCCTGGGATTCACGCTCTCGCTTACTGTACTCGGACTTGTCCGCGAGATTCTCGGAAGCTGCAGCGCCTTCGGCTGGAAGTTCATGGCTCCGGACGGAATGCTGCTCTTCGTGCTTGCTCCGGGCGCTTTCATCGTGCTCGGATACCTTATGGTTCTCTTCAAGAAACTGACAACTAAATAGCTCGGGATATGGAATATATATTGATAATAATATCGGCGGTATTCGTCAACAACATACTTCTGTCCCAGTTCCTGGGTGTATGTCCTTTCCTGGGCGTGTCCAAGAAAGTCAGCACTGCTGTAGGAATGTCAGCAGCCGTGACCTTCGTGATGGCCCTGGCCACCTGCGTCACCTATCTGCTGCAGAACTACGTGCTGGTCCCTCTTGGCATCGAATATCTGCAGACTGTCTGCTTCATCCTCGTGATCGCCGGCCTCGTGCAGATGGTAGAGATCATCATCAAGAAGATCAGTCCTTCGCTCTATCAGGCCCTCGGCATCTTCCTGCCCCTTATCACCACCAACTGCGCCGTGCTCGGCGTGGCATTGATGGTAGTGCAGAAGCAGTTCACCTTCGGCGGTGAAACCCATATGCTGAACCTCGGCCAGTCGGTGGTGTTCGCCATCGCCAGCGCCATCGGTTTCGGCCTCGCCATCATCCTCTTCGCAGGTATCCGCGAGCAGCTCGAACTCTCCAAAGTGCCCAAGGCATTCCAGGGTGTCCCTATCGCCCTCATCGTTGCCGGCATAATGGCCATGGCTTTTATGGGCTTCAGCGGAATGGTATAATACTTATGGCTTATTCCGGCCCTTTCCCCGGCTTGTCACGGGTTGCGTAACATCCGGCAAAGTGCTGACCGGCAACCAGGAAAACAGGTTCTTCGCTACGGCGTCATTATGAGCGTAGCGAAGAATCTTTTTATAGGGTATTCAAATCATACAACGATTGCAATGGAAATAGCATCTATAACCGCTCTTGGGCAAGTGGTATAGGCCAACCCGAAATTCACAAAGCAGATGAAGAGGCTCTCAGAGCTCTGCGGAGCATATGAGGATGCTTTCTGCGGCAAAATGACCGCAGAAAGCAGACCAGTATGCATTATGAATACCTCTGAGGAGGGGTTATCTGCTTTGTGAATTTCGGGTTAGTGAAATGTAAGAAGATTCGCGAAAAAGGTCCGCCCTTGTTTTATCAACAATTGCAACTATTTATGTAAAAAAAGCATCTTATTAGAGACGTATTTTGGAGTTTTGTGCGTTATAATAGAAAAGCATAATGCCGATGAAGAAACCCTGCTGCTATATCATTCTCCTGTTCCTTGCTGTAGGGTTGAGCTCCTGCGTCAAGGATGTGGTTCTCGATGCCAAAGAAGAACCCCTTCTGTCTGTCTACTGCGTCCTTACGCAGGACTCGGTTCAGACATTGAAACTGTCCTGGACCAAAGGCGCTTCACAGACGGAGGCTCCCCGTGTGACCGAGGCTTCTGCTGTTCTGACCGACCTTACCGAAAACAGCGAGGCCGGCCGCTTCGCAAGGACATCCGAAAGTGACTGGCAGCTGGAATATGCCGCAATCCCAGGCCACAATTACCGTCTCGAAGTGACCGTGCCCGGCCGCGAAACTGTCTGGGCAGAGCAGACAATGCCAAAGGAAGTTCCTGTCAAAAGCGTGGCCTTTGCACCCTGGTTGCCGGGTTATGATCCTCTTCCAGGTTATGAAGGCTGGTTGTTGTTCGGGACGCAGTATTGTTCGACATTTCCCTGTGCGGTCTGGGCTTATGCCAAAAACTATAATGCCAGTTCTGGGCAACACGAGTTTGCCAAGGATATCTGTACGACCTTTTCCTATGTCGACAACGGCAATCTGACAGGAAGAGTGCGTGCGAAGATGGATGTTGAAGACCTCGATGATCCTGAAAAGTATCAGTATATTCTATCCGGATTCCCGTATCACAACAAAATCCTCAGGTTCCCGAAGTGCGATTATCAGACACCGGTGTATTTTGCCATAGACGGTGATTTCAGGGGACAATACTATCACTACTATTTTGACCAGCCACAACCGTCTCCGACTCAAGGTGTGCTGTATTTCTCTGCCCTGTCAGAAGAGTATGACCAATGGCTGTATGAGGCATATCAGCGCTATTATGCAGAACAGAGCAGTGATCTTTCCTCAATTTATCTCAGGGATAATATGTATACCAATATCCACGGAGGACTGGGTGTTTTCGGTGCGATACTGACTGTTCCCCAAAGGTGGGAAAGACCTCATAAAACACGTATTGATCCTCCTGATGAGAATGATCCTAATATTAGGCCTGCATAATCTCGGTTAGTTTATTGACAGTAATATGAAAAAGCAGCTATTCTATATCATTCTCCTGTTCCTTGCTGTAGGGCTGAGCTCCTGCGTCAAGGATGTGGTTCTCGATGCCAAAGAAGAACCCCTTCTGTCTGTCTACTGCGTTCTTACGCAGGACTCTGTCCAGACATTGAAACTGTCCTGGACCAAAGGTGCGTCACAGGCGGAGGCTCCTCGTGTGACCGAGGCTTCTGCTGTTCTGACAGACCTTACCGAAAACAGCGAGGCCGGCCGCTTCACAAGGACTTCTGAGAGTGACTGGCAGTTGGAATATGCTGCAATCCCCGGACATAATTATCGTCTCGAAGTGACCGTGCCCGGCCGCGAAACTGTCTGGGCAGAACAGGCTATGCCGGGTGAATTGCATTGGGGTTTTGAAGCAGCAGGATTCCTTGGGGGTTATAGTTCTGAAGATGTTGGCCCATGGTTGAATCTTGATATTAAACGTCTTACGTCCTATGTTTCCTGGGTGGACGGCATTACTTTCGGAGATGTGACAGTGGAGGGTTTATTCTATCATATTGTCTTTTCCTGTCCGGTCTGGGCATATGCAGAAAAATATGATGCAGAGTTGGAAAAGTTTGTTCCGGTAAAGAATCTCTGCACTGATTACCCGTATGTCGACAACTTCAATCTGACCGGGATGGTACGGTCGGGTGCCGGCGTGCCCGAAATCAAAAACAGTCCCAACCTTGTGGTCGGATCGTATATTGATTTTTATACGATAGGATACTCTATGCACCGGGACTTCCTCCGCTTTCCCAAAAGGGAGGACTGGGCCCGACAACTGGAGAATCCCAAGTCTGTTCCGCATTTTGCCATAGACGGGGATTTTACAGATGTTTCTTCCTCTTCCAACTGGTGGGAGTTGAACCGGGTGTTTTTTGACGCTGTGTCAGAGGATTACGACCGCTACCTGTGTGAGGCATATCAGCAGTATTATGCCGAACAGAGCAGTGATATTTCAACAATCTATCTTAGGGATAATCTGTTTACCAACATCCACGGAGGACTGGGAATATTCGGCTGTGTCACGCGAAATCGAGAATACTACTATTATGAATTAGAAGGTTCCAGGGGGATTCCCTGGTTGCGTCCCAGAGTGAGAATCCAGGTGTTTGGACCGAACTATGAACCTGAGGATGATGAAGAGGATCCGGGAAATACAATGCCAATGCCATAATATGAACATAATATGAAAAAGACCGCAACGCTTTTACTGATACTTGTTTCTATGACTTGCGCCGCACAGGAGCCGTCCTGGCTCGATACGCTGGACGCAGCCGTAAAGACTGATTT
>JAFZBF010000043.1 GCA_017561885.1 Bacteroidales bacterium | reverse complement strand
TTGGTTAATAAACTTAAAAGAATTTGCCTGCACCTTCCTGGCCTCTCCTGCAGTTTGCTCCCTCTTAACAGCAAAGCCCTGACACTCCATCAAGAATGCCAGGGCTTGTATTACACCGATAAATCTCGATTTATCGAAGCAAAGTTACGGATTATACACGACATCTCAACGAGCCCTTCCTTGCAGGGTGTCAACGTATTGATTTTACCTCTGGCAGAGCCAGTCTATCGCGGGCACAATCTCAATGGTTTTGTTACCCTTTGCAACCGTCTCGGCCGTATCGAATGTAATTAGCGTCAGCTTATCGCATTTGAGAGCCTTCGCTCCGGCCAACAGGCCATTGATCTCCCTGTTTCGTGTTTTCCGAGAAGAAATGTCATAACTGACCTGAATCAGCTCAACTGGCTTCCCTCCATCCGACACAACAAAGTCTACTTCGTGGCTGGCTGTCTTGAAATAGAACAAATCCCTGAAGAGAGGCTTGCACCGGCGAAGAAGTTCGACGCAGATGATGTTCTCCAGGCGCCAGCCCAGGTTCTCACTTGCGATAGTCCCCTCTTTATCTGTCGCTAGGGCCGTATCAACCACATACACCTTCTCGTTCCTGATCCTGTCCTTGCTCTTGAACGAGAATTTGTTGATGCCGATCAGAAGGAAGGCCTGCTTCAGGTAAGAGTAGTAATTCTCGGCCGTGTGGTCAGATATCCCAAACTCCGATGCAACATTCTTGGCAACGAACTCGTGGCAATAGTTGTCCGACAGATAAGTAGCCATTCGCCTGAGCACGTCCTTGTGACGAATCTTGAATCGCTTGGCGATATCCATATTGATGATTGCATCCACTAGGCCGCTGATGTATCCTGCACGGTTTGTCTCTGATATCAGTTCGGGGAAGCTGCCTTCCGCCATATACTTCTCAAGTGCGGTTTTACGCAAGGCCCTGGCCTTGGTCGAGTATGACTTGGTGTCAACGCCGGTTATGCCGCAATACTCAGAGAACGAGAAAGGATACAGGTTAATCCTGTTATGACGGCCTGTCAGGTGTGTCATCAGTTCGCTGCTGAGCAGCTTGGAGTTTGAACCGGTGATGAGGATATGTATCTTCTGACGCAGGAGCCGGTTGACAAACAATTGCCACCCGTCGATATTTTGAATCTCGTCCAGGAACAAATACTTGAAATCCCCGTTCAGTCTGTACAATGCCTCGAGAAGAGTGTCAAGCTCTTCTGTCTTGAGTGAGACAAGGCGCTCATCGTCAAAATTGACGTAAGCAAAGTCGCCGACTTTCTCTCGCAAGACTTTCTCACATATAGTCGACTTACCGCTACGCCTAACCCCGATAACAACCTGAGCCATCTTGCTGTCAAGGTTGATAAGCGGTTCTTCATAACGGCTCACAAAGGAAGCCAGTTCATTTGCTTCGAGTTCCTCCTTCTGCGAGGACAGGATGGATAGCAACTGCCGGACGGTCATGATATCATTGTTTTTACAGTGCGAATATACGTAAACTTCGATAAAAATCAAAATCTGAGCATAATAAACTTCGATAAAATCAACTTTACGAGCGCCATAACTTCGATAAGTCAAGACTGGGGCCTCGGATAATTCGGGGACCGTGGGGTGACAAACGTGAAAAGGTCGGCAAGTAGATTTCTACAAGAACCTTCCGGTGTGTTTTTTATAGTCCAGGTATTCCTGGCCGAAGTCGGCTTCGAGGCGTTTTTCTTCTGAACGGACCTGAAGCATCATCAAGGCTGCCACTATTACAAATATCAGCAGCGGCCACCATTTCCAAAGGGCGATCATAACGCCGATGTAGTAAATGAAGGTGCCGGAGAGCATCGGATTGCGGCTAAGCTTGTACGGGCCGTCGGTCATCAGGTGCTTGGTCCTGGGGGCCACTTCGTGCCCCATAGCATCGAATGGATTGCCCTTCCCCACCCGTTTCATATAGACTATGCTCCAGAAGCTCAAGGCAAGACCGGCCAGCGCAAAGACGCCGGCGATGCAAAGTCTGATTACCGGAATATCTGAGAAAGACGGCATTCCCGCCGTCCACCACATCAATGCCGGAATCCCGGCAATGAAGATGGCGAAGCCAAGAAGGTATCCAAGAATCTGTTTCATTGACAACCTATTTTAAATATGCTTTACGCTCTGCTTCCGGGAACTTTTCTATGGCGTAGCGGAGCATTGTTCGGGGCATAGTGTTGTATCGCGGTTCGAGGTATGCAACCAGCGCCGCCTTGTCTCTTTTGCCCGCCTCGCGCAGCAGCCACCCGACCGCCTTGTGGATAAGGTCGTGCTTATGATGAAGCAGGATGTCGGCGATGGCGAAAGTGTCGCCGATCTGTCCATGGCGGATGAATGTCATGGTGCTGACGATGCCGATGCGCTGCTCCCAGATGGTCTTGCCATTTCGCGCCAGGTCGTATAGCAGGCTGCGGTCTTTGTCCAGCAGCCATACGCCAAGCAGCGGATAGCAAGATAAATCTACGAGATCCCAGTTGTTGATGCGGTCGGTATGAGCCAGATAGAAATCGACGCAACGCTGCTGCATCGAAACATCTTTCTTTGAATGCGAGAATATTTGAACC
>JAFZBF010000004.1 GCA_017561885.1 Bacteroidales bacterium | reverse complement strand
CGGCCACTGGGAGAATGGAGAGGCCGTGACCTACGAGCTCCCCTATATGGATGACACATTCACAGCAAAATATTACTCCGGAGTAAACAACTATCATATGCCGACAGTGTTCCGTCTGGACCTCGGCTGGCAGAAGAACTTCACCACCGGCCGTCTTGAGCACAGCGTCAACCTGGGCGTCTGCAACGTGACCAACCATTTCAATCCGTTCATGCTCTACTTCGACGCAGAGAGCGAATCCTGGAAGGAGATAGCCCTGCTGCCCATTATGCCGAACTTCAGCTGGAGGGTTTCATTCTGATGAAGAGAATTGTATCCGATATCTGCTTCCTGCTGGTTCTTGCGGCCGGGCTATGCTCCTGCGTGCAGGACGTTATCCTCGATGCCAAGGAAGAACCGCGACTGGCGGTTTCCTGCGTCCTTTCGCAGGATTCAGTCCAGACTCTGATGCTGTCCTGGACCAAAGGCGCTTCGGAGGCTGAGGCTCCCCGTGTGACAGAGGCTGTCGCAGTGCTGACCGATCTGTCCCTTAGCCGCGAGGTTGGCCGCTTTGCCCGCATCGGCGAAGGTCTCTGGCAGCTGGAATATACCCCGGTTCCCGGTCACAGCTACCGTCTTGATGTGACCGTGCCAGGCCATGAACCTGTATGGGCGGAGCAGACCGTGCCCGAAGTGCCGGATGTCGATATTTCTGTAACAAAGAGGCCCGAATATCCTAATCCGCCCAAAGATGGTGACAAGTGGGGGCTGCTATATAGCTTGAATCTTTCCCGCCCCGTCTGGGCCTGGGCGGAGAACTATGATGCCGAACAGCAGAAGCGCGTGCCGGTTGACAAGATTTGTACGGACTATCCCCATGTGGACAATATCAATTTGTCAGGCGAGTTTGATGAGAATTCGAACTGGCCTTTTGGAGGTAAACCAATGCCAAGCGGCTCGAGCGGGGCTTATAATGAATACTGCACGTATGGACATCCTTTCCATAGCCGTTTTCTCCGCTTCCCCAAAAGTGACAGTCAGATACTGTTCTCCATACACGGCAAGTTCAAGGGAAAATACTATTATTATGACGACGATTCTCCTAGAGAACCGTCTGCGAAAGAAGGCCTGTTGTATTTCGCTTCACTCTCGGATGAATACGACCGCTATCTGTGCGAGGCTTTCAAGTACTATCAGTCAGAGATATCTGACGACCTTTCCTCTATCTACGTAAGGGATAATGTATATTCCAATATTCACGGCGGAGTAGGTATTTTCGGCTCATATACCCAAATCCCGGTAAGATGGAATTATGCTTATGTCAGAATTAATTGGGATAATGATCATTCTGATGATTATGAATTATATTAATATGAAACGTTTATTGTTGATTTTGACCGTGCTGCTATTGTCAGGCCGCGCTTATGCCCAGACCGACGAAGTCAGGGGTATACAGTGGGGCGTGGCTTATAAGCAGGAACTTTTTTTTCTGGGGCAGCAGGCGTCTGTAAATGCTACTGCAGGATATCGTTTCAACAGAGGAAATTACCTCGGTTTCCAGACTGGATATGCATTCGCAAGCCGCAGCAATGAGTTTGGGCGTTCCGGTAATTATTGGGGGATTCCTCTGCTGGCAGATTACATCCACTATTTCCCTATGGGCAAGACGAAGCGGAATTCTTTTTTTTCAGGAGTAGAGGGTGGAGGGTATATAAACGGGTTCACCCCTGATAATAACGATAAATATTCTACAACACTTGTTTACTATGCCTGTGTAAAGAACGGTTTCGATTTCAACATTGCCGATGTAACTCATCTGCAGATTGGAGTGTTGATGAGTTATCCGGTGGGCTACGGAGTCTCAGTAGGACTTACTTTCTAACTAAAACTGAAGTGCGATGAAAAAGATATTGATGACTCTGGCTGCGCTGCTGTTGGCGGGCATTCTCTACGCCCAGACCGGCGATGACATTCATATCGATGAGAGCCATTTCCAGCTCACGACTATGTTGAGATATGACTGGTATAATTATGGCTCTGCCCAGATGAGTGCAAACGTGTCGTTCGGAAAAAGGAAAAACAGGGAAAACTATTGGGGTTTCCAGACGGGTTTCCTTAAAGACCGTACCCAGCATAATGGAATACCGCTGCTGATAGACTATACCCATTACTACCCGATGGGCGCTGACGGCAGACATTCAATCTATTTCGGTACGGATATCGGATACATGTTGATCTTTAAGGGAGTAAGTTCAGTTTTCCTGAGCGAAAAACTGGGCTTCGACTTTGAACTGGGAGGACAGCTTCCCCACCTTATGGTCGGAATCCAGGCCAATCTCTGGGGCCTCGGCGCCACCGTCGGCTTCACCTTCTGACGTCTGCACGGCTCCGGAAAAAGTGCTATCTTTGTCTTCAAGACATCGTAGACAATGAAACGGACCCTGCTCGCTTTTGTCCCCCTGCTGGTGCTGATGGCGCTTCTGGCGCTGGACATCGCCATCTACGGCGCAGATTCCATCATCGGAGCTTCGCAGGTGTCCCTGCTCGTGGCGGCCGGAGTGTGCGTGCTGCTGTCGATGAGCGTCTACAAGACTCCGTGGAAAGTTTTTGAAAAGGGTATAGCCGAGGGGGTCGGAGACGTTTCGATGGCAATCGTTATACTGTTGCTGATCGGTGCGATTTCCGGCACATGGATGGCCAGCGGCGTGGTTCCCGCCTTCATATGCTACGGCCTGAAGATCATCAGCCCGAAGGTGTTCCTGCTGACATCCTGCGTGATCTGCGCCATCGTTTCAGTGATGACTGGTTCTTCCTGGACCACCATAGCCACCATCGGAGTGGCGCTGCTTGGCATAGGCAGGGCAGAGGGCTTCAGCGATGCTGCCACGGCTGGCGCCATCATATCCGGTGCCTATTTCGGCGACAAGATTTCGCCCCTTTCCGACACGACAGTGATGGCTTCGTCCTTCAACAAGGTCGACTTGTTTACCCACATCCGCTATATGATGCTGACGACGGTTCCTTCCATAATCATCACTTTGGTGATATTCACGGTGCTGGGCCTGTCGCACGACGGAACCGAGGCTGGGCAGATCGGCACCTATTCCAGCGTGCTGTCCTCTACGTTCCATATAACGCCCTGGCTTATGATAGTGCCTGCGCTGACTGTGGTTATGATATGGAAGAAGCTTCCGGCCATCCTGGTGCTGGCGCTCTCGACTCTCACCGCCGCCGTCGCCGCGCTCATCTTCCAGCCGGACATCATCGCCACGATAGGTGAGGGCGTGACTTCCGGCAGCAGGGGCAGGATAATGTTCTCCGGTGTGGCCGAAACCATCTACAACAGCGTCTCCATCGCCACCGGCAACGCTGCTGTTGATACGCTCGTAACATCCCGTGGTATGGTCGGCATGCTGAACACGGTGTTCCTGATCATCTGCGCGATGTGCTTCGGGGCCTGTATGAGAGCCAGCGGGATGATTGCCGACCTGGCTAAGGTTATGGCTCCGTTCACACGCACCCGCCCCGGGCTCGTGGCCTCGACCGTCGTGACCGGAACCGCCCTGAACGGCATCGTTTCAGACCAGTACCTGTCGATAATTCTTACTTCGAATATATATAGGGAGACCTACGAAAAGGAAGGCTACGAGACCCGCCTGCTGAGCCGCAGCGTCGAGGATTCCGCTACGGTGACATCGCCGCTTGTGCCCTGGTCCAGCTGCGGTATGACCCAGGCCACCATACTGTCCGTCCCGACGCTGGTCTACGCACCCTTCTGCTTCTTCAACATAATCTCTCCTCTGATGTCGATCTTTATGGCGATAATAGGGTGGAAGATAGTAAGGCGTCCCGCCACTGAAAATGAAAATAAATAACGTGAATATGAAAAGAATAAAACTGGCATTGATTCTTGCCCTTGCGGCAACGGCTTTGACCTCCTGCGACATGTTCGGTCCGATTATTCCGATAACTACTAAGCAATATTACTATTTCCTGCATATCAATTTCCAGGACCAGAACGGCAACGAGCTGATTGCGCCTTTTGCCGAGGACCGCTTCAAAACTACTCCCGGAAGCGTCTGGTACGGCGAGATCGATACCCTGAAATATACTTTGAGCGTAACGCCGGACAAACCGGGAACCGGTGATGATACAATTTTAAAATATCTTGCGCCTATGCGTATGAGTTCCCAGGATGCTGCCTACTGGAACTCCCGGCGTCCCGGCATAACGATGACCAAGTTCAACGAGGAATACGTTATTATCGCACCTTCTTCGGAAGGAACATTCGGGCCGGAAGGCACCTGGTTTCTCGATTTCCACAATTCTGTCGCGACCACTACGGCCAACGAGCAGGATTATCTGACATACAGGCTTTCCTGTCCTATGGTCTTCGGTGACAACTCGGTACACGAGTTCAAGGCCTATTGGAGCAAAGGCCAGGACAAGAGCTACATCGAGTTCTATCCGTACTGCACCAAGGTCGTGTTTGACGGCAAGGAATACGTTCCCGCCACGGGCGTGACATATCTCGACGGCAACGGCTCAACCTACATCAGCTACTTCGTCACCATCACCCTCGACCGCGCCGACATTGTCCCGTTCAGCTAACCGAGAATTTCCCAGAGGACGATGCCGATGGAGACGGAGACGTTGAGGGAGTGCTTGGTGCCGTACTGGGGAATTTCGAGGCAGAGGTCGCTGGCAGAGACGACGTCCTGCGCGACGCCGTGCACCTCGTTGCCGAAGATGAGCGCGTATTTGCGGCCATCCTCGCGGCGAAACTGCTCCAGGGACGTGGAGTCCTCGGCCTGCTCCACGCTCACGATGACATAGCCCTCGGCGCGCAGCCTGCCCACCACATCCATCGTACTCTCGCAGTACTCCCAGTCCATGCTGAACTCAGCACCCAGAGCAGACTTGTGGATCTGCGCAGAAGGCGGAACAGCACAGATGCCGCACAGATAAAGCTTGCTCACCCTGAACGCATCGCAACTGCGGAACGCCGACCCTATGTTGTGCTGGCTGCGGACATTGTCGAGAATCACGACGACATCCTCTTTCGGCGCCGCCTTGAACTCCTCGACAGAGATTCTGCCTAGCTCATCGTTGACAAGTTTCCGGAACATTTTTTATGAACAATTGTCGGCAAAGGTAAGAATCTGTTTCGAAATGATTATCTTTGTTCGATGTAAAAAACCACCCTATGAAACAAGACGTACAAATACTTGATCTGATAAAAAAAGAGGAAGAACGCCAGATTGACGGCATCGAACTTATCGCATCTGAAAACTTCGTAAGCAACCAGGTGCTTGAAGCCCTCGGTTCAGTGCTGACCAACAAATATGCAGAAGGCTATCCCAACGCCAGGTACTACGGAGGTTGCGAAGTAGTCGACCAGGTAGAGCAGATTGCAATCGACCGCCTCCGCAAACTCTTCGATGCCGAGTACGCGAACGTCCAGCCGCACTCGGGCGCACAGGCAAACATGGCCGTAATGATGGCCTGCCTCAAACCCGGCGACACTTTCATGGGATTGGATCTTGCCCACGGCGGCCACCTCACCCACGGTTCTCCGGTCAATATGTCCGGCATCCTCTACAACGCAGTAGCCTACAGGGTCAACGAAGAGACCGGCTATGTCGATTATGAAGATATGGAGGCCCAGGCCCTCAAGTACAAACCGAAACTCATCATCGGCGGCGCATCTGCATATTCACGTGAATGGGACTGGGAAAGGATGAGAAACATAGCCGACCGCATCGGCGCCATCCTCTGGGTTGACATGGCACATCCCGCAGGACTCATCGCGGCAGGCCTGCTCAAGAACCCCGTCAAATATGCCCACATCGTATCGTCCACAACCCACAAGACCCTTCGCGGACCCCGCGGCGGCGTGATACTGATAGGCAAGGATTTCGAGAACCCGTGGGGCATCAAGACTCCCAAGGGCGAAATCAAGATGATGTCGCAGATAATCAACTCAAGCGTCTTCCCCGGAGTCCAGGGAGGTCCTCTCGAGCACTGCGTGGCAGCAAAGGCCGTAGCATTCTACGAGGCGATGCAGCCCGAGTTCAAGACCTACCAGCAGCAGGTATCGTCCAATGCCAAGACAATGGCTGCAGCCTTCATAGACAAAGGCTACCACGTAGTATCAGGCGGAACCGACAACCACCTGTTGCTCATCGACCTCCGCACCAAGTTCCCCGACCTGACCGGCAAGGTTGCTGAGAAGACCCTTGTCCGCGCCGGCATCACCGTCAACAAGAACATGGTGCCGTTCGACAGCCGCTCACCGTTCCAGACCTCAGGCATCCGCGTCGGCACTCCCGCAGTCACTTCACGCGGCCTCGTCGAGAAAGATATGCTCAACATCGTCGATATGATCGATTTGGCTCTCAATAATATCGACAACGAGAAGGTGATCGAGAAAGTAAAGGACCAGGCTCATATGAAGATGTACGGCCTGCCCCTCAACAAGTGGTAATCCTTTAGATAACAACAATAAAAAAGCCCTGTCGGAACCGGCAGGGCTTTTTCGTATCTCAGCACATCCTATTTGAACAGGAGCTGTGCAAATTCATAGAGGCTGCGGCGCCAGGTGTGCCATTCGTGGGCGGTGCCCTCTGAAATGTAACCTACGGCGTTCATTCCGATGCCCCTGAGAGCCTCGGCAGCTTCCATAACCCTCGGGTTCTCCTTGCTGCCGCAGCTCATGAACACGAGCTTGTTGGTATCCTTGTAGCCTGCAGCGCCCTGAACATCCTCGACACTGATGGTTCCGCCGCTGAACAGACCCACATAAGCGAATGTGGTAGGATTTGCAACGGTGATCCTGCGGGTCTGCATACCACCCATCGACAGGCCGGCCATAGCGCGGTGCTGTGCATCGGCAATTACGCGGTACTCTTTCTCCACCATAGGGATGATATCGGTGAGAAGAACTACCTGGAATGCGTCAGGACCTGTCTGACGAGCACCGGGACGGGCACCGGGCTGTGCGGGCTGAACCGGCTGGGCGGGAGCAGGCTGGGGTTCCGGAGCATACTGGCCGACCAAGTGGATGTTCTGGCTCTGGCCGTAATCGATTACAACGATGAACGGAACAGCCTTGCCAGCGGCAATCAGGTTGTCCAGGATCTGGGCGGTGTGGCCCTGTGAGCCCCAGCCGTTCTCATCCTCGGCATTTCCATGCTGGAGATAGAGTACAGGATACTTCTTGTTCGGATTCTTCTGGTACTCTGCGGGCAGATATACGAAGCAGTGGCGCATGCTCTCGGTGGCTTTTGACCAGTAGTATTTCTCTTCAAGGGCGCCCTGAGGCACGTTCTTCACCTGCCAGATATCCATATCGGCAGACGGAATCTCGATACCGCTGCCCCAGCGGCCTGCACCGAAGAAATAGATGGTTCCGGGATCCGGAACGGAAGCTCCGTCGACGTTGAGCTGATAGTAGTGGAAACCTACATCCTGGGGATCCGAGGTGCCGGTCCATACACCGTTCTCGTCTTTTACCATCTCATACCTTCTTCCGCCGATGTCAAGCTGGACAGAATTGGCCTGAGGAGCGCGGAGCTGAGCGCGTACGGCACCCTGGGAATTCACCATAGGATACTGGTGTCCCCTCTGGTTCGTAACGTTCGGCTGGAAATCTTCAACGGCCCCGGCAAATGACGGAACTACGTTGTTTCTCTGCTGAGCTGATGCTGAAAAGGCTGCAAGCATCATCACTAATAAGACAATTCGTTTCATTTGTTATAATTATGAGGTTCGTTATTGTTGTCTAAAGATAAAGAAAAGATGGTAAATGTTTAATAAACACCATAAGGAATTGTTAGCTTTACTTATCATCAAAACACTTACGATATGAAATCCGTCTTTTCACCCATCATATCATCGTTCCTGGCGCTTGCCCTGTCTGCCGGGATAATCGCAGGATGTGGAACAAAGGAACCGCAACCGGAACCGGAACCTTCTCCGACGCCGACGACTGTTGCAGTGACGGGAGTCACCCTCGATAAAACCACCCTCAGCCTCGCGGAAGGCTCCTCCGAGACGCTGACGGCAACGGTGAGTCCCGAGAATGCGAGCGACAAGTCGGTCAGCTGAAAATCCTCTGCGACCGATGTCGCCACGGTCGATGGTAGTGGCAAGGTGACTGCCGTGAAGGCAGGATCCGCTGCTGTCACTGTTACGACTACAGACGGGAGCAAGACGGCCACCTGCTCCGTAACGGTCACAGAAGCACCGAAGATTGTCATTACCGGGAATACGGCCAAGGCGCCCGTACAGGGCGGAACGGCAGAATTCCCCATCCAATATAACACTTCGTATACCGTCGAAATAGAACAGTCAGCCCAATCGTGGCTCCATTTCGTGGAGACCAAAGCTATGAAGAGCGGCACTTTGGTATTTAAGGTGGATGCAAACGAGGGAGAGGCCCGCACGGGCAAGGCAACGGTGAAGGACAATGCCGGGAAAGTCGAGCCGATAATTCTGACCTTTGAGCAGGATCCGTTCCTTGCGGTATCATCCGTACAAGTCACCCCTGAAACTGCGGAGCTTGAGATCGGAGAGACACTGACGCTGACGGCGACGGTGCTTCCCGACGATGCGACGGACAAAGCATTGACATGGGCAAGCGACAATGAATCTGTTGCCATGGTTTCGGCAAGCTGAATGACGAGTATTCCATCAACTACTATGGGGGCCCTGACCAAGAGATGATTGACTATATCAAAGAGTGTCACAAGAAGAACGTCTTCGTCAATGTCGATGTGACAGATGATCCGAAGCAGGTTCTCTGGAGCCGATTTATCGACGACGAACGTTTCGCCGAAGAGCAGATCGGCGTATACAAAGGCGGCGCTTCTTTCTTTGACGGTATCTGGAGACCGACTGAGAACAGCGTCATGAGAACCAACTCCCTGAATAAAAACAATTTCTTCAACGCTCCGTCCCGCGCTCAGATATACACCCGCATTATGAAACTTTCTGAGGGTCAAGACTGGCAGTTCGACTATGAGACTTTCGTCAAATGGGATCAGAAGCATCCGACAAAACTGTCCACGACGCCGGCTACAAGATCGAACTATGTGGAAGTAGACGATACCGGAAACGAGGATCATGTTCCCCCGGTCATCGTCGGCAAAACCTGGCGCGAAGTAATCCATAGATAATAGATAGGATAATTATGCAAAAAAACACTATCTTTGCGCCACTAAAAATAAGAATGCTATGAATTTACGTGTATTGAAAATAAGTCTTCAAGAATGGTTACCATTCAGTTTTTGATGAAAAATACGCAGTTTTTTCAATACAAATATTTAAACAGTAGAGGGGCAGTCGATTTGACTGCCCCTCTATGGATTATTTTCCATTCTCTGTAGATAATGCCGACTTTTTCCATTCGGCTGGACTCAAGCCGGTCATTTCTTTGAAGTTACGATAAAATGCGCTGCGGGAGGAGAAGCCGCTTTCCTCGGCGATTACCGTGACGCTCATATCCGGATGCGCCTTCATCAGCTTTTGTGCATGGCGGACTCTGTAGCTGTTAATCAAATTAGAGAAATTCTCTCCGGAAAGACTCTTGATGATAGCGCTTATATAGGTCCTGTTGGTTGCCAGCCGAGCGGCAATGTCGGTGAGACGAAGATCCGGCTGTTTGAAAAGCTCCTCTTTCTCAATGATTTGTAAAAGCTGCTCCGATAATTGCTGCGAGGCAGGAAGGTCTTCTGCATCTTCCGCGGAGGCGGGCCTTTTGCCCATCCGCAAGAAGAAGGCTCCGGCCGTCAGTAACAGCAGGCAAACAGCAATGGCCCAAGGCCAGGGGAAGGATGGTTTCGGCAGCGCCTTTGTTGGAAAAACCCAGACATCGCGACGGGTCACGAAATTGTTTGTCGCAGGGACTCCGTCCACTGGCGAGATGCTGTTGCCTCCTGGCAGCACAATTGTCCCGTCCGGGGACAACGCGAATGCACCGGCAGAGGGAAAGGAACCATCAACCTTTGTCAATACAACTTTGGCCTTTTCTCCGTCGAAGATGGGATCATAGCAGATGCAGGCAATGCAGGCATTCCCTTCAGGATCAATTCCTAAAGTAAATGCATTCCGGCGGCTCCGGTCCACAGCCAGTTGGTTCCAGTCGTAGGCTCCGGCTTCGGAACTTACGGGGATTGGCTGGTCAGTCTCCAAGAGGGAGAATCGTTCTCCCACGATACGTAAGACTCCCCATTCTTTACTTTCACGATGTCTGGCCAGAACCAGATAGGAATATTCACCAAAGGAAAGGTCAGCCCTCTGTGTGGCCCAGGCTTCCCATTCATCTAGCAACGGTTCGCGGAAAGGGTCTCCGTGCAAGCGATCCACCGTACCGTCGGAAGGCTTGCCATAATTGTCCTGGCTGGAAAAGATAATTACATTGTCGTCGGAAGAAGCCAGGATAAAGGGGCTATTGCGCTGCACCGTGACATCTTTCAGAAAGGTAAACCCTTTTCCGGGCTCATAGATCTCCATTGCGTCGGGTGCATACCAGTTTCCGCTCACCAGGACCCGTCCATCAGGCAAAGCCAGGGCCGATGCCCCCGCTCTTTTGCGATCCAGGATACCAATAGCTGTAAAACTGTGCGAAGCAGGGTCATAGACTTCAACGCCCCAGCTCTGACCTATTCCGAAGGCTTCCGCAACACCGCCGCCAAGCATCACACGCCCGTCCGGCAGCGGTGTGCAGAACCCGAAGTCGTGAGGGTATTTCATGGGGACCTTATGCCATGCACCGTCCTTTAGATACCATGCCGCTGGCGAAAGCAGGAAGCCATCTGAATGCCCTCCAAAAAGTGTGGGTTCTCCATTGAGAACCATGACGTACGTCGTGGCGACCGGCTCCGGCAAATCTGGCCACCGCAGTGCATCACTACCGGTGCTGCGTGAGCATGCGGCAGTGATCACGGCGAGAAGAATGAGAAAGAAGCGCTTCACTATCACAAAGATAGTGAATTATTCATAGTCGCAAACGAGACGCATGGCAGCATAGTTGGAGAAATAAAAGCTATTGTTCCCCAAATTTGCACTGCCAAAGCCCAACGCTGTGCCGGAGCCGCCTATCGTCGCCCAATGACGGACCGTGCCATTGGTTTCTGAATGGGTTTCATCAATATAGAGGTAAACGGTAGAGCCAACATTGTACGTCCAATCTCTATCGCCCCGGTCCCTGTAATATCCTCCGGCTCCCATTGCCACATAGTTACCATTACAATTGAATTTTACGCCGTTGTTTGAACCGGTAATCCACTCGCTCTCACTGGCATAAAAAAGTTCTTGCACTTCAGCTTGGGTTGGAATGCGCCATCCGGACCAAGTCTCTCTGGCCGTTCCTTCTGCAGTATTATCCACATTCTGGTCATACGAATACTCGCTGGAAGATCCGACATTGAATTCGGCCCATTTTACACTCAGGCCCAGGTTTTTCCAGGAATGTCCGCTGAGGGAGCCTGTCGCGGCAGCCGCTACCATGTCGGAAGTGAGGGTAATGGTCTTTCCATAAACATTCCCCGCCGTGTAATTGACATTCTTGGTTGACACCAAGCGTGCGTATTGTCCTCCGTCTTCATCCTCGGCACGGGCCATCAGGCTGGTGGAAGTGCCGTTGTAAACGGCGAAATAGCCGGAGTATGTCCCGGCGCCATCGTCCGAGGCTGTTACGTTTACCACATCGGTGGAGGAATCACTTCCGCTTACGGAACCGTTTGCAGCAATGCTCACTGTCCTGTACACTCCGCCGGCCGAATCCATCCCGATGGTCGTGATGGCTTTGGAGGCACTTGTGAAACGAAAACGCAGATAACTTAAGATGTGTGTGGTAAGATCGCCAATTGTGGCCGTAGTCTGGTCGTCGGCCAGGACGATGGACGTCCCTTTGAGGATGTCGTGCTCCAGGGCGTCGGCCAGGCTGCCTCCACCCGCGGCGCTCAGGTCCAGCGTGATAGTACCTGCCGATACACTCACGAAGCCTTTGTCCAGGGAAGTCCTGCTCACGGCATACGGGATATAAGTCCCCGCTACCACCGGGTCCGTGGAAGAGAAATTGCCCGATGTGGTTCCGGCACCGCTGGTGAGGGTGAGCGTGATGGTGGTCCCGTCGTTCTTGATCAGGAAAATCTGGTCGCCCGTTTCCCAGGTAGCATCTATGGAGCCATAAGCAACCTTTGTCTCGCTTTCTCCCGAGGCATTGGGATTCTTGGTCACCGCGGAAACGGTAAGCGTGATTTTGTCCCCGGTTTCATCCTGGACAGCAGAAAGTTGGGGGTCAAGCAAGTCTTGCGTGCATCCTGCAGCGAAGGATACAAGTAGAATAAAGGCTGCGGAAAATAACGACTGTTTCATAATCTTAATAATCTTACCAAATACTTCCATTATCATCAGCATCACTTTCATCTACGCCGGCCCCTAACAGTCTGGCGTCTTTCCCGCTGGCGTTCAGGATTCCATTATCCATCTGGATTCCAAACACCTGTGTTTCAGGTGAAAAATAGGGTTCTTTCGTTTTTGTCTTGACCATGGTTGTTATTGTGATTGTCCCAATTGTAAAGATATGATGAGCATCGGCGATCCTCGTCCCGCCTTCACAAAACCCGTGTCCCGATTTATTAAATCATTCGGGAAGCGCTTCAGGCATGCATAAGGGTGCCGGATCGGGGATGATATGCACGCTGCGAGGATATTTGTGGAAAATTACTTATTTTTGTACCGTAATAATTTAGAGAGATATGAATTTAAGTGACATCAAATATCAACCAAGATGAAACATTTCTTTCTTTCTTTTTTTGCGGGTGCAGTAGTGCTGCTGGCCGCCGTTTCCTGTTTAAAGACGGAAATAGTACATGAAGAGACTCCCCTCGAGATTGGTTTCAAAGCTGTGGCGAATGTTCCAACGAAGGCAGATCCGGAACTGATCGGTACCTCCCTAGGCACTGATAACGACTATGTCATCTATGCGGCTGCTTCCGCAGATGGATCCCCCAAGTATTTCGACCCTGGCGCCTCGAGCTATGGCGGCCAGCTTTTCGCCTATTTTCTGGACGGAGCCAAGTGGTTCCCGGCCTCCGGAAACGGCCCCTATACCAAGCAACATATCTACTGGCCATTCGGCCTCGTGAAGGTGGATTTCCTTGCCTATGCGCTGACGCCGGCCGCCAAGGACGCCCTTTCTCCGACTTTTCATGCCGATACCCACGCGCGCGAGTTCACGATTGCAGATTGGGACACCTTTAACAACCAGTATGACGTGATGTACGCCGTGGCTAATGGCTGTGTGCCGGGCTCGGACGGTGACGTGTCCCTGATTTTCAAGCACGCCCAGGCTCTCCTCGCCTTCACTGCCAAGAAGAGCGCCACAACGACGGTGGACCTGACAATAAACAAAATTACGATCAAAGATCTGGAATACAGCGGCACGCTGACGGTCGACAACTACCGCGCCAACCTGAAGGCCGGCTGGACCATTTCCGCCCACGGCGACAAGGATCTGACTTCAGCTGAAGGCATCGCCGATTTCCCGTATACGCTGAACAGCACGGCCACCCAGATTACCACGAACCTGCTCATCCCCGAGCAGTCTGCCAAGCAGATTGTAATCAACTACTCAATGGGCGGCAAGACCTTCGACTATGAGCTCAATATCCCCCGCACGCCTTGGGAGATGGGCAAGAAGTACATTTTCAACCTTGAGTTCTCCGCTGCCGAAATCACGCTCACCACTTCGGTCGATGACTGGGGCGAGAACGTCGACAACGAGCAGATTGGTTAGTAACTGCCTGATTTAATGAGGATTCCCGTTTTAACGATCCTATGGACCGTATCCCTCCTCCTGCTCCTGGAGTTATTGGGGGTGGGACGGTCGTATGCACAGGATATGCGGACAGATACCGTATATGTCACACGGATTGTACGGGATACCGTCTATATCCAAGTCACGCCTTCTGCCCCGAAGGAAAAGGAATCCTTCAGTCCGGACTACTCTGACCGCCGGATGCTGTTCGCACTACGGACCAACATCCTGGCAATACCGTTCCTGAACCTCGGCGCCGAAGTTCCGCTGGGTCCCCGCTGGAGCATCGGCTCCGACATCTATTATCCTTGGCTGGGGCGTCCCGACCGCGCCGCAGGTGTGGACAAGAGTGGCGTCTGCAACGAGTTGTTGGCCGCGGATCTTGAACTCAGATACTGGTTTGCACGCAGGGACCGGAAGGACGGACAACGCCTGCTGGGCTGCTCCATAGGTGTTTACGGTGCGGCCGGAATGTATGACTTTGAACGCGACTGGTCCGGTTACCAGGGTGAATTCTACAACGCCGGCCTGGACTTCCTTTATGCCGCCCCTGTTTTCAAGGGCAGGATGCATCTGGAACTGGAGATTGGCTTCGGTTATATTTGGTCGGCTGCACGTCCCTATGACTGTCTGGAACCTGGAGGGGTTGTCTATCGTCGGGAAGGTGTAACGAAGTTTATCAACTGGGTCGGGCCTACCCGGGCTCAAGTGTCGCTGGCGGTTCCTATCTGTACGCGTAAGCAAGGAGGTGTCCAATGAAAGGTTTACGTATCATTATTTGGGGCATACTCCTTTTTGCGCTGGCTGCAGGATGCATGCGCATCCCGATGCATGAGCGGGGCTCGGGCGTGTATATCCGTATCTCGGTGGACCAATCCCTTGATCAGTCGATGGAAGAGTATCTTGTCACCAACCCGTCTTTGCGCGACAAGGTTGCCGGCAAGATGCCGGAAATGGTTCGCGTATGTTTCTACGATGTCGCGAGCCATGAGTTGGTGTCTGAGGATTTCCTTCCGTCCGGAGGCGGATTCGTAGATATCGAGGCCGGAATTTACGACATTGTCATATACAGTCTGGGTACGGAGGTTACTCAAGTGTCCGGTACGGAAAAGCGTGCGGGCGCTTTCGCTTTCACGGATGCCACGGGTGTCCGGGTGAGGCCGCATTCCGGGCAGGCAAAGGACGACGGGATATACAATCAGGTCAGTACCGAAGAACAGCCGGTCATCTTCGAGCCGGATCATCTTTTCGCCGGGATAATTTCCGGGGCGGTGGTACCGGTACGGCCGGACGATGCCGAAACCGTGGTATTGTCAGCAGATTTGTCACGTGTCTCAGAGACCTGGACATTGGAGATTCCGTACATTGAGGGTACGGAGCGTATCCGGAACGCAGAGGTATACATAACGGGTCAGGCAGACGGCCGCTTCCTTTGGGACAGGCGGACAACCGGTCATCCCTGCGCTATTGCCCTTGAGAGCGGGACCGGCGTACAGGACGGACAGATTAAGTCGGTATTCAACACTTTCGGCAAATATCCGCAAGCGGACAGTGATGTGCTGGTCATGGTGCTTGTGACCACAAATAGCGGCGCCCGCTGCCTCTATGTTTATGATGTCACAGACCAGTGGCTCAATCCGGACAACTCGACACACCGCCTCATTTTCGAAGAGACGATGGAAATCCCGGATGATGATTATCAGGGCGGCGAAGTCGATCCTGTCGTCACAGACTGGGAAGGCGTAGTTACACCGGTACTTATCGAGTGTTAGATTCCGGCAAAACCTGGCGCGAAGTAATCCATAGATAATAGATAGGATAATTATGCAAAAAAACACTATCTTTGCGCCACTAAAAATAAGAATGCTATGAATTTACGTGTATTGAAGAAGGATATCGAGTTCCTTATGAACGATTTCGTGAGCGACTGCCTTTTGTACAACGATTTCAGTGACGGCAAGAAGGAAGAGGAAGTAGTAGGTCTCATCAGGGAAGGCCTGGCTCTTTCTGACAGCCTCAATGCCCGCGTCAACTTTCCCAAGAAGGCCGTGGCTAACGCCAGAGGCGTCGAGAAATTCGTGCGCAAGGAAGGCAAAGAGGTGAAAGCTCACTACAAAGACATACAGAAAGACCTTTACGAAGGTTATGACAAACTGTTCGAGAAATTAAGCGCATTAGTCAAATAACATCATGGCAGCAGGAAAGAAATTAGGTGGTCTTGTGATACTGCTCATCATCGCGGCTATCCTCGTGATGTGGGGCATTAAGACCAACAACAGGATGGTGACAGCCGAGGAAAACGTTTCCAAGGCTTGGGGTAACGTAGAAAACGCATACCAGCGCCGCGCCGACCTTATCCCCAATCTGGTCGAGACCGTCAAAGGCGTTGCCGAATATGAGAAATCAACTCTCGAGGCAGTGATCGAAGCCCGCGCAAAGGCTTCCCAGACCACTATCGACCCCGAAAACCTTACCGAAGAGAATATGGCCGCCTTCCAGGCAGCCCAGGACAACCTCAGCCAGAGCCTCGGCCGTCTGATGGTCGTAGTGGAGAGGTATCCCGAACTCAAGGCCACCGAGAGCTTCAAGGAGCTCCAGGCCCAGCTCGAGGGCACTGAGAACCGCATCAACGTTGAGCGCAACAAGTTCAACGAGGCAGTCCAGCCTTACAACAGTCTTGTCCGCAAGTTCCCAGCCAGCATCGTGGCAAAGATTGCAGGCTTCGACAAGAAAGCTTACTTCAAGGCTTCAGAAGGCAGCGACCAGGCTCCGAAGGTAGAGTTCTAACTGATTTTTACAACAGTGATGATGCCCCTGAGGAAAGTCCTGAGGGGCATCTTCATATATTTAATATGCAGGAGCGCCGGTACAACAGTTTCACGGGATACCTCAGGGAGAAGTACGGATGCAGGCTGCAGAAGCTTGTGGTCGACGCCGGCTTCAGCTGCCCCAACCGCGACGGCACTCTGTCTACCGGCGGCTGCACCTACTGCGACAACGCCGCGTTCCATCCCAACTACAGCACTCCCGACAAGCCGATAACCCGGCAGCTGGACGAAGGCATTGAGTTCCATCTGGGCCGCTACCGTTCCGTGACGAAGTACCTTGCATATTTCCAGGCCTATTCCAACACTTACGGCCCTCTGGAGAAGATGCGCAGAGTATATGAAGAAGCCCTTTCGCACAAGGATGTCGTGGGTATAGTCGTCGGCACCCGTCCCGACTGCATCGACGCAGCAAAGCTCGACTACCTCAAGGACCTTTCGCGCGACCACGTCGTCATTATCGAATACGGAATAGAATCCTGCCGCGACGAGACGCTGCGCCGTATAAACCGCGGCCATAGCTTCGAGCAGGCCCGCAAGGCTGTCGAGATGACTGCCGAAAAAGGCATAATGCAGTGCGCCCACTTCATCTTTGGGCTGCCCGGAGAGACCCGGCAGATGATGATGGATATGGCTCCAGCCATCAATTCCCTGCCTCTTGACACCGTCAAGTTCCACCAGCTGCAGATCATCAAAGGCACGGCGATGGAGCGGGAGTTCAGCCAGAAGAGGGAGGACTTCGTGACGTTTACCCTCGACGAGTACATCGACTTCTTCATCGATTTCCTGGAAAGGCTGCGGCCTGACCTGTGCATCGAGCGCTTCGCCGGGGAAGTGCCGCCCCGTTTCGTGAACGAGACTCCGTGGGGCCTGGTGCGCAATCCCCAGCTGCTCGAAATGCTCGAAAAACGCCTCGAGGAACGCGATACCTGGCAGGGGAGATTGCTTTAACCGAAATGTTTTGTACATTTGCTAAATTAAGGACGATTCTATAAGGAGGTTACAAGATATGCAACAGTTTTCTGATCAAGTCGTTATGGAAGGGCTTACCTTCGACGACGTTTTATTGATTCCGGCCCGCAGCGAGGTCATTCCGCGTGATGTAGTCACAAACACAATGTTCACCAGGGAGATTCCCTTGAACGTACCCATCGTCTCGGCGGCGATGGACACCGTGACGGACGCCAAGATGGCGATAGCGATAGCCCGCGAAGGCGGTATTGGCGTAATCCACAAGAATATGCTCATCGACGAGCAGATGGACCAGGTCCGCAGGGTGAAGAGGGCGGAAAACGGAATGATCTACGACCCCGTCACCATCGACGTGAACCAGACTGTCGGCGACGCTCTCAAACTGATGGCCGAAAACCATATCGGCGGCATTCCCGTGATAGACTCCTCAAACAGGCTGATAGGTATTGTCACCAACCGTGACCTCCGTTTCGAAGACAATCCCGCCACCCCCATAAAGGACGTGATGACCAGCGAGAACCTCGTGACCATCGACCACGGCGACGACATCCCCCACGCCATCGAAGTGCTCCACAAGTATAAAGTGGAGAAACTGCCCGTTGTGGACAAGAGCGGCCGTCTGGTGGGCCTCATCACCTACAAGGACATAAAGAAGATCAAGAACAACCCCACCGCCAGCAAGGATTCCAAGGGAAGACTGCTCGTGGCTGCAGCCGTCGGCATCAACTCCCACAGCCTCGAGACCGTGGAGAAACTGGTGAGCGTGGACACTGACGCCATCGTGCTGGATACTGCCCACGGCCACTCGGTGTTCGTTCTGGAGACCATAAAGAAGATACGCGCGGCATTCCCGCACCTGCAGATCGTGGCTGGCAACATCGCTACAGCTGAAGCAGCAATCGCCCTCAAGGAGTGCGGCGTAGATGCAGTCAAGGTCGGCATCGGACCCGGCTCGATCTGCACCACCCGCATCATCGCCGGTATCGGCGTCCCGCAGCTCACTGCAGTGATGAACGCCACCGGAGCCCTCAAGGGCAGCGGCATTCCGGTCATCGCGGACGGCGGTATCCGCTACTCCGGTGACATCACCAAGGCACTGGCCGCAGGCGCTTCAACCATCATGGCCGGCTCGCTCTTCGCAGGAGTGGAGGAAGCTCCCGGCGAGGCCATCATCCTCAACGGCCGCAAGTTCAAGTCGTACCGCGGCATGGGCTCTCTCGAGGCCATGCAGAAAGGTTCGAAGGACCGCTACTTCCAGGATATGGAAGAAGACATAAAGAAGCTTGTTCCGGAAGGCATCGTAGCCCAGGTTCCTTACAAGGGTACTCTGGCCGAGGTGATCTACCAGCTCGTCGGCGGCCTGAAGGCCGGTATGGGCTATTGCGGAGCTCACAACATCGAGGAGCTGCGCAGCGCACGCTTCGTCAAGATTACCGCTGCAGGTATGGCAGAGAGCCATCCTCACGACGTATCGATAACCAGGGAGGCTCCCAACTACAGCAGATAATGAAACGTCTCTGTGCATATGCTGCCATTGTGCTGCTCACGACCTCTTGCAGCCTTTTCCAGTCCAGGCGGGACGTACTCGCAAGGATAGGGAAGGACGTGCTCTACAAGAACGAGGTCGAGAAACTCGTACCAGCAGGGACGAGTCCTGAAGACAGCGCATATATGGTGGACCAGTATGTGCAGAGCTGGGCGCTGACAAGGCTCAAGACCCTGAAGGCCCAGGAACAGCTGACCCCTGAAGAAAGGGACATATCGAAGGAGATTGAAGCCTTCCGCAACGACCTGCTCAGCTTCCGCTACGAGAAGATGTTCATGGAAAGCCGCATCGACACCGTGGTGAGCCGCGAACAGATAGTAGAGTATTACGAGACTCATCCCGAGAGTTTCAAATATGACTATTCTCTGGTGCGGGCAAGGTATATCATCATAAACGTCCGCTCTCCCTACTATTCCCAGATCAAGGAGCTCTACCGGTCGAAAGACGAAGAGAAGGTGGCTGAGCTGGAAGAACTGAGCCGCTCGTATGCCGAGAGGTACGAGGATTACGGGGGAAGGTATGTTTCGATACCCCAGCTGGCCAGGGATGTAGGAATGCTGGTGTCCGACCTCGAAGAGATAGCCGCCAAGCAGAGCGGATACATTCTCGAAGGTGAACAGAAGAATATCCTGATATGTTTCGTGAGCAGGCTCGCCCCGCACACGCTCACTCCCATAGATTACAACGAAGAAAAGATAAAAGATGCTATAATAAGCATCAGAAAGCAGGAAATTTTGTCAAAATTGGAACGGGACTTGCTGAATGAAGCCCTCGAAAATAAAAAATTGCAGAGATATGATTAAGCGTTTTGCCGTACTGCTGGCAGCTGTAGCGTTCAGCTGCTTCGGCGCATCGGCGCAGAGATATTCGGACGGCCTGGTGGACAAGATAGTGGCGCTCGTGGGAAACGATGCCATAATGCTGTCTGACATCGAGTCGGAGATCCAGATGATGAGAGCCAGCGGTATGGTGGCTGACCGCAATGCGAGATGTGAAATCCTTGAACAGGCAATGATTTCGAAGTTGTTCCTGACCCAGGCCCGTCTCGACTCGCTGGTGGCCCAGGCTACCGAGGTGCAGGAGAATCTCACCCAGAGGATTGCAAGCATAACCACCCAGCTGGGTGGCGAGAAGGCGATGGAAGAGTATTTCAACAAATCCCGCTATGACCTGGAGCAGATATGGAGGACCGCCATCGAAGAGCAGATTCTTACACAGAAGATGCAGCAGGAGGTGATTTCCAAGATTCCCCACCTGACTCCGCGGGACATCAAGGCTTTTGCCGACACTACGGCTCCAGAAGATATGCCGGTGATTCCGGATGAATACCGTCTCCGCCAGATAGTGCTCTATCCTGACAAAGATTCTGCAGCAACCCTGGTGAAAGAGAGGCTGCTCGAAATCCGCGAAAGGATTGTCAACGGCGAGAGGTTCTCTTCGCTGGCAAGGCTTTATTCCGAAGACCCCGGCAGCGCTTCTAGGGGAGGTGAACTCGGCATGGCCAACAAGACGGTCTACTGGCCTGCGTTTTCAGACGCTGCTACTGCGCTGAAGGTGGACCAGGTGTCGCCTATAGTCGAGACCCCTGACGGTTTCCATATCATCCAGATGATAGAGAAGGAAGGCGATATGTTCAATGCCCGCCACATCCTCATCAAGCCGAAATATACCGCAGAGGACCGCAACAGGGCTTTCTCAAGGCTCGACAGCATCAGGACCCTGATCGTCGAGGACAGTCTTCTGACATTCGAACAGGCCGCGTGGGCTTTCTCTGAAGATTTCAAGACACGCACCAACGGCGGCGTGATGGTCGATGAGAACACCGGTTCCGCAGTGTTCGAAAAGGACCAGCTCAAGCCGAACGACTACGCCGTCATCAGGAATATGCAGGTGGGAGAAGTTTCCGAACCTTTCGAGTCGGTTGACAACGAGGGCAGGGGCAACACCATCTACAAGATCATCAAGCTTGAAGAGATCATCCCGTCACACGTCGCCACTTACGAAAACGATTTCGACATACTGACCAATGTGGCTAACAACCGCAACGCGAACAAGGCCATAGACCAATTCATAGATGAAAAGCAGAAGACCACCTATGTCATCATAGATCCGGTCTTCTCCGGCTGCGAATTCACAAGAAAAGGCTGGATCAAATAAAGTATGTTCCGCAAGGCAATCACTATAGCTGCAATTCTGTTGCTGGTATTAACTTGCCCTGCGAAGGCGCAGTCGCGTACCCAGCCCGTCAAGGCTGACAGCGTCATAACCCTGCTCAACGCCGAGTGGGCCCGCCTGATGAAGATCGGATTCCACAATTACCGTCTGATCAAGGGGCCTGCGGCATTTTTCCACAACGGAGCATATCTGTTCTGCGACTCGGCCGCCTGGGACATCGACCGCGAGGTCATAAAAGCCTATGGCAAGGTGAGGCTGGTGCAGGACAGGACCATTCTGCGCAGCGACAGCCTGACATATCTGATACAGCAGGACCTTGCGCAGTTCCGCGGTACTATGGTGGAGGTGTTCGACAGTGACAGCGACACCCTCCGTACCAACAACCTCGACTACAACACCCGGGACAGTCTTGCGATATTCCGCAACGGAGGCGCGATGAAGGACAAGGAAGGGAATGTGATAGAAGGTTCTACCGGCATATATACCACTACTCACAAGACCTTCACGTTCCAGGACAATGTCCAGATGTTCACGGACTCCATCTTTCTTACCACACAGAAACTGGATTATCTCTCGACGGAAAAGAAAGCCTATTTCCGCGACAAGACCTATGTGTGGAAAGATGACGGGTTCATCAAGGCTCTGGCCGGATGGTATGACACCGAAAACGAGGTGATCCAGTTCAACGACGACGTATACATCAAAGACCCGGACTACGAGATGTGGGCCGACGAGGTGTACTACTACCGGACGGTTCCCAGATATGAGGCCTATCATAACGTTGTGGTGCTGGACACGCTCCACGAATCCGCGTTCGTGGCCCACAAGGCGATAGTGGTGACGGATTCCCTGAACAACCATCATATGGAATTCACCGAGAGCCCTGCAGTTTTCTACTTCGGCGAGAATGAGGACCACGTGAAGGACTCTCTCTTCGTCGCCGCTGATACTCTGCTGCTGTACACGGTCCGGCGTTGCGACATACCGTCGGCTGATGTCTCCGCACGGCTGAAAGAGAGGGACGATATTCTGTTCGACGCTATTGCGGAGGCTGAAAACAAGGCTGCCGAAGCCCGTCAGAAGGCATTTGAAGAAGCCGAGGCAAAGAAGCCTGAGGCTATAGCGAAGCAGCGCAGGGATAAAATCGCAGCTAAGGCAACGGTCGACAGCCTTGCCGAGCTTGGTATTCCGGCATCGGATTCCCTTTACAATGCCGCAGGCCTTGATCCGGCAGAAGAAAAAGCGAATCTGATAGCTAAGTTCGGATCTTTGCCGGAACCGGAAGAAGAAGTACAGGAAGAAAACCAAGATGAAGCCGGCACTGACGGCGATTCCGGGACTCCTGCATCGCCTGCGGACACTACGGGCACGGCTTTCCCCGACAACACTGAAGAAGATGCAGCGAAGGGTGCGTCCCGGGATACTACCAAGATAAAGTTCCTGCACGGGTGGCCGAACGTAAGGATATACCGCTCTGATATGCAGCTGCTCTGCGATTCCCTTGCCTACAGCGACATAGATTCCCTGGCAAGGCTGCACGGCAACCCCGTGATGTGGTACAAGACCCGCAACCAGCTGACCTCCGACCTTATGATCCTGCTGATGAAAGACGAGACTCTAAACAGGGGCAGCATGCAGCAGAATGCGATGCTGGTGATGCAGGAAGACTCCGTCCATTTCGACCAGATCAAGAGCACCGAGATGGTGGGACACTTCAAGGATGACGACCTCTACCGATACGACGCACTGGGCGGCGTGAACGCCATGTTCTACCTGAAGGAAAAAGAGGAGATCACCACCATCAACATCAAGGAGTCCCGCTTTATGACGATGGCTCTCAAGGACGGCACAGCGCAGCGCATAAAATATTATGAGCAGACACAGAGCGACGCCTATCCCATATACAATCTAGAACTGGACAAACAGCGCATCAAAGGTTTCCAGTGGAGGGGAGACGAACGCCCGGTCAATCGATATGCCGTGACCAGGATGCATCTCAAGCCGTCCGAAAGGGATGAGTACGAGGATGTCCAGATGCCGGCTTTCAGGGTGGCCGACCGATATTTCAACAGGTATATGAGCAGGGTGTACAATGAAATTTCGGCCCGGGAGAGAGCCAGGATGCTGGAGATGTTCCGGAGGGATTCCATCGAGACAGCGGCACGGGACAGCGCTCTGAGGGTTTCGCAGGATTCGCTGGCTGCCCTGCATACGGCCGGTGCTGTAGATTCCCTGGAGACCGTGCCGCCGGACGAACTTGAGGAGGCGCTTCAGCCTGAAGAGGTTTCCGAACCTGAGAGGGATGAGGAAGAAAAGGAGGCGGCCGAAAGACGCAGCAGGTTTGTCAGACGTGAGGAAGCTGAACCGGAGTCTGCCGCAGAACCCGCCGCCCCGGCACAGGCACCCGCCGCAGCGGCTGTGGAACTGCCGGAACCGACACCGAGGGAAGCCCGTATGCTGCGCAAGGTCGAGCGCCTCATACAGAAAAACGACAGACGTTTCTTCAGGAAACTCTATAAGGAACTGATGAGGTAGTACGCCCGTGGGGAATCGAACCCCAACCTAAGGAACCGGAATCCTCAATTCTATCCATTAAACTACGGGCGCCGGTCGCTGATGCAAAAGTACAACATTTATCGTTATCTTTGTCCCTTGTCATAAAAAGGAATCGGAATGAAAGCATATATATTCCCGGGTCAGGGTTCGCAGTTCCCAGGAATGGGAAAAGATCTTTATGACAGTTCCCTCAAGGCCAGGGAAATATTCGAAGAAGCCAACGAGATACTGGGCTTCGACATCGTCGAGGTGATGTTCGAAGGAGACGACGAACAGCTCAGGCAAACATCTGTCACCCAGCCCGCAATTTTCATACATTCGGTGGCTGCAGCCCGTGCGGCAGAGGACTTTGCTCCCGATATGGCAGCCGGACACTCTCTCGGTGAGTTCTCGGCACTTGTGGCTGCCGGAGCCATGGAATTCGAAGACGCGCTCAAACTTGTCTCGATAAGGGCGAATGCGATGAACAGGGCCTGCATGAGAAATCCGGGCAAGATGGCTGCCATCCTGATGCTGGATGACGAGGTGGTCAGGGAGATATGCGAGCAGACCGAAGGCATCGTCGTGCCTGCCAATTTCAATTCTCCTGGGCAGATTGTCATCTCCGGCGAGGAGGATGCCGTCAGCCGCGCCTGCAAGGCGGCGAAGGCAGCAGGGGCGAAGAAAGCCTTGCCTCTGCCGGTGGGAGGCGCTTTCCATTCTCCGCTTATGGAACAGGCGCGTGCAGACCTTGCCCAGGCAATCGATATGACGCCGTTCAAGACCCCGGTCTGTCCAGTATACCAGAATGTCGACGCGCTGCCGCATACCGACCCTTCCGAGATCAAGGCGAATCTCATAGCGCAGCTCACCAGTCCGGTGCTATGGACCAGGACCATAATCAATATGGTCGAAGCCGGAGCGACGGATTTCATAGAGCTCGGCCCGGGCGAAGTCCTGACAAATCTGGTGAGAAGGATAATCTCTTGAGCCTGATGACATGAATCATAAAAAAAGTGACACGGTAAGTGCCACTTTTTTTGTCGTTTACCGAAATAAAGTGCTAATTTTACACGATTGTACGCCCAAATCGTTCAAAAGTCATAAATATCTAAATATTAAACACTTAAAAGATGGCAAAAGAAAAGAAATTCATCACTTGTGATGGCAATTTTGCCGCTGCCCACGTAGCATATCTGTTCAGTGAGCACGCGGCTATCTACCCTATTACACCATCCTCTACAATGGCAGAGCTGGTTGATGAGTGGGCAGCGTTCGGAAAGAAGAACATGTTCGGCGAAACCGTCCAGGTCACCGAGATGCAGAGCGAAGGCGGTGCGGCCGGTGCCGTACACGGCTCTCTGCAGGCAGGTGCCCTCACCACTACCTTCACCGCCAGCCAGGGTCTGCTGCTGATGATCCCCAATATGTACAAGATCTCAGGTGAACTTCTCCCTGCTGTATTCCACGTATCAGCCCGCGCCCTTGCAGCCCAGTCACTCTCAATCTTCGGTGATCACCAGGACGTAATGAGCGCCCGTGCCACCGGTTTCGCGATGCTGGCTTCGGACAGCGTTCAGGAAGCAATGGACATCGCGGCTGTAGCCCATCTTTCAGCAATAAAGTCAAGCGTGCCTTTCGTCCACTTCTTCGACGGTTTCCGTACATCTCACGAAATCCAGAAGATCGAAGTGCTCGAGGCTGAAGACCTCCGTCCGCTCGTAAGCGAGAAGGCTCTCGCAAGGTTCCGCACAAGGGCTCTCAATCCCAACAAGCCCGTAACCCGCGGTACCGCCCAGAACCCGGACGTATACTTCCAGGCCCGCGAGGCTTCCAACAAGTATTATGAGGACGTTCCGGACATCGTAGCCCGCTATATGGGTGAAATCGGCGAACTGACCGGCCGTTACCATCTTCCTTTCGATTATTACGGAGATCCCGATGCAGAAAACATCATCATCGCTATCGGTTCTGTATGCGAGACCATCAAGGAAACCATCGACTATCTGCAGGCTAAAGGCAAGAAGTGCGGTCTGGTGAGCGTTCACCTCTACCGTCCCTTCTCAGCCAAGTATTTCCTCCGCGCACTTCCGAAGACTGCCAAGCGCATCGCAGTCCTCGACCGCACCAAAGAGCCCGGCGCCAACGGCGAGCCTCTGCTCCTCGACGTCAAGTCAGTTCTCTACGGACGCAGCGACATCACGATCGTCGGCGGCCGCTACGGTCTGTCGTCAAAGGACACCACTCCCGCCCAGATCCTTGCAGTATACGAGAATCTCGAGCGCAAGGAGCCGAAGACCGACTTCACCATCGGTATCGTGGACGACGTGACCTTCAAGTCTCTGCCTCAGAAAGAGGAGATCTCACTGGCCAAGGCAGGCACCTACGAGTGCAAGTTCTTCGGCCTTGGCTCTGACGGTACCGTCGGCGCCAACAAGAACACCATCAAGATCATCGGTGACCACACTCCCAAATACTGCCAGGGCTATTTCGACTATGACTCCAAGAAGTCAGGCGGATATACCTGCAGCCACCTCCGTTTCGGTGACACTCCCATCAGGGCGCCTTACCTCGTCACCACTCCCGACTTCGTTGCCTGCCACGTTCCTTCATACCTGTCGAAGTACGACGTGCTCCGCGGCATCAAGAAGGGCGGCACCCTGCTGCTGAACAGTATGTGGAGCGTAGAAGAGACATTCAAGAGAATCCCCGACTTCGTGAAGAAGGAGATCGCCCAGAAGGAACTCAAGTTCTACATCATCAACGCTACCAAGATCGCCGGCGAGATCGGCCTCGGCGGACGCACCAATACCATCCTCCAGTCAGCATTCTTCAAGATCACAGGCATCATCCCTTACGAGGAGGCTGTCGGCTATATGAAGAAAGCCATCGACAAGTCATACGGAAAGAAAGGCGAGAATGTAGTCAAGATGAACTACGCCGCCGTTGACCGCGGAGCCGAATACATCGAGGTCGAGGTTCCTGCCGAGTGGAAGAACCTTTCAGGCAAGTTCGTCAATCCGAACTTCAACCGTCTCGCTCCCGAATGGATCCGCAACGTGGCTGACATCGTCAATGCACAGTGCGGCAACGACCTCCCTGTAAGCGTCTTCGCTCCCGAGGACCTGGTGGACGGTACCATTCCTGCAGGCACAGCAGCATTCGAGAAACGCGGCATCGCAGTTACCGTTCCTTCCTGGGATCCGGCCAACTGTATCCAGTGCAACCAGTGCGCATTCATCTGCCCTCACGCTGCAATCCGTCCGTTCCTGATGACCGCAGAGGAAGCTGAGGCAGCTCCCGCAAGCATCAAGAAAGTTCAGGGCAACGCCACTTTCAAGGAGTACAAGTTCACTATGCAGGTAAGCCCTTACGACTGTACAGGTTGCGGCAACTGCGTGGACGTATGCCCCGGCATGAAAGGAAACAAGGCCCTCTCTATGCAGTCGATGGACTCACAGGAGCCCGAGCAGGCCAACTTCGACTACCTGCACGCAAAGGTCGGCTACAAGGACACCGTTGCATCCAAGATGCAGAATGTCAAGAATTCACAGTTCAGCCAGCCGCTCTTCGAGTTCTCAGGCGCCTGCGCAGGCTGCGGCGAGACTCCTTACATCAAGGCTATCACCCAGCTCTTCGGCGACCATATGATGATCTCCAACGCTACCGGCTGCTCTTCAATCTATGGAGCATCCTTCCCGGCATCTCCTTACTGCACCAACGCAGCAGGACACGGTCCCGCTTGGGACAACTCTCTGTTCGAGGACAACGCCGAGTTCGGTCTCGGTATGAAACTCGGTTCCGACAGGGTACGCGCCACTGTCGCCGACCTTATGACCAAGGGCCTGGAATGCCCGAAGTGCTCTTCAGAGATCAAGGCTCTCTACACTCAGTGGCTTGAGAACCGCAACGACGCTGCCATCACCCGCGAGGTATGCGACAAACTCGTTCCTCTGATGAAGGCCTGCGGCTGCGACACCTGCAAGCAGCTCCTCGCTCTCGAGAACTTCATCCCTGCACGCAGCCAGTGGATCTTCGGCGGTGACGGCTGGGGTTACGATATCGGATACGGTGGACTCGACCACGTGCTTGCATCCGGCAAGAACGTCAACGTCCTCGTGCTCGACACGGAAGTTTACTCTAACACCGGCGGACAGTCGTCCAAGTCAACTCCTGCCGGCGCAGTCGCCAAGTTCGCCACTTCAGGCAAGAGGGTACGCAAGAAAGACCTCGGTATGATGGCCATCAGCTACGGCTATGTATACGTCGCCCAGGTTGCAATGGGTGCTTCACAGGCTCAGTTCCTCAATGCCATCAAGGAAGCTGAGGCTTATGACGGCCCGTCACTGATCATTGCATATGCACCTTGCATCAACCACGGTCTGAAAGCCGGTATGGGTCACAGCCAGCTCGAGGAGAAACGTGCCGTCGAGTGCGGTTACTGGCATCTGTACCGCTACAACCCGGCTCTCGAGGAGCAGGGCAAGAATCCGTTCTCGCTCGACAGCAAGGAGCCTGACTGGAGCCTCTTCCAGGACTTCCTCAAAGGTGAAGTTCGTTTCGCATCGCTTCAGAAGACCTTCCCTGAGCAGGCTCAGGAGCTCTTCGACCGCACACAGCAGTTTGCACAGTGGAGACTCGGCACATACAAGCGTATGGCCGGCAAAGAATAAAACATGAAACTTATCAAGACATCAGTCCTCATATCGGCTCTCATCCTTGCAGTCGCAGGCTGCAAGGTTGAGAAACCTGCCGATACGGACGGCCACGACCTGTGGTTCCACAATCTCGAGCAGGTCGCCCAGGCGGCGCCTGCAGAATACACCACCGAGGCTATCGCCAGGAGCGAGATCGCCCAGTACTGGAAAGGCAAGGCTGCCGTCGAAATCAAGGTCCTCGACCCGCAGGACGCCGAACTCGGCCGTGACGGCTACAGGCTTGTGTTCTCGAAAGGCAAGGTCAGCGTAGAAGGCAATACTCCGATCGGAACTCTCTACGGAGTTTACGGCCTGCTCCGCCTCCAGCAGACAGATGCTCTGCCCAAAGGCAGCAAGACCATCACCGAGGTTCCGGCCTTCGAGTACCGCGCCCTCAACCACTGGGACAACCTGAACGGTTCCGTCGAGCGCGGATATGCAGGACAGTCCCTCTGGAACTGGGTAGAACTGCCCGACAAGGTGTCTCCGGTATATCAGGAGTATGCCCGCGCCAACGCATCTGTCGGCATCAATGCCACAGCCATCAACAATGTGAATGCCAACGCCCAGATCCTGACCGAGGAATATCTGCAGAAGGTGAAGGTGCTGGCCGACATTTTCCGTCCCTACGGCTTGAAGATCTTCCTGTCGCTGAACTTCGCGGCTCCGAAGCATATCGGCGGCCTCGACACTTCAGATCCCCTCGATCCGAAGGTCGTGCAGTTCTGGAAAGACAAGACGGCTGAGATCTATTCGCTGATTCCCGATTTCGGCGGATATCTGGTGAAAGCCAATTCAGAAGGCCAGTCAGGCCCTCAGGATTATGGCCGCAGCCACGCCGACGGCGCCAACATGCTTGCCGATGCGCTCGCCCCTTATGGAGGCGTGGTGTTCTGGAGGGCATTCGTCTATGACGCCCAGGCAGATGACCGTGCAATGCAGGCCAGCGACGAGTTCGTTCCCCTCGACGGCCAGTTCCGCGACAACGTGCTCATCCAGATCAAGAACGGCCCGATCGACTTCCAGCCTCGCGAGCCCATCAGCCCTCTGTTCGGCCAGGCTCCCAACACCAACCTGATGCTCGAAGTCCAGATCACGCAGGAATACCTCGGCCACTCGAAGCATATGGTATACCTACATCCGCTTTGGAAAGAATGTCTTGATACCGATACTTATGAATATGGCGAAGGCTCTACGGTAGCCGCCATTACTGAAGGCAAGTACCGCAACAACAAGCTCAGCGCAATTTCCGGAGTCACCAACATCGGAAACGACGTGAACTGGTGCGGCCACCAGATGATCCAGATCAACTGGTACGCATACGGCCGTATGGCATGGAACCCCGACCTGAGTTCAGACCAGATCGCAGATGAGTGGCTCCGCCAGACCTTCAGCAGCGACCCCAGGTTCATCAAGCCTGTCAAGGATATGCTGAATCGCTCGAGGGAAGTCACCGTCAGCTACGAAATGCCTCTCGGACTGCATCACATAATGGCTTCCAACGCTCACTTCGGCCCCGGCCCGTGGGAGACAAGCTACCGCAAGGACTGGTCGCCTCAGTTCTACCACAAGGCAGGCCCTGACGGAGTCGGCTTCGACCGTACCGTCGCCACCGGTTCCGGCGCGACGGCCCAGTACCACGATCCGCTGGCCTCTACCTACGAGAACATCGAGACCTGCCCCGAGAATCTCCTCCTGTGGTTCCACCACGTTCCGTGGGACTATAAGATGAAGGACGGCAAGACTCTGTGGGACGAGCTCTGCTACACCTACCAGAGCGGTATCGAGGATGCGGCAGAATATATCAAGATCTGGGAGAAGGCTGAACCCTATGTGGACAACCAGCGCTACCAGGAAGTCCGTACCAAGCTCATCCGCCAGGCCAAGGATGCCATGTGGTGGAGAGATGCAGTGATCCTGTACTTCCAGACATTCTCGAATATGCCGATTCCCGACGACTGCTACCCGCCGCAGCATACTCTCGAAGAGCTGCAGCAGGTAGGCGTCTTCAGAAGGCCTCAGGGTATGCCGGGCGTAATGCCCGGTGGAATGCCTCAGGGTGTTCCTCAGGGACAGAGACCTCAGGGCCAGCAGGCAAGGCCTCAGGGCGCACCGCAAGGACAGCCCGCAGCAAGACCTCAGGGTGCACCTCAAGGCGCCGCTCCCCAGCAGCGTATGCGTATGCCCGAGATCTACGATATGCTGCCTGACTACAAGCTGCCGGCATATCCCGAACTCTAGCAGTCAGTCTGCCGGAAATGAAGAACCCCGGAAGCTCAGGCTTCCGGGGTTCTTGTTATCTTATGCCGTGAAGAATTATTTATTCTTCTGCAGGCTTCTCACTCTTGTGAGCGTGCTGAGGGCGGTCTCCTCTCGGCTTGCGGTCATTGTTGTTGCGGTGCTCGCGGTCTCCGCCGTTCTTGCGGTCTCCGTTCTGACGGTTCTGCCCCTGGGGACGGGGTTTGCGTACAGGCTCTACATATCCTTCGGGTTTGGGAAGGAGGGCCTTGCGGCTCAGACGGAGCTTGCCGGTCTTGTTGTCGACCTCGATGAGTTTCACGTCAACCTCGTCACCTTCGTGAAGCACGTCCTCGACTTTCTCAGTCTTTCCCCAGTCTATCTCAGAGATGTGGAGCAGACCTTCCTTGCCGGGAAGAATCTCTACGAACGCACCGAACTCTACGCAGCTGGTGACTTTGCCGTGGTAGGTTTCACCGACCTCGGGAACTGCACAGATACCCATGATCCAGTCGTAAGCTTTCTGCATTGCCTCGGCGTCGTTTGTAGCGATGTCGACGATGCCTTTGCCGTCAACTTCGTCGATATTGACGACAGCGCCGGTCTCAGCCTGAATCTTCTGGATGGTCTCGCCGCCCTTGCCGATAACGGCTCCGATGAAGTCCTTCGGAATCTCGAACGACTTGATGCGGGGAACGAAAGGCTTGTAGTCTTCACGGGGCTTGTCGATGGTCTTCATCATTTCGCCCATGATGTGCATACGGCCCTGACGTGCCTGCTCGAGAGCTTTCTCGAGAACTTCATATGAAAGACCGTCAACCTTGATGTCCATCTGGGTTGCGGTGATACCGTCAGCAGTTCCTGTAACCTTGAAGTCCATATCTCCGAGGTGGTCCTCGTCGCCGAGGATATCGGTGAGGATGGCGTAGCGGTCATTGGGACGGGTCTCGTCGGTGATGAGGCCCATTGCAACGCCGGCGACAGGTTTGCGTATCTGGACGCCTGCATCCATAAGGGCGAGGCAGCCGCCGCATACAGAAGCCATTGATGAAGAACCGTTTGACTCGAGGATGTCGGAAACCACGCGTACTGCGTAGGGATTCTCGGGCATCATCGGGATAACGGGTTTGAGGGCGCGCATAGCCAGGTTGCCGTGACCGATTTCACGACGGCCTACACCACGCTGTGACTTGGCTTCGCCGGTAGCGAAAGGAGGGAAGTTGTAGTGGAGGACAAACTGCTGGTCGTCCTGGATGAGAACTTCGTCCATCTCTTTCATGTCGAGCTTAGTGCCGAGGGTTACGGTAGCCAGAGACTGGGTCTCGCCGCGGGTGAAGATTGCAGAACCGTGTGCGCAGGGCAGATAATCCACTTCGCACCAGATAGGGCGTACCTGATTGCATACGCGGCCGTCGAGGCGGATACCCTCGTCGAGGATCATATTGCGCATCGCCTCTTTTTCAACGGCGTGGTAATACCTCTCGACCAGCGGGGTCTTCTCTTCGAGCTCTTCCTCGGGAATGGTGGCCAGGAACTCGTCCTTGATAGCCACGAAACCGTCTTCTCTTTCGTGTTTAGCCTTGAATGACTTGGCGTGAGCATAGCACTTGTCATAGCAGAACTCGTGAACGGCCTTGCGCAGGTCTTCGTCCTCGACGTCGTGAGGATAGTCACGTTTTGCGTCGTTGCCGAGCTCGGTGATGAGTTCTTTCTGTACGCGGCAATGCTTCTTGATTTCTTCGTGTGCGAATTTGATGGCTTCGAGCATATCGTGTTCGCTAACCTCGTTCATCTCGCCTTCAACCATCATAATATTCTCTTCGGTGGCTGCAACCATAAGGTCGAGGTCGCAGTCAGCCATTTCGCTGAAGTTCGGATTGATCTTGAATTCACCGCCTATGCGGGCTACTCTTACTTCTGAGATAGGGCCGCCGAAAGGCAGGTCGCTTGCT
>JAFZBF010000042.1 GCA_017561885.1 Bacteroidales bacterium | reverse complement strand
TAGAAGAACTTGCCGTCCTCTACGAAGCAGAACTCAGAAGCTGCGCAGTCCATAGCGATTGTAACATCCTCGCCAGGCTTCAGGCCAGCCTTAACGATAGCTTCCATGATGCAGTCGAGAGCGTCGTTGATGCCTTTCAGTGCGGGAGCGAAACCACCCTCGTCACCAACTGCAGTGCTGAGGCCGCGTGCCTTGAGCACTTTCTGGAGAGCGTGGAATACTTCAGCGCCCATACGTACGGCTTCAGCCTCGTTAGATGCGCCGACAGGACGGATCATGAATTCCTGGAAAGCGATGGGAGCGTCAGAGTGGGCGCCACCGTTGAGAATGTTCATCATGGGCACCGGAAGAACATAGGTGTTGGTGCCGCCGATGTAGCGGTAGAGGGGAAGACCAAGATAGTTGGCTGCAGCGTGTGCTACTGCCAGAGAAACGCCGAGGATAGCGTTTGCGCCAAGTTTGCTCTTGGTAGGAGTGCCGTCGAGTTCGATCATAGTCTTGTCGATGGCGCGCTGCTCGAGAGCGCTCATTCCGAGGACAGCCGGAGCGATTACGTCGTTCACGTTGGCAACTGCCTTGAGAACGCCTTTTCCGCCATAACGTTTCTTGTCGCCGTCACGAAGTTCGAGTGCTTCGTTCTCACCTGTAGATGCTCCTGAAGGAACAGCTGCTACGCCGATGATGCCGCTTTCAAGTTCGACTTCTACTTCTACTGTGGGATTTCCACGAGAATCAAGGATTTCACGTCCTGTTACACGAATTATACGCATTTTAGTATGTATTAGTTAAAGTATTATGTTTTTTATTGTTATGCTGCGGACAGCCGCCGCAAAAATAGGTTATTTATTGCAATTGAACAATAGCAGACAGGCTATTGTTCCCTTCTGCGCAGTTGTCGAATGATCCTCCGAATAATTACGTCTATTTCACTGTCGGGTTCGATGATGTTGTAACTGCCCCAGAAATCCGGGTCGGTGAAATCTTCGAGTTTGGTGGCCATGATGTCGCCGAACTTCATCAGGCTCTCGTCGTCGATCGAAAGGCGTCCCGGGTAATGGTCTGTCACGGCCATTTCGGAAGTGATGGTATAGTTCGTCTTGAACAGGGAGTATTTCTTACGTGCGCTGAGAGCTATTTCTGAACGTGAATAGTCATAGTGCCACTTGCCGTCTTCTGCTTCCTTGTAGTTGATTATATAGGAGGCTGAAATCATTTCCATCTTGGTGTTCTTGGGAATCTTGCGGACATAGTCGGCCACTACTTCGGGGAAATCCTCCACGTTGAGGTCGAGCTCGACACGGGCTATCGCGTAGCTGTCGGGATCCATATAGATGCGGCCACGGTACAGCGCATAGCCTACTGAGGCATTCTGGTCGAATTCCAGCACGTGGAAGAACCTGCCGTTGATGGTTGAAGGTATGCCGACCTGGAAGTCGTAATACTTGAACACATCGTATATGTTCTGGAAACTGATGCCGGCGAACGGGTTCTTGACCATATCGAGAAGGAGTGCGCCTGACACTCCGCCTTTGTAGGAAATCAGCAGGGAATCTGTGGAATCATAGTTGGAACTGCCGCGTCCCTTATAGATACCTGCTTTGTCACCTGCACCGGAGTAGTACGGCACCTTGGCGATATCGAGTACGGCCTCGTTCATCGAAAGGTACTTCGAACTGTTCTTCATCACCATCTCGCGGTAGAATGCAACCATAGCTTCGTGCTCCTGCGGATAGTTGTCCCGTATATGTTGGTAGGCGTAAAGGAACATGACATAGGCATCCATATCGATGATTCTCGCTGCATCGAGGGAAATGACGGACGAGCGCATCCTGATGCGGAGCGGATTGTCTGCATTTGACTTTTCGAAAGCCGAAACCGGGACGAAGTTGCGGTCATATCCGAGATAGGAGATGCTTACGATTGCGTCCGGCTTTGTGTCAATGGGAATTTTGAGAGAAAAGACGCCGTCGGCATTGGTGACATTGTTTATGTTGGATCCGGAGAGGTTGACTGATGCGAGATGCAGCGGACTGTCATCTCCCGAATCGGTTACAATTCCGTACAGTGTCTTGAAATCCTGGGCACCAAGCATCTGGATGGTCAGGATCAACAGGACTGAGAGAAGGACTTTAGAGCGCATTTCAGTGGATTTTTACGAGTCTAACAAACTTAATGAATTTTTTTGGATATATGAATTTTAGGTGTATATTTGCAATCCCTTTCGAGGAGATACCAGCCCAGATGGTGAAATTGGTAGACACGCTACTTTGAGGGGGTAGTGGACGCATTAGTCCGTGCAAGTTCGAGTCTTGTTCTGGGCACGAAAAAAAGACAGCCAAGCGGCTGTCTTTTTTTGTGCCCAGTCGGCATCCGAAATCAATAGGGACTATTGCCTGTTGGGGTGCAGTTTCTTGTCAAACTTCATTGCTGTGATGAGAGATTTGACAGTTCCCTTTGTGAGTTCAGCATTAGCGGTATATCGGCCGTTGTCAAAAAGGAAGAACAGGTGCTTGCCCAAAAGCCGTTTGATGACGACACATCTGGCCACGGTGGGCTTGCCGAGTTTTTCAACCATTGAAAGCCTTCCTGAGAACTCGGTGCTATAGCCTGGCTCCTTGTCGAACAATGTAAGCAGATGCTCAAGTGTACCCATAGCTTCATCATAAGTAGTTCCGAGCCAGACGCAGGTCTCGTCGACATGGCTGAGGGATGCGTTGAATATGCCGTCCTCACCATCAGCTACCTCGATCAGTTTTAATTCCCTGCCGAGGCTGAGATAATAGGCGAAAGTGCCGTCTTCATCCTTGTAGGTAAAAATTGTGAACTGGTTGTCGTCCTGCTCTACTTCTGTGATTTCCATACGGATTCCGGCAGGGATGTCCTGTGCGCCTGCAAACAGTGCAATGCAGGCGAAAATGGCTGCGGCAAAGATTCTTTTCATCTCAAATAAGATTTGTTTTTCAAATGTAGCAATAATTTGCGAGAATCGTGCCATGGCCCGCAGCGCAGGAATCAGGGAGAATGACTATCTTTGTGTCACTATGGCAGACAATTATCTTGAAAACAGGATGGAGGCGCTTCGCGAAAAGCAGAAACGTACTGTAGTCGTGAAGCAAAACCCTTCGCTTGAATCGCTGCTGAAGCGCAACCGCAGTTTCCGCGGTTACGACCGCTCGGTAGAAGTCAGTGAAGACCAGCTGCTGGAAATGGTTAAGACAGTCACATGGGTCGCATCCGGTATGAATGCACAGCCGCTGCGCTTCCGGCTCGTTACCGGCGAAGAGGCTGCGAAAGTGCATCCCCTTGTCAAACTCGGCGCCGCTCTTCCCGAAGAACATCTGCCGCATCCGGGAGAAGAACCTTCGGCTTATATCGTCGTAGGTTCGGTAGTTCCGGAAAACCGGATCGTGGATATGGACCTCGGCATCGCCGCCCAGAGCATACTGCTGAAGGCCACCGAGATGGGGTTCGGAGGAATATTCATCCTTAACTTCAATCCCGAAGCTGTGCAGCAGGAGCTGTCGATGCAGCTGAAACCCATCGCAGTCCTGGCAATCGGCAAGCCGTCGGAACGAATCTTCCTGATGCCCTGCAATGCGGGCGATTCTTTGAATTACTACCGCAAGGAGGGCATTCACTATGTTCCAAAAATCAAGATCGAAGACCTCATAATTAAGTAGTTTTACTGTAATATGGCATACGAACAGATACTGATACGCATAGCGGGAAAAGACAGGGCCGGACTTACGGCTGACGTTATGGGAATCCTGGCGCGATACAATGCACAGATCCTCGACATAGGCCAGGCTGACATTCACTCGTCCCTCTCTATGGGCATACTCATCAGAATCGATGAAAATAATTCAGGGAGCGTGATGAAGGAACTCTTGTTCAAGGCCACTGAACTCGGCGTGACCATAGGCTTTGCGCCTGTCACTGATGACGAGTATGAGGAGTGGGTAGGCCGCCAGGGCAAGAACCGCTATATCCTTACGATACTGGGACGCAGCATTGGCGCCACGCAGATAGAAGCGGCTGCCAAGGTGGTCGCCGGCCACGGTCTCAACATCGACAATATACGTCGTCTGACCGGCCGCATGAGTCTGCGCAATCCTGTGCACAATGTCCGCTCGTGCATCGAGTTCTCAGTGCGCGGCAATCTGACGGACCGCGAGAAACTGCAGTCGGAGCTTATGAGGCTTTCCCCTGAGATGGGGTTCGATTTCTCTTTCCAGAAAGATGATATGTACCGCAGGATGAGACGTCTGATATGCTTCGACATGGACTCTACACTGGTCCAGACAGAGTGCATCGACGAGCTTGCCGCCCGCAACGGGGTGGGCAAGCAGGTTGCCGAGATAACGGCAAGGGCAATGAGGGGAGAGTTGGGTTTCAAAGAGAGCTTCGAACGTCGCGTCGCCCTTCTCAAGGGATTGGATGCAAGTGTGATGCAGGACATTGCGGACCATCTGCCTATGACGGAGGGTGTCGACCGCCTTATGTCCGTCCTCAAGACTTGCGGATACAAGATTGCAATCCTTTCGGGCGGATTCACATTCTTCGGAGAATATCTGCAGCGTCGTTACGGTATAGATTATGTCTATGCCAACGAACTGGAAGTGGGAGATGACGGCAAGCTCACCGGCAGGTATATTGGAGATGTTGTGGACGGCCGCCGCAAAGCGGACCTGCTCAGGCTCATCGCACAGAGCGAGAAGGTCAACCTTGCCCAGACCATTGCCGTAGGTGACGGAGCAAACGACCTGCCTATGCTCTCGACTGCCGGTCTCGGTATAGCCTTCCATGCAAAGCCCAGGGTCGTTGCCGGAGCGCAACAATCCATAAACACCATAGGGATTGATGGTGTCCTGTATTTCCTAGGCTTCAAGGATACCTACCTTGGAGAGTTCGGAAAACTCACATAGGTATTACAGCGTATCCTGTTTCAACTTCTCGATGTACTGGTCGATGCGCTGAAGCTCCTCCGGGATGGAAATGCTCTGCGGGCAGTGCTCGATGCACTGGTGGCACCCTATGCAGTGGTCGGCCTGTCGCAGGCTCTCGATGGCCTTCGAATAGGTTGTCAGGTAGTTCCTGCGCAGCTTGCGGAACTCCCTCTGCTCCTTGTTGAGCGGCATCTTTCCTTCAGTAACTATCGAATTGTAATGCATGAAGATACCGGGGATGTCCACGCCGTAAGGGCAGGGCATGCAGTACTGGCAGTTGTTGCAGTTGATCATAGGATATTCCGCCATAAGGCCGGCTAGCTGATCCATGAACTCCAGCTCTTCCTCGTTCATCGGCTTGAAGTCCGAGAAAGTGTTTACGTTCTCCACGAGATTCTCCATATAGGTCATGCCGCTCAGGGCAGTAAGCACCCTGGGGTGAGAGCCGACGAAACGGAATGCCCACGAGGCTACTGTAGCGTCCGGGTCGCGGGTCTTCATCAGGTTGGAAACGTTCTCCGGGACACGGGCCAGACGGCCGCCGAGCAGAGGCTCCATCACGGTGATGGGAATCTCCCTTTTGTCAAGCTCTTCATAAAGATATGCGGCGTTGGTGTTCTGTCTGGGATCGGCGTGTTTCCAGTCCATATAGTTCATCTCAATCTGGACGAAATCCCAATGATACTTGTCATAAAGTTTCATCAGGTCGTCGAAATCAGACTGCATCCCGTGGAATGAGAAGCCGAGCTGGCGTATGCGGCCGGCTTCGCGTTCTGCGAGCAGGAAACTCATTATGTCATTGTCTACATATCTCTCGTTGAAGGCAGGTATGCCTCCACGGCCTATGGCGTGGAGCAGATAGTAGTCGAAGTAGTCGGTACGCAGCTGCTCGAAGGACTTGTAATACATTTCCTGGGTGCCCTCGCGTGAGAACACGCCGAAATTGGACAGCTTGGTAGCGATATAGTAATCCTTGCGTGGATAGCGTGACAGCGCTATGCCGGCAGCCTCCTCGCTCTGTCCCTGGAGATAGGCGGGTGACGTGTCGTAGTAGTTGACACCGTGGGCCATCGCATAATCCACCAGTTCGTTGACATTATCCTGGTCGATTACCTGCCGGCCGTTCTCATCCCTCTTCATCCTCCAGCGCATGCAGCCGTAGCCGAGCAGCGACACTTTGTCGCCGGTGGCAGGATTGGTGCGGAGCTCCATTTTGCCGGCCTGGGAATCATCCTTGCGGGAGCCTTTAGGAGAGCAGCCCGCTGCTGCAGCTCCGAGGGCTACAGTGCCGATTCCAACATCCTTAAGAAAATCTCTTCTGCTGATATTATTGTTTTCCATAGTTTGTCCTCCTAATCTTGTCTGTGTACGGACAGGCCGTTAACATAAATGGCGCTGACAGGCCTTGCGGGGCATAGATTTTCGCAGGCTCCGCAGCCTATGCACTTGGCTTCGTCCACTGTGGGGATCAGCGGCAGACCCTCATGGTGAGTGACCATAGTGATGGCTCCGGTCGGGCAGTGCCTTGCGCAGTTGCCGCAGTCTATATGGTCGGTATGGGCAACGCAGAGACGGCGGTCGAGAACAGCCACTCCTATGTGGAACGATGTCTTCTCTTCCTTAGTCAGCGGCTCGATGGCACCTGCAGGGCAAACCTGCGAGCAGATTGTACACTCCGGACGGCAGTAGCCGTCGGTGTAGGTCATATAGGGCTGCATGAAGTGCATCAGGTCGGTCGAAGGCTTGAGCACATTGTTAGGGCACTGCGAAACGCATAGCTGGCAGGCCGTGCAGCGCGAATAGAAGTCCTTGACGCTCTTCGAACCGAACGGGGTGAGGAGCTCTGTGCGTTCCGGGTTGACCTTGGGCAGTATTTCGGCGAATCCGCCGTCCCTTTTGGGAACTTCCTGGGCTTTCAGCGCGGCAGCGCCGATGGCGAGGGCAGCGCCGGTCATGAATGCACGGCGGCCGGTATCGGCGGTGTCGTCTGCAGCAGGGGCGGCGACGGTTTTCTTGCCACACTTGCCCCAGGCAAAGCGGTAGTGCACGGCGTCGAACTTGCAGTTGTCTATACAGTTGAAGCAGGCAACGCAGCGGGTGTAATCCACCTTGTGCTCAGCGATATCGATGCAGGAAGCCTTGCAGCGTTTCTCACATACCTTGCAGTCCTTGCACTTTTCAGTGTCGATGACCGGACGGAACATGGCGAAACGCGAGAAGAAACTCAGCGTCGTGCCCACCGGGCAGATTGTGTTGCAATATGTTCGGCCGTTTCTCCAGGCCAGGACGGCTATCACTACGAGAGTGACGGCTGCTACGATGACAGTCGGGAGTGCCGGATGTTTCATTGCGTTAATAATCCTGCCGTAAGCGCTGTAGGGAGCCAGGATGCTCACGAACGCCTGTACTCCGAAGATGATGGCTGCCACGAAGAGCGCCCACACGCCGTAGCGAAGCCACTTGATCTCCTTTGACGAGGTGAAACGGTTCTTCTTGCCCTTGCGGCGGCCGCTGATGTTGGAAATGATGTCCTGCAGCACTCCGAGCGGGCAGATTACCGAGCAGTAGACTCTGCCGAAGAGCAGTGCTGCAATCACGGTGATAATGATGACTATCAGGTTGAGCCCGAGGACGGCCGGAAGGAACTGGAGTTTGGCGGTCCACCCGAAACATTTATAAATGCTTCCTGTCGGGTCCAGGAACATGACTGTGATGGCAATGAAGAACACCGCAGCCAGAATAATACGTATTTTTCTAAGCATATTGTTATTGCGAAAACGCTTCTAAAATATTAAAAATCAGTTACACTTGCAACTTTAGCCACGGTTTTGGCACAAAGTGTCAAGTTTTTGCTCACTTTTCTGAGCAAGGATTACACCTGCGATTACTATGCTTATGCCGAGAATCTGTGTCCAGCTGAAAGTTTCGATGCCCATAAAATATGACGCCGTGGCAGAAACGATGGGAATCATTGCCGAGAAGATGCAGGCTCTTGTGATACCTATCCGTTTCATCGCGTATATATAGCAGGTGAAGGCGCCGCAGGAACACAGGATGGCCAGGCAGAGAAGCGGTCCTACGGCGGGTGCCCGGAAAAGCGTCGCTACCGGGAAATCGCCCTTTGTGAGCAGGAAGCAGGGCAGGAAGAACACGCTTCCCAGGAAGAACTGCCAGGTGTTGATTGTCAGCGCGGAATATCTGTCGACCAGCTTGCGGGCAGTGATAGAGTAGCCGCAGGAAGAGAAAACAGCAAGGAAAAGCAGTGCGATGCCCCACCAGTATACTGAAGCGCCGGAATTCTTCTCTATGACCATAAGGACAGCACCGGGGACGGTCATCAGCACTCCAAGCTTTGCTATTGCCGTGATGCGGGTCTTGTAGAACAGCATATCGCCGAACATGGTCACGACCGGAATGATTGCGATGATAAGTGCGCTGAGAGTGGGGGATGCCGTGGTCTTGATGCCGAAAGTCTCACCTATGAAATACAGGAACGGTTCGAAAAAGGCCAGCAGCAGGAACAATTTGATGTCTTCGCGCCTGATTCTCAAGCTGCTGCGGGCTGCAAGGGAGATGACGGCCATCGCGACGGCAGAGATGACCATTCTGCAGAATATCAGGACAAAAACCGGAATCTGCTGTTCGCCTGCCAGCTGCTGTGTCCATATGAAGGAGAATCCCCAGCACAGTTCGGCAAAAAGAATGGCCGCATATGACTTGAAAGTCGCTTTCATCGCGTCGCAAATATATGCTTTTTTGGATTCTGTACTTGTAATTGAAAACGAATAATGATAAATTTGGAATATCTATTAATGATCCATCTATGAAAAAACTTCTCTTCCTGTCTGTATTGCTGGCGCTTGTCGTCTCATGCAATCAATCTTCAAAACCTGACCTGAAACTGAACGACCTTGAGTACTTTGAGACCCAGGGCGTGAATGTCTGGGTGTACAGCAACCTGTTCTCAGGAGGCTTCAACGATGAGAAAGATTCTGGAATCGAGATTATCCACCACGGTGTGAGAACCGTGCAGGGAGGAGCCGTCAGGCTCAGCAATACTCCCGAGCAGTGGGACCTCGTTCCGAGCACTCCTTCGAGGACTGTCAACAAGGATGACAATTCGATTGAAGTTGCCCTGCGCTACGACCAGTTCGATTTTGATTCGCGCATCATCGTCACCGGAAAGGGCGATGAAGTAGAAATAGCGGTTTATCTCGACAAACCCGTACCGGCTGAGCTTGAAGGCGACGCTGGTTTCAACCTTGAATTCCTGCCTTCACAGTATTGGGCCAAGACCTATATCATGGATGGCAAGTATGACCGCTTCCCGCGTTATGTGGCCAGCAACACCGTCGCAAGGCCCAACGAGGAGAAGGTGGTGCAGTACAAGGGTTACAGGACATACGATGACCGCGGCACAGGAGAATTCGTGGACCCGCTGCCTTTGGCCCAGGGACGTGACATCATCATGGCTCCCGACGCTCCGGAGCGTATGATAGAGATCAAGTCTGAAGACGCCGACTTGATGCTTTATGACGGCCGTGTCATCGCCCAGAACGGCTGGTTCGTGCTCCGCAGCCTTCTTCCTGCAGGAAAGACAGGCAAAGTCCTGACATGGACTGTCAAACCGCACGCCATACCCGGCTGGATCCGCGAGCCCAATATCGGATTCTCACAGGTAGGCTACCAGCCCGACCAGCCCAAGGTGGCTGTTATCGAGCTTGACAAGAAAGACAAGGTAAGAAGCACCGCTTCCGTCTACAAAGTCGATGAAGACGGCAGCGTACGCAAGGCCTTCACCGGCAATGTAAAGGAGTGGGGTCCTTTCTATAAATACAACTATGTCAAGTTCGACTTCTCTGACGTTAAGAAGCCGGGCGTGTACTACATAGAATACAACGGTGTCAAGACCAACAACTTCATCATCAGTGACGACGTTTACAGCTATATGACCGACGCCACCAGCGACGTCTGGATTCCTATCCACATGAACCACATGACCGTGAACGAAGGATACCGCATCTGGCACGGCGAACCTTTCAAGGAGGGCTATCTCCAGGCTCCGGTCAACACCAACCACTTCGACCTGCACTCCCAGGGCCCGACTACCGACACCAGGTTCAAGGATCTGGAACTTATCCCCGGCCTGAATGTCGGCGGCTATTTCGATGCTGGCGACTTCGACATCGAGACCGGCTCGAACATCAGCGTGGTTTCTAACATGGTTACTCTCTGGGAAAGATTCCATCCTATGCGTGACGAGACCTTCGTGGACGAGGACCAGCGCTATGTGGATCTGCACCGCCCTGACGGAATTCCTGATGTACTTCAGTTCATCCGCCACGGTGTTTTGAACCTTCTTGCACAGGCTGAGATCATAGGCCATATGTCACAGACTCTTTCCAATTCCGTCCTCGACAATTACCATCACCTCGGCGACGCTGCCGCTATCACCGACGGTCTGCACTACGATCCGAGGCTGAAACCTTACCAGAAGTCTGCCGACGGCAAGTCAAGCGGCACTCCTGACGATATGTGGGCATTCACCACCCGCAACCCCGGCTCTGACTTCAACGCTGCCACAATGTTCGCCGCCGCCAGCCGCGCTCTCGCAGGTTTCGACGACGACCTGTCAGCAAGGTGCCTCAAGGAGTCGAAGAGACTTATGAAGGAATCTAACGAGCTTATGGCCCAGCAGGCTGCCAGAAGGGCTGCCAACCCGAATGCTCCGGCCATGGGAGGAAACCGCCGTGGTGGCAGCAACATGGCTACCAACCTACAGCTCTATGTTTCCACAAGGGAGCAGAGCTACCTCGACGAGTTCGTTAAGCAGATCTGGCCGGCTCTCGACCGCAATGTTGACATGACCATCAATACTGCTCTCAATGCTGTGCCTTATCTGGATGAGGCATACAAAGAGAGGTTGCGTCCTTATGTCGAGAAGTACAAAGTATATCTCGACAGTCTGGATACTGTGAATCCTTACGGTGTTCCTATCGGCCTCGGCAACTGGGCCGGCAGCGGCAGCGTGGTAAGCTACGGTACGACAGTGAGCTTCGCTGCAGAGTACTTCCCGGACATTATTGACAAGAGCTATGCCTACAAGGCTGTCAACTATCTCTTCGGCTGCCATCCTTACCACAACTACTCTCTCGTAGCTGCAGTGGGTGCCGCAAGGCCCAAGAGCGTGTTCTACGGCAACAACAGGGCTGACTTCTCGTTCATCCCCGGTAATGTGGCTCCGGGACTTCTGTTCCGCCATCCCGACCATTTCGAGAACTATGACGACTGGCCGTTCCTATGGGGACAGAACGAAGGTACTATCGCCGGAAACACCAGTTATCTGATCTTCGGATCCGTATTCAAGGATCTCGTTCAGGGAAAATAAGTTAAGAACCGTCCTGCGGGGTATGCTGCCCTGCAGGATGGAATTTAAGGATCGTCTCCTGCCATTTGCGGGTGTCGATATGCGTATAGATCTCGGTCGTGAGTATTGACTCATGACCGAGCATTTCTTGTACCACCCTCAAGTCTGCGCCGTTTTCCACCATATGCGTCGCGAACGAATGGCGGAAAGTGTGGGGAGATATGTCTTTGTGGATACCGGCCAGCTCCGCCTGCTCCTTCACGATATGGAATACCATCTCGCGGGTCATCTTTCGGCCGCGGCGGTTCAGAAACAGGACATCTTCCGAGTCTCTGGCTACAGGCCAGTGACGTCGTATATCCATCCAGAAACCGACAGCCTTGACTGCCGGCTCTCCCACGGGGATGAGCCGCTGCTTGTTGCCCTTGCCTATGACACGGATGAAACCTTCGTCAAAGAACAGGTCGCTGATGCGCAGGTTCACCAGCTCGCTGACCCTCAGGCCGCAGCTGTACAGCATTTCGAGTATCGCCCGGTTGCGGTGCCCCTGGGGCTTGCTGAGGTCTACGGAGTTCAGTATCGCTGTGATTTCCTCCACTGAAAGCACCGACGGCAGATGCTTCTGCATTTTGGGAGCGTCAAGCATGTCGCAGGGGTTCTCCTTGATGACCCCTTCTTCTTCAAGGAAACGGAACAAAGCATTTATGGAACTTATTGCCCGTGCCTGCGAGCGCTTAGATATGCCGGCGGCTGAAAGGGATTCGATATAAGCTGTCAGATGGGCGCCTTCCACATCTTCAACTTTCGATAAGCCTTCATTCTTGAGATAATCAAACAGGAACTCCGCATCTCTGCTGTACGCTGCAACGGTGTTCGCCGACAGGGAACGCTCCAGCTTCAGGTAGGAGCTGAAATCGCTCAGTATGCCTTCGAAACCCTCTCTGTTCATTTATTGATCTTCTTATATTCCTTGCAGCAGCCTGTCAGTCCGCAGCTGTCGCATTTCGGGTTGCGGGCAGTGCAGGTATATCTGCCGTGCAGGATAAGCCAGTGGTGGGCCCTCGGGCGCAACTCGGCAGGAATGTTGTCGGTAAGGTCTTTTTCCACGGCAAGCGGCGTGTTCCCCTTGGAAAGGCCTATCCTGCGGGCTACCCTGAATACGTGGGTGTCGACGGCTATTACGGGTTTGTCATAGACTATAGACATCACGACATTGGCGGTCTTGCGGCCTACTCCGGGCAGCTGCTGCAGTTCTTCGTGGGTCGACGGAACTTCACCGCCGAATCTGTCGCACAGCATTGCAGCCATCTCTATCAGGTGGGCGGCCTTGCTGTTCGGGTATGAAACGGACTTGACAAGTCCGTAAACTTCATCGAAGGATGCGGAGCCGAGAGCCTGCGGGGTGGGAAAGCGCGAGAACAGGGCGGGGGTTACGATGTTGACCCGCTTGTCGGTGCACTGTGCAGAAAGAATCACTGCCACAAGAAGCTGGAAAGGACTGTCGAAGTGCAGCTCTGACTCAGCCTGCGGCATGCTGGACTGGAACCAGTCGATGACCTGACTGTATATCTTCTTCACTTAGATTTCTATATCGAGGTCGATGGCGCCTGCAACTTCCTCCTTGCAGATATTGTTTGCGCAGAGGAAGACTCTGCCCGGATATTGCTTGAGGAGGTTCTGGTTGTGGGTGACCATGATGATTGCGGTGCGGTTATTCTTGTTGATCTCGTAGAGGAGGTCCATGATGCCCTTTGCAGTCTCGTTGTCGAGGTTGCCTGTGGGCTCGTCGGCGAGGATCAGATCGGGGCTGTTGAGCAGGGCGCGGGCTATAGCAACCCTCTGCTGTTCGCCTCCGGACAACTGGTGGGGCATCTTGTGGGCCTTGGTGGAGAGCTTGACCATCTCCAGCACTTCCTTGATGCGCTCGTCGATCGCCTTGCGGTCTTTCCAGCCCGTAGCCTTCAGGACGAACTCAAGATTGCTTTCGACACTCCGGTCCATAAGCAGCTGGAAATCCTGGAAAACTACACCCACGCTGCGTCTGAGGTACGGAATTTGCTTGCGCTTGATATTCTTGAGATTGAACTCTCCGACCCGGGCTTCACCTGTGGTGACCGGGTTCTCGGCGATGATGGTGCGGATGATGGATGTCTTTCCGCTGCCGACCTTGCCGGTGAGATAGACGAAATCACCTTGATAAATGTCGAAGGAGAGATCCTCGATGACGACAGTGTCGGAGTTCGTGACGTCGACGTTCCTGAATTCGATAATGGGCTTTTGCATACTGCGAAATTAATAAAAAAGTGTACATTTGCGTAATTGATATCCCAAGAATGCGCCTTAAAACAATCATAGCAGCGTTTCTGTTCCTGACTCTGGGAACGTTCGCTTCCAAGGCACAGGATGCCGATTATAATTTCCGCACC
>JAFZBF010000041.1 GCA_017561885.1 Bacteroidales bacterium | reverse complement strand
CCCACTGCGGATAAGGCCCATCTTTAAGTGATCAATAGAGAAGGATGGATACTTGTTTTTTTCAAGCATCCGCTGCGCCAGAAGCGTCTTTCCCGTGTGGGATGCGCCTGTTATCAAAATAATCACACCCTACCTCCCAATCTTCTTTATAAGAGTCAAATCTCCACTGGACAAGGCCTCGAAGTTGGCCTCTATCTTTTCGATATCCCAATCCCACCACTTCAAATCCAGAAGGTAAGCAATGAGATCCTCATCGAAACGCTTCTTGATAACCCTGCACGGGTTGCCTGCGGCCACGGTGTACGGGGGGATGTTGGAAGCCACGACGGAGTTCGCCCCAATGATAGCTCCATTACCGATATGCACACCAGGCATTACGGTCACGTTCTGACCAATCCAGACATCGTTTCCTACGACGGTGTCTCCCTTCAGGGGCAACTCATCTTTGACCGGAGCAATGGCGCTGCCCCAGTCTCCGCCAATAATGTAGAAAGGATAGGTGGTCACGCCGTCCATTCTATGGTTGGCTCCGTTCATCACGAACTCGATGCCCCTGGCAATGGCGCAGAACTTCCCGATAATCAGCTTGTCGCCGATGAAATCATAGAAGTGTGTTACATGCTTCTCAAACTGATCCGCACCATCCACGTCATCATAGTACGTGTAGTCCCCGATGATAATTCGAGGATTCTTTACAACGTTCTTGATGAAACAGAGACTCGGAATCTTCGGATTCGGGAACGCCGCATTTGGGTCGGGTCTGTTGGGTATCTTGTTCATTGGGTTAAATACCGATTTATATGCCTAAAGATAGAAGTTTTTGAGGATTTCCCCAAACAGGGGCAAGCGTAGAAAAGCAGAAAGTCAACCTTAATTGGTTGACTTTCAATTACTTCGTAGCGGAGGGAGGACTCGAACCTCCGACCTCCGGGTTATGAGCCCGACGAGCTACCAACTGCTCTACCCCGCGGTATTGGACCGCAAATATATGGGCTTCTTGTGAAATATCCAAATCTTACTCGTAAATTCGCGTAATACACAGATAACCGACGCTATGATCCTCAAGAAACTTTCCGTAGTGCTTGCAGCTCTTGTGTTAACTGCGAGTGTGGGAGCTCAGGACTTCCAAATCAATACTTCCGGCTATTTCAACAAAGACGGAGTGGACGTAATGGCATTTGACGACTTCTACCCCGAGGGACACCAGGGAGGCATTTCTGTCCTGATGAACGGCCACCGTGTGGCAAGCAACGGCGACATACGCTTTGAGCCCACGCCGGGCCAGTGGCAGCCCGTTCCGAAGCAGCTCGGCCGCAAGATTGAGGGCAACCGCATCATAACCACGCTCTGCTTTCCCGATTCGAGCCGTCACTTCACCGGTTTCAACCCGATGATCTACCCCGAATACAACGTAATATATACCGTGACGCTCGAACCCTATCAGAAGGGTTTCCTGGTTACCGTGGACCTGGACACTCCGGTTCCGGAAGCTCTGCTGGGCCGTGCCGGTTTCAATATCGAATTCTTCCCCGGCGACCTCTTCGGCAAGCCGTGGATAATGGACGACAAGCAGGGCATCTATCCCCAGCAGCCCAACTCGCCGCTGCTGACACAGGAGAGCTATGTATACAAGAGCGTGGGTGACTATAAACCCAGAAACGCCCAGGCCGCAGATATAGACCATCTGATAGGAGAAGGTTACAGCCCGTTCACCGCGGATGCAGTCATCGCAGAGCCTTATGCCGTCGGCAAGTCTTTCACCTCGAGGCCCGACGATCCTTACAGCCGCCTGACCATAAAGAGCCTGACAGATGCCGACCTGAAGCTTTATGACGGCCGTATGAACCACAACAACGGCTGGTTCGTGCTCCGCTCAGATATTCCTGAAGGAGCCACCAAAGGCGCCGTCAAATGGTACATCGAGCCCAACGTGGTGGCAGGATGGACCTATAAGCCGGTGGTGCAGACATCCCAGGTGGGATACCTGCCCAACCAGAGCAAGGTGGCCATCATCGAGATGGACCGCCGCGACGCCCCTCTTGCAGAGGCGACGCTGGTGCGCTATGAGGCAGACGGCGAACACTTCGTCAAGAATTATCCCGCCGTGAAGTGGGAAGGCGATTTCCTGCGCTACAGCTATCTTAAGGTGGATTTCACCGAAATATGCAAAGAAGGCCTCTACGAGTTGCGCTACGGCGACAGCAAGTCACCGATCTTCCGCATCGCGAGAGATGTCTATGACAGAGGAGTATGGCAGCCCGTAATAGAGTACTTCCTTCCGTACCAGATGTGCCATATGAGGATTATGGAAAAGTACAAGGTATGGCACGACGCCTGCCATCTCGACGATGCCGTGATGGCTCCTGCAGGCAGCCACATCGACGGCTATGCCCAGCCCGAGGACAACAAGACCTCCTTCAAGGCACTCGAACCGGTGCACGGAGTGAACGTAGGCGGCTGGCACGACGCCGGCGACGATGACATCCGCGCCACCACAGGCGGCGAATGCTATATCCTGACCATGGCGCTCGAAAGCTTCCATCCCGAAATCGACGCCACCGCCATCGACCAGAACAAGCGGACAGTAGAGATTCACGAACCCGACGGCAAGAACGACATCCAGCAGCAGATCGAGCATGGTATGCTCTATGTAGTGAACGGATACCTGGCTCTCGGACGCTTCGCCAAAGGTACCATTACCAACAGCCTCCGCCAGTACACCCTGCTCGGCGACCCCGCATCGGTTTCTGACGGCATTCTGGGCAATGGTGACGACCGCTGGATATATCCCGACACCGGAAACGGAGTAAGCATGGCGACCAATGTGGCCGCATCGGCCAGAGCCCTGCGCGGCCTCAACGACACACTCGCCGACCATTGCGTGGCGATAGCAAAGAAAATCTTTGAAGAGGCGGAGATACCGGCGGGCTTCTGGGGTGGCCCTATGTCCAAAATGCAGCTAGCCACCGAACTCTACCTCACCACCGGAGAGCAGAAATACTTCGACTTCATAGTGGACAACTGGGATTCTGTGGTTGCTATGGCAGCCAACTGCGCCTGGTACATCGCCCGCGTGGAGAAGCAGATGGAGGGCCAGAAGAAATACAAGAAGCAGTGCGAAGCTTTCAGGGCCGCTCTCGTGAGATATCGCGATCAGCTCGACCGCCAGAGTTCCGAGACACCATACGGAGTGCCGTACCGCCCGAGCATCTGGGGCGCCGGCTGGGACATCCAGTCATTCGGCTACCGCCACTACTTCCTGGCAAAGGAATATCCTGACATCTTCGCTCCCGACCAGGTGTTCGACGCGCTGAACTTCATCCTGGGCCGCCATCCCGGCATCAATCAGGCCTCGTTCGCAGGCGGAGTGGGCGCAGAGTCCGTGACAGTCGGATATGGCTTCAACCGCGCCGACTGGACTTACGTGCCCGGCGGCACCGTTTCCGGCACGGCTTTGATCCGTCCTGACTTCCCCGAGCTGCTGACCTTCCCGTACCTGTGGCAGCAGGTTGAATATGTGCTGGGCGGCGGCTCGTCGCATTATATGTTCCTCGTGCTTGCTGCAAAGGACCTTCTCGAGAACAGATAATACAGAGAATAATTGCTACCTTTGCGCCCTGCAAAAAACTGAATGATGAAAAGAATAATCTCTTCAATTATATCTGCACTGAGCCTGGCAGTTCTGCTTATGCTTCAGGGATGCGAACCCCCGGTACCCGCTTCCATCTCAGTCAGTCCGGCTTCAGTCACAATTCCCCAGAACGGAGGCTCGGCCACGGTCGATGTCAACGCTTCGCTGGATTGGTCGCTGTCTAACAGCACGGCCTGGCTGCGGACCGACGCTGTCGGTGGCACGGGTTCCCAGGCGCTGGTTCTGACCGCGGATGCCAACAATACCTACGAACAACGCACTGCGACCATCAACTTCGTATGCGGAGACAAGAATGCTTCGCTCACCGTGACCCAGCCCGGCCAGACCCCGAGGGTGGAGGTAGACGTCGATATGCTGACTGCCCAGCCAAAGGGAAGCTCTTTCAAAGTCAAGGCCACCAGCCCTACCGGAGCTGTTACCCTGGACGAGAAACCTGACTGGATAGTCCTGGACAAGGAAGCCGAAGGCACATTCTCGTTCACCGCACAGAGCAACTTCACCGGCGCAGACCGCACCGGCAATCTTGTGTTCGGTTCAGCCGGAGCAGAGAGCGCCACAGTATCGGTGCAGCAGAAAGGCATCGCCCCCATATTCGAGATCACTCCTTCATCCATCGACATCGGCAAGAACGGCGGCAGTGTGATCATCGTCGTCAAAGCGAATATGGAATATCATACCGAAGGCGTTGCGGACTGGATTACCGAAAAGAGTTCACGCACCGTGACCACCAATATGTATGAGCACATTTATTCGATAGCGAAGAATACTACCGGAGCATCCAGGACCGGAGTTATCTCTTTCTGCAACGAGACAGGAGTCTGCATCCCGCTTGTCGTAAACCAGAGCGACGAGGAATATGATACTTCCGCCTTTTCAAAGGAATTCCTTCACAAGTCACTCTTCATGCGCTTTACAGCCACCTGGTGCGGCTATTGCCCCAATATGGCAAAGGCTATAGCGCTGGCAAAGGAACAGTTGCCCGGCAAGATAGAGCAGATCTGCTTCCACGGCAGCGGCAGTGCACTTGAGTTCTCCAGGACAACAACGCTTATGAAGCAGTACAAGACAGAAGGATATCCCACAGGTGTGGTTGACGGAAGATATCTTGTAGAAAACTATGCAGCCTCTACGGTCGCTTCTAAGATCGTGGATGCAGTCAAGGAGACGGAAAGCACCTATCCTGTCGTCACGGGCGTTGCAATGTCTTCGTCCCTGTCGGGTGGAACCGTGTCAGTCCAGGGCAAGGTCTATGTCAAGGCTGCTGGCAAGTACAAGATTACGGCTCTCATCCTTGAAGATGACCTGGACAGGGAACAGGCCGACAATTATGAAGGATACCATGCTTCCTATATCCACAACGATGTGGCTAGGGTGACCCTGTCCAATATAAAGGGCGACGATTTCACGATTGAAAAGAAGAACTCGGTGTATGAGTTTGTCTACAGCAGTGCGGTTTCATCTGGATACAAGGCTGACAACCTGCGCGTCATCGTTTATATCCAGCGCGAATTCGGCGACCAGCCTGTCGAAGCTACAGGCGATTACGGCGGTTATTATGTGGACAACGTCGCTACCGCAAAAGTTGGCTCAAATCTTGAATTGCAATTCGCCGAATGATGAAGAAACTTCTGACAGTTATTGCAATCCTTATGCTCGGGACTTCCGCAGTGCTCTGCGGACAGTCGATTCCTGATGTCAAGGTGCAGGACGCCTCCGGCAGAAAGGTGTCTGTACGTTCTCTCCTTGACGGAAAGAAGCCCCTGGTGCTTACTTTCTGGTCGACGACCTGCAAGCCGTGTATGAAGGAGCTCGACGCCCTGACCGACGGATTTGAAGAATGGAACGAGGAGGTGCCTTTCCTCCTATATGCTGTTTCCACCGACGATTCAAGGTCTCTGGCTCGTGCGAAAGCCCTTCCTTCTGGAAAAGGCTGGGACGCATTCCCCTTCCTGTTCGATGTGAACCAGGACCTGATGCGCGCGCTGAACATCTCTTCCATTCCGCATATGGTGATATACGCTCCGGACGGGAAGCTCCACTACACCCACGTGGGGTATATGCCCGGCGATGAGGACAAGTTCTTCGAAGAACTGAAGGCGCTCGCCCGGTAACCGACCCTGGAAAATGAACTTCCGCACTGTCCGCCTCCTGACCGTAGTGTCGGCGCTGCTGCTCGCAGGGCCGGTTCTCCGCGCACAGAACGGCGCTCTGCTAGGAAGCCTGGAATCAAATACCATTTTATACCGGGACGACCCTGTCACCGGCACGCAGGCTCCCGAGAGCGGCTATGGCAGTATGAACTGGCTCAAGCTCGACTATCTGGGCCGTTACACTTCAAAAGGCAGCTGGGGCTGCGGCATCCAGCTAGAATATAATCCTGCAATCATAACCGGATATGACAAGGACCTGCAGGGTGCTGGACTGACCAGTATCTATGTGACCGCAGACCGGAAGATAGGCTCTTCGAACCTGATTCTGACAACAGGCGATTTCTATGAGCAGTTCGGTTCTGGTATGGTGCTCAGGTCGTGGGAAGACCGCGAACTCGGCATCTCCAACTCCATCGGAGGGGCCCGGGCGAAGCTGTCGGTAGAGGAGACTGTCGAAGTTACGGCCCTGGCGGGCTTTCCCCGTTTCGGCATAGGTAATTTTCTCAACTCCCGCACCGCGACTCTGGTTTCCGGAGGGGATATCCGCCTTGACCTGGGCCATCTGGCCAGGCTGCCGGAAAAACTGAGTCTGATTCTGGAAAGCAGCCTGCTCGACCGTTATGAGCGGCAGAACCCCGCCGACCTTGAGCTTCTTGCTGCAGCGAAGGGCTTCGTGTTGCCGGCTCACGTCCCGACATACAGCGTGGGCGCGGATCTCGGTGCATACTTTGACGGCATGGACGGTTTCCACTTCGGCTTCGAATGGGTCGGGAAAGGAGAGGACCTTACAACGTTCCACAAGCCCGGCGGTGCGACGGACTACGGCCTTGAAAAGGGCCATGCCTGGCGCGCGGAGGCATCATTCTCATATCACCGGCTCACCTTTTCTGCAACTGCCAGGGAACTTTCGAATATGGAGAACCGTCTCTTCCGCACTTCGACCGCTCCTGCGACAGGCAATACTCTGAACTATCTCCCCGCCCTCTGCCAGATGCAGACCTATATGCTTGCCTCGCTGAACCCGTATTCCACGTATGCCGAGGGTGAGCGTGGCTATCAGGCCGACGTTTTCTACTATATTCCAAAGGACGGTTTATTCGGAGGCAGGCACGGCGCTACCCTGCACGCCGGTGCATCGTGGATCCGGACTCTGCCGCAGGCCCTGTCGGGATACGACAGCCCACGCTTTGCTTACCGCGAACTTAACTTGAGCATCGACCGCAGATGGTCGAGAGCTTTCAGGACGAATGTATTTGTCTCCATTCAGGAAAAGTCTCCGTCTCACGGACAGACCCGCAGCACGGAGGCGCAGAATATCTTCGTGGTGGACGGCACCTGGAAATCTCCAGGCAGCCTGTCGCTGCGCGGCGAGCTCCAGTACCTATATTCCCAGGAACTGACCAAAGACTGGATGGCGGCTCTCCTTGAACTGAACTATGCTCCCCACTGGGGCTTGTTCGTCAGCGATATGTACAACCACGGCGACACCCACATCCACTATTACAACGTGGGAGCGAGCTTCTCGGCTGATGCATTCCGTGCTGCTGTCTCTTTCGGCCGCAACCGCGCCGGTATGGTATGCTCGGGCGGCGTCTGCCGTTTCAGGCCGGCCTACAGCGGAGGCCAGCTGACCATTGAATACTCCTTCTGACGATGAAAACCATACTCCGATATATGCTTGCCGCCTTGCTGCTGACGCTGACCTGCGCCGGCTGTGTCGGTGTGCACGACGAACTTGACGCGGGGATAATCCTGGTGGGACAGCCATCGTCTGTCAACATCCTGAAAGGGGAGTCGTTCTCTTTCATGGTCCTGTCGGGCAAGGAAGACATCACGGACCGTTCCATAATCTACGAGGTGACAGATGACGGCAACCTGCCGCTGGAAGGGACAAGCTACACTCCCGACCGCGAAGGTGCATATATTTTCATTGCGGAATGCGAGGGCCATGTCTCGCCGTTGCTCTATCTCTCGGCTGCGGAAATCGCCCCGGAAGGAGACCGCTTCCTGAGAAAGTCCCTCGTGCTCGATTTCACTGCGACCTGGTGCGTCAACTGTCCGGCCATGGCTCAGGCTATAGCTGAAGCGGCGGCTTTGAGCGGAGGAAGGATAGAGAAGATAGCCATTAATTATCTCGATGACCTACAGGTACCTGCCGGAAACGCACTGGCGGACAGATTCGGAGTACAGGCTCTTCCGTACGTTGTTACCGGACTGGATGCGTCTCTGGCCACCAGTGTCGCATCCCCTGAAGTCCTCTGGTCCCATAGCCGCACAGTGCTGGAACAGGCGACGCCGGCCTGCGGATTATCCATTTCATCGTCATTGTCAAGAAATGAACTGTCAGTCGATGTTGAGGTATGCAGTGCAGCCGAAGGTGATTATTTCCTCGGCGTGGTTCTGGTGGAGGACGGCATAGTTGCCGGCCAGACAGGTGCAGGCGACAGCTATGTCCACAATGCAGTGCTTCGTTCCCTGCTGCACAAGACTTCTCCGGCAGAGGGTCTGGGCGATGCGCTGGGCAAGATCGGGAAAGGGGAGAAAACGAAAAGGTCTTTCACGTGTACAATTGCAGGAACACCTGCGGCGACACGCGTCGTGGCTTATCTTATTGACGGGAACGGATGCCTTAACAATGCAGCCTCCTGCGTAGCCGGCCAGAGCCAGCCATACGAATACGAAATAACAGAAGAGCAGAGCCGTTAATATTCTTCAAGAACCGCAAGCATCAGGTCAGGCCTGTTCGTGGTGACATAGTCGAGTCCGGCTTCAACCATCGTGATCACTTCCTCAGGATCGTTCGCGGTCCATACGTCTACGATGAATCCTTTCGAGTGCGCCTCTTCGATCAAGTCGGGGTTCTCGAGGATGCAGTGGTATTCGTAGTCGATGCCGTCGATGCCGTCCTGTTTCATCTGGCTGAAGCTGACGTTATGGGTCTCGTCAAGGAAAGATACCGGTATGTCGGGGAAGATTCCGGCCAGTTCCTTGCAGGCGCGGTAGCTGAAGGAGATGATCTCTACACGGTCGCGGATATCGAACTTCTTGATGGCCTCGGCTGTGCGCTCAATGCTGAGACTCATCATTTCTTCTGTGACCTGTGGCTTGACTTCGATAATCAGCTTGGTGTTTCCGCCGTGGCAGGCGAATTCAGAGAAATACTCGTCGACGGTAGATATCTTTTCTCCGTTCACAAGGGTGGTGTCGGCAAGAATCTGCGCGAAAGTCAGATTTTCGAGGTATACTCCGTTGAGTTTGCTGTCGTGAAAGACGATGAAGCAGCTGTCGGCCGTCAGCTGGATGTCGCATTCGCTGCCATAGAAACCGTTGTCCATGGCAAGGCGGAGAGAGGTCAGGGAGTTCTGAGCCGAGCCTTCGGTCTGCCAGAATCCGCGGTGAGCTATCACACGGTTCTTCTGGGTCGCTTCCTTGCCGCAGGATACGGCCATCAGGATGACGAATATAGTCAGTACGATTCTTTTCATAGTGTCAAGTGTATTTATTATCTACAAAAATAAATAAACGGGATTACAAAAGGAAGAACATCGCCACACCGATCATGCTGACGACTACGCCGATTATTTCTTTCATGCGGATTTTCTGTTTGTGCATGATGGAGTAGGGAGCGATGATCAGTACGGGGGTCAGCGCCATCAGCGTCGATGCGATGCCGGCGTTGGCATAGCGCACTGCCATCAGGGACAGCGAAACTCCTAGGGTCGGGCCGAACAGAGTGGTAAGGGCAGCGTAGGTGAGGCCCTGCCTGTTGTGGGTCGCGGCCTTCATGTCCTTCAGCTGCCCGCTCAGAGTCATAATGAGCCAGAAACCTGCACCGCCGACAAGAGCCCTTATCATTGTCGACGCGAAGGGCATCATGGTGTCCATGGCAGCCGGCGCATCGGCGGGAAGGGCGGAGGCATAGTGTTGCATACCTATCTTGCTCAGCACCAGACCGACGCCCTGGCCCACTCCGGCACCAATGCCGAGAAGTACGCCCTTAAGCGGCAGGGTGAGCTTGACGTTGTGCTGGCCGCCGCGGCTGAGGATGGAGATTGCGATACCGCAGAGTGTGACCGCCATCGCAAGCCACGATTTCCAGGTGAGGGTTTCGCCCAGCATAATCCACCCTGCGATGGCGGCAGAGGGAGGTGCCAGCGTCATAAAGAGCTGGCCGAAACGGGCTCCGATGACGATGTAGGAGTTGAAAAGGCAGTAATCGCCGAAGATATAGCCCACAATGGCTGAAAGCGCAAGCCAGAACCAGGTGGAAGAATCTGCATAGACGGGGTAGGGCCTTCCTATCGTAATCCAGAGTATCAGCCCCAGAAAAACCGATGCCAGCGTCAGCCTGATGACATTGACGGTCATCGATCCCAGCCTGTGACTGGCTTCGTCTCCGAAGATTGCGGTGGCCGTCCAGCTGACAGCTACTATTAGTGACAGAATTTCACCGAGGTGTTCCATAAGACTGTGCTGCGACGCAAATATAAATAATTGTGCTATATTTGCCGCCGAGTGACGGGCTGTCCCGCCGCAAGTGTGCTTGGAACCACTATAAAAACAAGTAAGATGACTGAAAACAAAACCATGGAGAAGCCCCGGCTCTCCGTCACGTTCGTATGGCTTGCCGCCGCGTTCTGCGTCTGTCTGGTCGCCTCGAACATTTTCGTACCGCGTCTCTGGCGCGTAGGATCGCTCCCCCTGCAGCTCTCTGGAGCTGTCGTAATCTTCCCGATATCCTACATCATCAACGACTGCCTGACTGAAGTCTACGGTTTCCGCAAGGCAAGGCTCGTAATATGGATAGGATTCATCCTGAGCGCGTTCATCGCCCTGGCTGCGCAGATAGTGACTATGCTGCCCGCGCCCCTGTATGACGAGAGCGTACCTGTGGCCGACAGTTTCAACAAGCTTTTCGGGCTCGTGCCCCGCACAACCTTCGCTTCGCTCGTGGCTTTCATATGCGGTTCCCAGATCAACGCATGGATAATGTCGAAGATGAAAGTTGCGATGGAAGGCCGAAGCTTCTGGTCGAGGGCGATAGTTTCGTCGCTAGGCGGTGAGTTTGCCGACTCGGTTATCTTCTATCCGATTGCCTTCGCCGGCACCCTGCCGTTTGCCGGAATAGTCGGGATAATCTTCACACAGGTCCTTGTAAAGACCCTCTATGAAGTCATCATCCTCCCTCTGACCACCGCGTTGGTGAAGAAGCTGAAGGCTCACGAAGGCATCGATACCTATGACTACGACATTTCATACAACCCGTTCAAGATAAGAGATATATAATATGGCAGAAGACAGGAAGAAAGAGGGGCTCAGCGCCCTCGGCAACAAGACGGCATACCATATGGACTATGCCCCCGAAGTGCTTGAAGCCTTCGAAAACCAGCATCAGGACAACGACTACTGGGTGCGTTTCAACTGCCCGGAGTTCACCACTCTGTGCCCCGTTACCGGCCAGCCGGATTTCGCGGAGATAAGGATATCATATATTCCGGACGTGAAGATGGTGGAAAGCAAGTCCCTGAAACTTTATCTCACAAGTTTCCGCAACCACGGAGGTTTCCACGAAGACTGTGTCAACACTATCATGAAGGACCTGATCGCTCTGATGGATCCGAAGTATATCGAGGTCCTCGGACTCTTCACTCCCAGGGGCGGCATCTCCATCTATCCCTACGCCAACTACGGCAGGCCCGGAACAAAGTATGAGGCACTGGCCGAGCAGCGGTTTGCAACGCACGCGTGATCTGCAACTGACTGGGCAGCAGCGGTTAAAGTAAAAGCCATACCCTCATTTTCGGGGTATGGCTTTATCATTTTTTGCTGATTGTGAGCGCTTTGTGCAACACGCTCTGTCAGCAGAGCACGTATTCCATTCCGGGAACGACCTTGCCCGAGAGCATATCCTTGGCAAGACGGTCGACGACTTCTCTCTGGAGCAGCCTCTTGATGGGACGGGCGCCGTATGCGGGATCGTAGCCGTCCTCGCAGAGCTGTTCGATCTTCTCGGGAGATATGCTCAGCCTGATGTTGGCGGTCTCCAGGACTTTCTGCCTGATCTGGTCGAGCTGCATGTTCACGATGTCGCGGACGTTGTCCTTTGTCAGCGGCTGGAACATTATGATCTCGTCGATACGGTTGAGGAATTCAGGACGTACGCAGCCTTTCAGTATTGCCATGACTTCCTCACGGCAGCTGTCCATCGGCTTGCCTTTGGCGATGTAGTCCTGGATAACGTCGCTTCCCACATTAGAGGTCATAATGATTATGGTGTTCTTGAAGTCCACCGTACGGCCCTTGTTGTCGGTCAGACGGCCGTCGTCGAGCACCTGAAGAAGGGTGTTGAAGACATCGGGGTGGGCTTTCTCGATCTCGTCGAGCAGCACTACTGAATAGGGCTTGCGCCGCACGGCCTCGGTGAGCTGACCGCCTTCTTCATAACCTACATATCCCGGAGGCGCTCCGACCAGACGCGACACGGTGTGACGCTCCTGGTATTCGCTCATATCGATACGGGTAATCATATTCTCGTCGTTGAACAGATACTCTGCAAGCGCCTTGGCGAGCTCGGTCTTGCCGACACCGGTCGTACCGAGGAAGAGGAACGAACCGATCGGCCGCTTCTCGTTCTGCAGTCCGGTACGGCTGCGGCGTACTGCATTCGACACGGCTGATATGGCCTCGTCCTGGCCGATCACCCTCTTGTGCAGTTCTTCCTCCATGCGGAGCAGTTTCTCCTTTTCGCTCTCCATCATCTTGGCCACGGGAATGCCGGTCCATTTAGATACTATTTCGGCGATGTCGTCTTCGGAAACCGACTCGTTGATGATGGGATCCTTGATGGCGTCTCTCTCTTCGGACAGCTTCTTGATAGCATCCTGGGCTGCACCGATCTTTCCGTAGCGGAGTTCGGCGACCTTGCCGTAATCACCCCTCCGGTCAGCGTCGTCAGCTTCGATGCGGTATTTCTCGATAGCGTCGCGGTTCTCCTGGATTTCCTTCAGAAGCCTCTTCTCGTTCTCCCAGCGGGCCATAAGCCCTTCGCGTTCCTTGCCGAGGGTGGCGAGCTGTTCCTTGATGGAGTCAAGTTTCGGCGACTCTCCCTCGCGTTTGATGGCCTCGCGTTCGATCTCCAGCTGTTTGATCTTCCGGTTGAGCTCGTCGATGGGCTCGGGGACTGAATTCATCTCGAGACGCAGCTTGCTGGCCGCCTCGTCGATAAGGTCGATGGCCTTGTCGGGAAGGAAACGGTTGGTGATGTAACGGTTCGAAAGCTCTACGGCGGCGATGATGGCGTCATCTTCGATGCGGACCTTGTGGTGGTTCTCGTATTTCTCCTTGAGGCCCCTCAGGATAGAGATGGACTCTGCAGGCGTAGGCTCGTCGACCATCACTATCTGGAAACGGCGTTCCAGAGCCTTGTCAGTCTCGAAGTATTTCTGGTACTCGTCGAGGGTGGTGGAGCCGATGGCCCTCAGGTCACCCCTTGCCAGGGCAGGCTTCAGGATGTTGGCGGCATCCATCGCTCCGCTCGTACGTCCTGCGCCTACCAGAGTGTGGATCTCGTCGATGAAGAGGATTATCTCGCCGTCGCTTCCGGATACGGCTTCGATGACTCCCTTCAGCCTCTCCTCGAACTCTCCCTGATATTTCGCGCCTGCGATGAGCGCGCCCATATCAAGTGAATATATCTTTTTTGACTTCAGATTCTCGGGGACATCGCCGTTGACGATACGCTGCGCGATGCCTTCCGAAATCGCAGTCTTGCCGACGCCGGGTTCTCCAACGAGAATAGGGTTGTTCTTAGTCCTTCTGCTCAAGATCTGGAGAACACGACGAATCTGCTCGTCCCTGCCTATCACAGGATCGAGTTTGCCTTGTTTCGCCCTCTCGTTAAGGTTGACGGCGAACTTGTCAAGCATTTCCAAATTGTTGTTGTTCATATTGTTGATCTCCTTTTGTGCTTCTATGCTTCTCAATTAATGCACCAAGCGGAGAAAACTGACAATATGGCAGATTCGGAAATCTGACGGATTATTATTATCTTTGAAAACAAGAATGCTAAAACCTTACAATTATGATGAAAATCGTCTACTACATTGGTATAGCCCTTGCCATCTGGTGCGTATACGACCTTTTCAAGAACAAGACCATCGCTGTCGGCTGGAAGATATTGATCTCCATCATCCTGCTGGCATGCAGCTGGCTGGGCGTGCTGATCTATTACTTCTTCGTAAGGGACAAGATCAAATAAGTCTCTCGAGACATTTCTTCAGGGAATCCTGCCACTGCGGTACGTCGAGCCCAAGCTCGGCGGCAATCTTCGTTTTGTCCAGATAAGAGTAGGCAGGACGGACGGCTTTCTGCGGATATTCGCTGCTGGTGACCGGAATCACTTCGCAGGGGAGTCCTGCCTGCCGCATTATCTCCCTGGCGAAACCGTACCAGCTGCAGGCTCCGGCATTGCTGTAATTATAGATTTCTCCCTTCTTCCGGCCGGCGACGGGCAGGAGCATCAGAATCGCTTCCGCCAGGTCTGCTGCATAGGTGGGGCTGCCTACCTGGTCGTCCACCACGGTTATGCTTTCATGTGTGGAGCCAAGATGCAGCATTGTCTTCAAGAAATTCCTGCCGTAGGGGGAGTACAGCCAGGCCGTTCGGATGATGGCTCCCTGAACTCCGGAGGATATTACGATATATTCAGACTCGGCTTTCGTTCTGCCATAGACTGAAAGGGGAGAGGGAGCGTCGGTTTCCAGATACGGAGAGCCTTTGGCACCGTCGAATACGAAGTCGGTGGAAATCTGGATCAGAGCTACCCCGGCCTGAAGAGCCGCGTCGGCCAGCACTGCGACACCTTCGCAGTTGATGCGGCGGCAGAGCTCAGGCTCGTCTTCGGCCTTCTCGACATTTGTGTAGGCGGCGCAGTTGATGATGGTGCCGACGGAGTTCTCGGTCACGCAGGCGGCGACAGTTTCAGGGTCGCATATGTCGAGGGAAAGAATGTCTTCAGTCCCGATATAGTCGGTGAATATGAAATCGCCGCTTCCTGCAGACAGTCTGCGGATTTCACTGCCCAACTGCCCGCAGGCGCCGGTAACAAGAACTTTTCTCGTTTTTTGCATATCTCGGAAACAAAGATAAGTTATATTTGCATAAATATCTTAACTATGGATTATAATACCCAACGAGAAAAGTTGATATTGCCTGAGTACGGAAGGCATGTGCAGAAGATGCTGGAACAGGTGTGCGAGATCGAGGACAGGGAGAAGCGTACTCAGCAGGCACGTGCAGTCGTCAACGTGATGGGCACGCTCAATCCCCATATGAAGGATTATCCCGATTACAAGCATAAGCTCTGGGACCACGCCTATATCATTTCAGGATACAACCTGGATGTGGACGGCCCGTACGAAGCCCCCGTCAAGGAGGAACACGAGAGCAAGCCGGATCCTATCGGATATTCCACCGAACCGATACGCAAGTCGTGCTACGGCCGCAACATCCAGAATATGATAGACCTGATAGTGGACTGTGACAAGGGAGAGGAAGTGCGCAGGGAGCTGATGAGACTGCTGGCATTGTATATGCGCCAGCAATATCTCATCTGGAACAAGGACAGCGTGGCTGACGAGACCATCTTCCAGGATATGGAGCAGCTTGCGGGAGGCAGGCTGCAGGTTCCGAGAGACATAGTGCTTGGCCCCGTTTCCGGAGAATTCAACCGCCCCGGATTCTCTTCAGGCAACAACGGTAACAAGAACAGAAGATTCAACAAGAAAAAGAGAAAACCCCAGGCATAATGGCCACATCAGCAAAAGGAAAGAAAACCGCCGACAAGAAAAAGAAGAAGCCTGTAAAAAAGAAGGCTGCAGTGAAGCGTCCAAGGCTGTCTGATGAGCAGAAAAGCATCATCAGGATAGTGATGGGCGTGCTGTTCGCCATATTCTGCATCTTTACGGCAGCTTCTCTGATCTCCTATGCTTTCAACTGGAGTGCGGACCAGAGTCTGAAGTCCGATCCCGAGTTGTGGCAGTCGTACGTCAGCGCAAACAATGTCTGCGGCAAATTGGGATATCAGTGGGCAGACTTCCTTTTTGCAAAACTGTTCGGTGTAGGTGCTTTCTTCGTTCCGGTCTTCATAGGCCTGCTGGCCGTCGCCTGTTTCAGGATCCGCAAGGTCAGGGTTTTCAGGGCTTTCATTCTTTCTCTGTTCGGCTGCATCGTATTTTCGGTGATAGCAGCCTACATCTCTTCGTTCTTCGGTGGAGAGACCCTGTTTTCGACAGGGGCAGGCGGCTCATACGGACATCTTTCCAATGAATGGCTGTGCAGTATGACAGGCAGGCTCGGCGCAGGTGCCGTGCTGCTGTTCCTGCTGTTCCTCTGGCTCATCCTTCTGACACGCAAGGTCGCCCTCTGGTTCGACAAGTTCATATATGATACTTTCCACAGGGAAAAGAAGCCTGTGGAGCAGCCTGCCGGGGAAGAAGAGGAAGAGGAAGACGAAGACGAGATGGAGGAGGAAGACGAGGATTCAGACATTCCCGACGAGAAACTTTTCGTTTCGGATGAAGAAGAGGAAGATCCCTTCGAACCTGCCGTGGCCGAAGATGAACCGGCGCCCATAGACGCTGACGACTTCTTCGTCCAGGAGCCCGAAGAACTCGAGGAACCGGTGAAAGTGGCCGAGGTTGTCGCCCCTCCGGTCAAGCCTGCACAACCGGAAGCCAGCGATGTGGAACTCGTGGTCGAGACTGATAATAACGATTTCCTGGAGAATCTCTCAGAAGAGGAGAAAGACCATATATACGATCCGCGTCTTGATCTGTCTCACTACACGTTCCCGGGTATGAACCTGCTTGAGGATTACCGCAATCTTCAGTATGAAGTGTCCCGCGAAGAACTTGAGAAGAACAAGGTTCGGATAGTAAACTCCCTCAGCTGCTATAAGATCAAGGTCGAGAGCATCACAGCCAAGAGAGGCCCTACAGTCACTCTTTACCGTATCCGTCTTGCGGAAGGCGTACGTATCGCCACGGTGAAGAAGCTGGAAGAGGATATAGCTATGTCGCTTGGCGCAAAGGGCGTCAGGGTGCTCACCCTGTCCGACGCCATCGGTATCGAGGTTGCCAACGAACATCCGAGCGTCGTGCCGCTGAAGGCCGTGCTCAATTCGCCCCAGTTCGCCGAGCAGAGCGCAAAGATGGAACTGCCGGTGGCTCTCGGTATCACAGTCACCAGCGAGCCGTTCTTCATGGATCTTGCGAGGATGCCTCACCTGCTCGTGGCCGGTGCTACAGGTACAGGTAAATCCGTCGGCCTTAATGCTATCATTACCTCCCTGCTCTATACCAAGCATCCGAGCGAACTCAAGTTCGTGATGGTCGATCCCAAGAAGGTCGAGCTTGATTTCTACCGTCTGCTGGAGAAGCACTATCTGGCAAAGCTGCCCGATGAGGAAGAACCGATCATCACCGATACGAACAAGGTGGTGCGTACCCTCAAGTCGCTCTGCATCGAGATGGACAACCGCTATGAGCTGCTGCGTATCGCCGGTGAAAGGAAGATTACGGAATACAATGAGAAGTTCCTGCGCCGCCAGTTGAATCCGCTCAAGGGCCACGCGTTTATGCCGTATATCGTGGTCGTGATTGACGAGTTCGCCGACCTGCTGATGACTGCCGGAAGGGAAGTCGAGGAGCCGATAGCCCGTCTCGCGCAGAAGGCCCGCGCCGTCGGAATCCATCTGGTCATCGCGACCCAGAGGCCTACCACCGACGTGATCACAGGTACCATCAAGGCCAACTTCATCTCGCGTATAGCTTTCAAGACATATTCGTCAGTAGATTCAAAGACCATCCTCGACCAGCCCGGCGCCAACAGGCTCATCGGCCGCGGCGATATGCTTGTGGTATATCCCGGCATCGATGTCACCCGTGTACAGTGCGCCCTTATCGAGACTGCCGAGGTAGACCGCGTCACCAAGTTCATCAACGGCCAGAAAGGCTATGACCATGCCTTCTTCCTGCCTGACGTGGATGAAGAGGAATCAGAAGCTTCAGGCCCTCCAGACCTTCACAGGCGCGACAAGCTCTTCGAGGATGCGGCGAAGATCGTGGTGCAGAGCCAGCAGGGTTCGACTTCCCTGCTTCAGCGCAAGCTTGGCATCGGCTACAACAAGGCAGGCAGGCTGATAGACCAGCTTGAGGCGGCCGGCATAGTAGGCCCGTTCAACGGAAGCAAGGCCCGTCCTGTACTTGTGACTGATTTCGACACCCTCGACAAAATTCTCGAGAGGCTGGACAATCTTTAGCCGTTATATGCCCTCATGAATACCTCCCTGATAGAAGGGTAGGTGTTCGCCAGCTTCGGCGCAAGGTTGTTCCTCGCTATCCACTCTGCCTTTTCGATCTGCTCCTCCGCCTGGGGAACAAGTTTTTCAGAGCCTTCATAGCGCATACGGTACCACCAGGTATGCTTTATGCATTCGACATCCTGAAAAATATAGCAGTGATGAGTAACGCATATAAGGCTGCCGGCCGAAATGTTGCTAAGTCCGGTTTCTTCACCGACCTCGCGCAGAGCGCAGGTTACAATGTCCTCTCCGGGCTCTTGCTTTCCCTTGGGAAGGTCCCAGCAATTGCGACGGAATATCATAAGGCACTCCCCTGCAGAGTTTTCCACCAGGCCTCCTGCTGCGACTATCTGATGGTAAGGGGCGCTGAACAATTCAAGCTCACGGTCATCAGCAAGTGTGATACATTCTTTGCCGATGTATACTTTATGCATTTCAATACAAGCTTTAAATAGTCACCAAATTTAAAATTTATTCTTATCTTTACAAAGATGCGCAAGAATGCAGATGTTATAAATATGGATAATCTGGAAAAAAGAGTCGCAGCCGCTTTGTTGGATGTCAAGGCTGTGGAATTGAACACCGAAGAGCCTTTTACCTGGGCTTCGGGCCTGAAGTCTCCCATTTATTGCGACAACCGCAAGCTTTTGTCATATCCTGTCGTCCGCACATTCATTGCAGAACGTCTGGAAGAGATCATCAGGGAACAGTTCAAGAAAGTTGATGTAATAGCTGCAGTGGCCACAGGGGCCATAGCTATCGGTGCCATCGTAGCGGACAGGATGGGTCTGCCGCTTATATATATCCGTCCGAAACCGAAAGACCACGGCACCGGGTCTCAGATAGAAGGTGTCTTCGAGAAAGGCGCCAGCATAGTGGTGATCGAAGACCTGATATCTACAGGCATGAGTTCTCTGGCCTCAGTTCAGGCTGTTACCCAGAAAGGCGGTATGGTGGAAGGTATGGTGGCCATATTCTCTTATAACTTCACCAAGGCACGCAAGGCATTTGAAGAGGCCAATATTACTCTGTATACACTTACCGATTACGATACCCTCATCCAGGTGGCCGGCGAAAGCAGCTATATCAACGAATCTGAGATGAGCGTGCTGAGAGACTGGCGGTTCAAACCGGAAAACTGGGGGAAATAGCAGATGGGTCAGCACGTCGTAGGCAAGACCATATTCCTCGACCAGCAGCCGATAATGCTGTACAGCCGCTTCTCGAATCTTGAGAGCATTGCTGACAGGCTGCCCGAGGACAAGCGGAATATGGTGGAGATGACACAGGATTCCGTCATGGTGAAGACTATGGGAATGGAATTCGGCATGAAGCTTACCCAGAGGATTCCGTTCAACACCCTTGTCTTCGAGCAGATGGGACAGTCTCCCTTCCCGTTCCAGTTCAGCCTTCATTTCGACCCGGCCGTCGAAAAAGACGGAGCCACGGATTTCCATATCGAGCTGAACACCGAGCTGAACACCATGCTCAGGATGATGATAGGCAACCGCCTTCAGCCTTTCATTGATACTGTCACCGACACTATCGCCCAGATAGCCGCCGGCAACATTCCTGACGGGATGCGCGATTATGTCGTTTGATTTCGACCCAATATTCAAGGACAACCTTAGGGAAGTGCTTGGGCAGCAGGTGCTTGACAACTATATGCAGGCTCTTGAAAACGAGCCTGCAACCGTTTCTGTGCGCCGGAACCCTTTCAAGATGACGGAGGAGGAGTTTGCTGGACATTTTCGGCAGCTCGCTGACGGGCAGGTTCCCTGGTGTGCCGACGGACTTTATCTTCGCGAGCGTCCCCAGTTCCACCTTGACCCCCTTGTACATGCAGGAGCGTATTATGTGCAGGACGCAGCATCGATGGTCATGCAGCAACTGTTCACCTCCCTGCGCGGTGATTCTCCGCTCAGAGTGCTGGACCTCTGCGCCGCTCCGGGCGGCAAATCGACATGTATCGCTTCACAGTCTCTCTCTGATTCGGATATTCTCGTAAGCAACGAAGTCATACGGAGCAGAGCCACCGTGCTTGCCGAGAATATGGCTAAGTGGGGCAGGGCGAACATCGTGGTGACCAACGACGAGCCTCGTCGTTTTGCGGCTCTTGAAGGCTGGTTCGATGTGATCCTGACCGACGTGCCCTGCTCCGGCGAAGGAATGTTCCGCAAGGATGCAGGAAGTGTTGAGCAGTGGAGTCCGGACAACGTGGCTCTCTGTGCAGCAAGGCAGCGCAAGATTGTGGCCGAGGCCTGGCCTTCTCTCAAGACCGGAGGCATACTTCTATATTCTACCTGCACCTTCAACCGCTGTGAGAATGACGGGAATGTGGAGTGGATATGCAGGGAGCTTGGCGCGGAGCTAGTAACTCTCGAGGCGGCTCCCGAGGCCCTCAGGACCGCCTGCGGCCTGCAGTTCATTCCTGGCTGGACACGTTCCGAAGGGCTGTATGTTGCAGCGGTGAGGAAGACTGCCGTGGCAAGGCCTGTCAGGCTGCGCAATGCAAAACTGCCGGCAAAAGCTGCCTGCGGCTATGCAGCGGACTGCGACTGTTTCAAGGTCGCCACCTCGGCCGGTGATATGATCAAAGCCTACCCGGCAGGCCTGGCTCCGGAGATTATGTCGCTGGAAGGAGTGCTGGGCGTCATCCGTTCGGGCGTGGCCGTCGCTGCCGTTAAGGGCCGCGACCTCATTCCCTCCGCCGCCCTGGCGCTGAGCGACTGTCTTGCAGAAAAAACATTCCCCTGCGAGAACTTGTCTGCAGGGGATGCTTTGAAATATCTGCGGCTCGAGCCGCTTGTTCTGCCTGACTCTCCCAAAGGTTTCATACTTCTCAAGTATGAGGGTGTCCCTCTGGGTTTCGTCAAGAATCTCGGCAGCAGGACCAACAATCTGTTCCCGTCTGCCTGGCGTATCCGATCAACCGAAGTTGTCGAATAGGATGCTCTCAGGCGCAACGCCCAGGCTGTCGAGCAGATTGCAGACGGACTGAGACATCATTGCCGGACCGCACATGAAGTAGAGTACGTCCTCGGGAGCCTCGTGGTTCTTGAGGTAAGTCTCGTACATCACGTTATGCACGAAGCCGGGAGTGTAGGCTACGCCTGCCTCGTCGGCTGCAGGATCCGGACGGTCGAGAGCCAGGTGGAACTTGAAGTTCGGGAACTCCTTCTCGATGGCGTAGTAGTCTTCGAGATAGAAGGCTTCCTTCAGGCTGCGGGCTCCATAGAAGAAGTGCACTGGACGCGTGGTGCGTTCTGTCTTGAACAGGTGCATGATGTGGCTGCGCATAGGAGCCATACCTGCGCCGCCGCCGACGAAGATGAACTCCTGGTCTTTCGGACAGTTGTCCGGAACGAAGAATTCGCCGTAAGGGCCGCTGATGGTAACCTTGTCGCCCGGCTTGCGTGAGAACACGTATGAAGAGCTGACGCCCGGATTGACGGGGAGAAGCTTGTTGCTGCCTTTGGGAGCGCTCCTGTCGAAAGGCGGAGTGGCGATGCGGACATTCAGCTTGATGATGTCGCCTTCTGCAGGATAGCTGGCCATAGAGTATGCGCGGATGGTCGGGGTCTTGTTTACCATCTGCAGGTCGAAGAACTTGTAGAACTCCCAGTCCTTGCGGTACTGCTCGTCAATGTCCATATCCTTGAAATCGACGGTGATGGCCGGGATGTCTATCTGGATGTAACCGCCTGAACGGAAGTTGAGGTGCTCGCCTTCAGGAAGCTTGACCACGAACTCCTTGATGAAGGTGGCCACGTTGTGGTTGGAGATTACTTCGCACTCCCACTTCTTGACGCTGAGCGCGCTTTCGGGAACGACAATCTTGAGGTTGTCCTTGACCTTCACCTGGCATCCGAGACGCCAGTTGTCATTTATCTGCCTGCGTGTGAAATGCACGGTCTCGGTGGGGAGGATGCTTCCGCCGCCTTCGAGCACGCGGCACTTGCACTGGCCGCAGGAGCCCTTTCCGCCGCACGCTGACGGCAAGAAGATCTTCTGGTTGGCCAGGGTGGCCAGCAGAGTGTTGCCCTGGGGAACTTCAATTACTTTCTTTCCGTCGTTGATGTCGATCTTGACGGTTCCTGAAGGAGTGAGCTTGCCCTTGATCCAGAGCAGAAGAGCTACGAGAATCAGGATAAGCAGCAGGCACGCTACAATAGAAACTAATATTATTCTAAAATCCATATCCTCTGCCTCCTATAATTGAAATCCCATAAAACTCATAAAGGCGATACCCATAAGGCCTGTGATGATGAATGCCAGACCTAGGCCTTTAAGAGGCTTGGGTACGTTGCTGTAGGCGAGCTTCTCGCGGATGGCTGCCATAGCCACGATGGCGAGGAACCAGCCGATGCCGGAACCCAGGCCGAAGGTGAAGGCCTCGCCGACATTCGAATAACCTCTTTCCTGCATGAACAGCGAGCCGCCCAGGATGGCGCAGTTCACTGCGATCAGGGGAAGGAAGATACCGAGAGACGAGTAAAGGCCCGGAGAGAACTTCTCGACAAACATCTCGACGATCTGCACGAAAGTGGCGATCATGGCGATGTATACGATGTAGCTGAGGAAACTCAGGTCGACGTTCGCAAGGTTCGGAGAGAGCCATGACAGGGCTCCGGCCTTGAGCACGTACTCATAAAGTACATAGTTGAGGGGCAGTGTGATGCCCAGAACGAAGATAACTGCAAGGCCGAGGCCGGTAGCAGTCTTCACGTTCTTCGATACGGCGAGATAGGAGCACATTCCAAGGAAGAATGAGAACACCATGTTCTCGACGAAGATCGACTTAATGAATATGTTGATATAATCCATCATTCTTCTGTCCTCCTATTGCTCTTGAAGTTCTTTGTCGATTGCCCTGTGAACCCATACCACGCATCCGAGAAGGATGAGTGCCATAGGCGGGAGAATCATAAGGCCGTTGTTGGCGTACCAGCCGCCGTTTTCAATATACCAGCTTTCGGGGATGACCTGGAATCCGAGCAGCGTTCCGCTTCCGAAGAGTTCGCGGAAGAATGCCACGATGACCAGGATCATACCGTATCCGAGTCCGTTGAATGCTCCGTCGACGAAGCTCGGCCAGGGCTTGTTGCCGAGGGCGAAGGCTTCGATGCGGCCCATGATGATACAGTTGGTGATGATAAGGCCGATGTAGACCGAAAGCATCTTCGAAGTGTCATATGAGAAAGCTTTCAGCGCCTGGTCGATGAGAATAACGAACATTGCTACTACAACCAGCTGCACGATGATGCGCACGCGGTTCGGAATCGTATTCCTCAGCAATGAGATGAAGAGGCTCGAGAACGCTGTTACAAGAGTAACTGACAGAGCCATCACAAGCGCTCCTTTGAGCTGGACGGTAACTGCAAGCGAAGAGCAGATACCGAGCACCAGCACCGTGATCGGATTGCCTTTGAACAGGGGTTTCAAATATGTTTCTTTATCCATCTTGTTATTCTCCCAGTATTTGTTTGTAGTAGTTCATCCATTGCTCGATAGTGTTCTGGAGCGAGCGTGAAGTGATGGTGGCGCCGCTGATGGCGTCCACTCCGTTCTGGTTGCTGCCTGCGCCGCCCTTGACGATCTTCACTGAAGAGAAGGCTCCTGACGCATCTTCGAGCTTCTTGCCGTCGAACTGGTTATAGAACCAGGGCTCAGCTATCTCGCCGCCGAGACCGGGAGTCTCGCTGGCGTGTGAGAACAAGGCGCCGCGGATGGTCTCTCCGTCAGGCTCGACAGAGATGTATCCCCAGATGGCACCCCAGAGACCTGCGCCGTAGCAAGGCAGGATGGTGAGGGTGCTGCCGTCGTCAGCTTTGCATTCATAGACGGGAAGGGTAAGGTTTCCGCCGTTCTTGATGGCTTCGTACTGAGACTTGAGGTCAACTGAGAAAGCGTCGACTCCGTCAACCTTGTTGCCGTTGCCGTCGATTACATAAGTGTTGACGATGTGCTGCTGGTAGAGCTTCTTGTAGTCAGCCTTCTTGTCGGGCTGGCCGTTGGTTTCGCCGATGTTGGCCGAGAGCATGATGGATTTCATCTGCTCCAGTTCTACGTTGGCTCTCTGGCGCGGCTTCAGGGCTGTGGCTACGATAGCCAGGATGGCTGCAACGATTACGACAAGGATTGTCGTGTAGATAATCGTATAAATATTGCTGTTTGTATTCATTGCATTACCTCCCTAAACTGTCTGTGCCCTTTTGAGGCGTTTGCGAATGTTGCCGCTTACGACCATATGGTCGATCAGCGGAGCGAAGGTGTTCATCACGAGGATGGCGAGCATCATTCCCTCAGGATAGCCGGGGTTGAAGAGCCTCAGGCATACTGCGAAGGCTCCGATCAGGAAGCCGTAGATCCATTTGCCGACCTCGGTCTGGGCTGAGGTCACAGGGTCGGTGGCCATGAAGACGCAGCCGAATGCGAAACCGCCCATGATGAGCTGGTAGTAGCAGGGCACGTCGCCAAGCAGTCCGACCAGCAGGCCGCCGGCTACGCAGCTGAGCATTATCTTCCAGCTTGCGACGCCTGTCCAGAGGAGGATCACGGCGCCGATGAGGATGGCGAGGGTAGAGGTCTCGCCGACAGCCCCGGGTATGAATCCGAAGAACATATCGGCAACCGAGTAATCTACAGAACCGCTGGCAGCCATCTGGCTGAGAGGAGTGGCTCCGCTGAAACCGTCGACGCCTGCAACCCATACGTCGTCACCGGTCATCTGCCTCGGGTAGGCGAAGAACAGGAACGCGCGTGCCAGCAGGGCAGGGTTCCAGATGTTCATTCCGGTGCCTCCGAATACTTCCTTGCCGATAACCACGGCAAAGGCCACTGCCAGGGCGAGCATCCACAGAGGGACGTTGACCGGCATGATCAGAGGGATGATGAGACCAGTCACGAAATAGCCTTCGCTGACTTCCTCGTTGCGGATGTTGGCGAAAAGGCACTCGAAGAACAGACCTACGATGTAAGAAACGAGATACATCGGAAGGAGCTTGAGGAAGCCGTACCATACCATCTTCCAGAATCCCCAGTCGAACTCGCCGGCCAGGCTGGTCTGGTATCCGATGTTGTACATTCCGAAGAGGATGGCGGGCATCAGGGCCAGCATCACGGCTGACATCGTCCTCTTGAGGTCGATGCTGTCACGTACGTGGGCACCCTTGGCCGTTACGGTCTTCGGTACGTATACGAAAGTTTCGAAGGCTTCAAAGAATGAGCCGAATGCGTGGAGCTTGCCTCCCTTCCTGAAGGCGGGCTCCCATTTGTCAAATGTTTTCCTGAGTCCCATATCCTTAAGCCATTTCTTTTAACATCAGGTCGATGCCGTCGCTGATGATCTGCTGGATTCCTACCTTTGAAGGGCAGACGAATTCGCAGAGTGCCAGATCTTCGGGCAGCACCTCATAGATTCCGAGATTTTCCATCTTCTCGATGTCCTTGGCAAGGCAGGCCTTGGCCAGGTATACGGGATAGATGTCCATGGGAAGCACCTTGCCATAAACGTCAGAAACCACGAAAGGTCTTGCTCCGCCGTTGGTATTGGTGTCCATATCATATTTTTTCCTGCCGGCAAGCCAGCTCCAGTATGTGTGGGAGAAGCTGAACTTCTTGGTGCGGAAAGGCTTGCACCAACCGAAAGTCTCATAGTAGTCGCCTTCCTTGAGGATGGTCACCTGGTTGTCGAAGAATCCGAGGAAACCTTCCGGGCCGACATTCTCTCCGGTGAGGATGTCGCCGCTCACCAGACGTACGTTCTCGGAGCTGTCGAAGAAGTCGGCGAAAGCTGACATCGGAGCGCCCTGGATTGCGTTCACGTAGGCCGGGTTCTTGGCGGCGGGACCTGTGACGGCTACGAGGCGGGTGGCGTCGTAGATTCCGTCATTGAAAGCCTTGCCGATCATGGCTACCGACAGCAGGTCGACGGTCCACACGATTTCTCCCTTGTTGATAGGGCTGAGGTGGTTGATCTGGACGCCGACGTTGCCTGCGGGATGCTTGCCTTCGAACTCGTGGAAGATGACTCCGCGGAGTTTCTTGAACTCGGAAGACGGGCAGGTGTAATAGTTCATGCTGAAGTGGACTCCGCCCTTGGTGAATTTGCTGAGGACGTCGATGCCTGTCTGCACGTCGTCGAAGCGGTTCTGGAGTACGAAATCATAGTCCGGCGCCAGCGGGGCGGTATCCATGGCCGAAATGAAGATTGACTTGGGGCTGTCGTCCGGATTGGCGATGATGCCGTAAGGCCTTTGGATAACCATCGGCCAGAGACCCATATCCAGCATCCGGGCAGCTGTCTTTTCCTTGGTCATGGAAGCGGGGACTGCCGCTTTCTTGCGGCGGTATTCCATCTTGCCGTCAGCCTTGACTCTCACTTCAAGCAATTTGCGCTTGTCACCTCTTACAACGGCGTCAACTGTGCCGCTTACAGGAGAGCAGAAACATACCTGCGGACGGTTCTTGTCAACAAAAAGAGGGTCACCGGCAAGAACGCGGTCGCCCTCCTTTACCACCATCTTCGGGACAAGCGCCCTGAAGTCGGTAGGCTTTATTGCAACAATGTCCGCAGACACAGTTTTGGCGATTGTCTGAGAGGCTGCCCCGGCAACGGGAATGTCCAGTCCTTTCTTTAATCTTATCTGTTCTGACATTATTGAATTGATATAAAAATATTGATTATAAATTGTTCAGAATATCCGGCAAAGATACATATAAAAAAAGAAGAAATCACCTTTGTTTTAGCTTTTTTGAAACTTATCTTTGCACACTATGGAAGCCAGTTCAAATCATATTTTCGACCAGCTCAACGAGGCTCAGGCAGAGGCCGTACGGAACATCGAAGGGCCATGCCTGATCATTGCCGGTGCGGGTGCCGGTAAGACCCGCGTGCTGACCTGCAGGATAGCCAACGCGATCGCCTGCGGAGCCGCTCCCGGGGAAATACTCGCATTGACCTTTACCAAGAAGGCCGCCAACGAGATGAAGGAGCGCATCGCCGCCCTCGTCGGAGAGAACAGAGCCCGTTGGATCTGGATGGGAACCTTCCATTCCATCTTCGTCAGATTCCTGCGTGACTACGCACAGGAACTCGGGTATCCGGAGCAGTTTACCATTTATGACCAGTCCGACAGCCGTGCAGCAGTGAAGCAGTGCATCAAGGAACTCGAACTTGACGACAAGGTATACAAGCCCAACGAGATAGCCAGCCGCATATCTTCCGCAAAGAACAACCTCATCACTGCTTCGATATATGCCAACACTCCTGCGGCCATTGAGCAGGACAAGATGGCCCGCAAGGGACGCATCTGCGACATCTACAGGCTATATGCCCAGAAATGCAAGATAGCGGGCGCGATGGATTTCGACGATATCCTTGTCAATACCAATATCCTGCTCAGGGATTTTCCCGAGGCGCTGGACCGGATCCGCAGCCGTTTCCGCTACATTCTGGTGGACGAGTATCAGGACACCAACTTCGCCCAGTACGTAATCCTCAAGAAGCTGGCGGCTGTACACCGAAATATATGCGTGGTGGGCGACGACAGCCAGAGCATCTACGGGTTCCGCGGGGCCCGCGTGGAGAACATCCTGTCTTTTGCCAAGGACTATCCTGAGGCTAAGATTTTCCGTCTGGAGCAGAACTACCGCTCCACCCAGACAATCGTCGATGCGGCCAACAGCCTGATTGCCAAAAATGAGCACAGACTTGAGAAGACCTGTTTCTCGAAACAGGGCGTGGGGGAGAAGATCGAGGTGCTGAACGGTTTCACCGAGCAGGAGGAGAGCTATCTCGTGGCAGCGAAGATCGTCGACCGCATATACTCGGCAAAGGCCCAGTACAGCGACTTTGCTGTCCTGTACCGCACCAACGCCCAGTCCCGCTCTATAGAGGAGGCGCTGCGCAAGCGCAACCTTCCGTACCGCATCTATGCCGGATTCTCGTTCTACGACCGTGCCGAGGTCAAGGATATGCTGGCATACTTCAGGCTCGCCATCAACCCGATGGACGACGAGGCATTCCGAAGGGTGGTCAATTTCCCTGTCCGTGGAATCGGTGACACCTCGCTCACCCATCTGGCAACCCTGGCCGCTTCCCGCGGCATATCTATGCTTGACGCCGTGATGCTGCCTGACCAGGATCTGGCCGGTTCGGGGCTCAAGGGTGCCGCCATAGGAAAGCTCCGGGCGTTCGCCGCGATGGTTCTGGAAATGAACCAGAAGCTGGCCGTGACTGATGCATACGAACTTGCCCTGGAAATCGGAAACCAGTCGGGAGCTCTGATTGCTTTCAAGGCAGACACTTCGATAGAGGGCCTTTCCAAATTCCAGAACGTCGAGGCTCTCTACAACAGCATCAAGGACTATGTCGACGAGGAAACCGAAAACCGTGCGAACGGGGACGATGCAGTAATCGGCGACATAACCGTCACTCTTCCGGAGTATGTAGAAAACATCACCCTGCTGTCTGCGGTGGAACGCGACGGTACCCGGGATGACGACAACAACAAAATATCGCTGATGACAGTCCACGCTTCGAAGGGACTCGAGTTCCCCTATGTGTTCGTGATCGGCTTGGAGGAGAACCTTTTCCCTTCATCGATAGATCTTATGCCGGCCGATATCGAGGAGGAGCGAAGGCTCTTCTATGTGGCTCTCACCAGAGCAGAGAAGGGGGTTACCCTTTCCTACGCAAGCAACCGTATGCGCTGGGGCAAGAGCGAGAGCAACGACGTGAGCCGCTTCATAAGGGAGATAGACGGACGCTTCCTCAGCGGCTCGGTGCCTTCCCGCTCTGGTGCCAGGGCTGCTTCCAATGCGACTATGGGCGCTGCGTTCGGACGCGAATACGGAAGCCAGCGTTATGGTAGCCCGTACGGGCAAGGGAGATCATCTTATGGTCAGAATAATGCTTCTGGCGGCGGAAGGCCCTCGTGGAGCTATTCTTCCGGCAAGTCTTCGCAGCCTGTACGCCCTGTTCAATCCCAGCCTGTCCGTCCGGCATCGACTTCTGTATCGTCCCGTCCGGCTTCCTATACTCCGACTTCCGGTTTCACTCCCGATCCCATAGCTTCTCTCCGCGTCGGTCAGCGGGTCGAGCACGACCGCTTCGGTTTCGGCACAATTCTTTCTTTCGACGGGGAAGGTGCTGGTATGAAGGCTGTTGTGAAATTTGAAGACGGCAGTACAAAAACACTCTTGCTAAAATTTGCTAAACTTCGGGTGGCTCGCGACTGATTGTGGCACAGAGTTTGCTTATTTTCATCTCGAAGTTTATCATAGTTTTAGTTTAGGTCAGGGACAGGGTCGGTTCGCCATAACGAGCCGGCCCTTACTTGTTTTATGTATCTTTGTATAAAACCTGACACTATGAAAAGATTCTGTTTGTTTATTGCGCTTCTTGCGGTTGCATGCACGAGGGTGAGCGAGCCTGCACCCTGCGGTCCTATTCCGAGCGAAAGGCAGCTGAACTGGCACCAGTTGGAGCGCTACGTCTTCATACATTTCACTACCAACACCTTCACAGACCTAGAATGGGGCTACGGCGATGAAAGCGAGCAGATATTCAATCCCACGGCCTGCGACCCGCGCCAGTGGGCGGACATTGTCAGTCACGCCGGCTTCAAGGGCATCGTCCTGACTGCCAAACACCACGACGGCTTCTGCCTGTGGGATACCAAATATACGGAGCATAACATTATGAACTCGCCGTACGGCCGCGACTTGGTGCGCGAAGTGAGCGATGCCTGCCGGGAATATGGCCTGAAGTTCGGCGTGTATCTCTCTCCCTGGGACCGCAACCATCCCGACTACGGCACGCCGGCATATATCGACTATTACCGCAACCAGTTGACCGAGCTGCTGACGAACTACGGCGACATCTTCGAAGTGTGGTTCGACGGCGCCAACGGCGGTGACGGCTGGTACGGAGGTGCTGACGAGCGCCGCACAATTGACAATCTCACATATTATGAATGGCCGGTGACCTGGGAGATAGTCCGCGAGAAGCAGCCTCAGGCAATTATGTTCTCCGACGGCGGACCCGACTGCCGCTGGGTGGGCAACGAGGCGGGTTTTGCGGGTGAGACCAACTGGTGCACGCTCAACAAGGCCGAGTTCGCACCGGGACATGCCGATACCTATGCCCTCAATCACGGGCAGGAGGACGGCACCGACTGGCTGCCTGCCGAGGTGGACGTGTCGATACGTCCCGGATGGTTCTATCACGAGAGGGAGGACAGCCGCGTGAAGAGCGTGGAACAGTTGATGGACATATACTACAAGTCGATAGGACGCAACGGAAACCTCATACTTAACGTGCCGCCGGATCGCAGAGGCCTGATACATCCCATAGACTCGGCAAACCTCATTGCGTTCGGCGAAGCCATCGAGAAAGAATTCGCGCATAACTATGCTGAAGAGGCGCGGTTTGAGGCCAGCAACGTACGCGGCAAGGCCCGCAGATTCGCGGCCTCGAAAGTGGCGGGGGAGGGTTATTGGGCAACTGACGACGGCGTCACCGAAGCTTCCCTGACCGCCAGCTTCCGCAAGCCCGTCACGCTCAGCAAGATTGTATTGCAGGAACATATCGCCCTCGGCCAGAGAGTGCAGCGATTCAGCGTGGAAGCCCTTGTGGACGGCCAATGGCAGACTCTCGACGAACAGACCACCATCGGCAACAAACGCATAATAAGATTTGACCCGGTGACAACAACTGCCATCCGGGTCAACATCCTGGCCTCAAAGGCCTGCATCGCGCTCGACAACGTCGGGCTCTACTGAGATTTTACTTGACTTTGCGAAAATAATACTTCATGGTGCCAAGTATGGTTGGGGACGATTCCTCCTGAACCATTTCGTCACCATTTATGCTAACGGTCCAGACTGTTTGCGTCCAAGGCGAGACCAACTGGCTGAACGCAAGTTTGTCATCAATCAGCAGATAATTATTGCCTTGGACTGATAAGGCCGGGTCCGAGTAGGTGACGAGACCATCCTTGGAATACTTGACTCGATAATCTTGATCATTAGAAAAAACTTCTTGGCCATCTCTGTACAACTCCGCCTTGTAATTATGCCACTCGCCTTCGAAAGAAGATGCCAAAGAACTCTTCTTTGCAGCAGAGTAATAAGCGACAGAGTGATTGTAGTCGAAACTCTCCGGATATATCATATGTTCCAACCCATCCGTCTCTATAACCATAGATGTCTGAGTGACGGAAGTGACCACTCTTTCAGGCACATTAGGGCTTATGTTGATATGGAAATCAGATATGTTGTGGGTTTGAACATAACTTCTATATCGTCCGTCTTCTAAATAGATCGTTATTGACAAGTCCTCGAAATAATGTACATAAAGGGCATTATCGGCGTTGTGTGCAGAGCTGCTGACCAGTTGTCCGTCAAGATAATAATCTACCTTGTCCAACTTCCAGACAGTTCCGAAAAAGAGTTTCTCCTTATTTCTGCTTGACCCCTCCTTCTCACATCCGGTCAGGATGAGAAGGAGGAGAAAAACATTGATAATATACCTGGTCATTTTTTGTACTGCACTGCGGCCTGCTCGATGGGGAGGGCTGCCTTGTAACTGCTGATGTAGCGGTTGAATCCTTCCACATCAACGGGGTCGGGAGAAATCTCGACACCTGTGTTGCCTGCGAATACCACGTTGTCGAGGTAATCCGGCAGGGACAGTTTGTCGGGATTGTTGGCCATAAACCCTGCGAGCAGGGCGATGCCCCACGCACCGCCTTCACCAGCGGTCTCCATTACGGAGATGGGCGAGTTAAGGGCGGCGGCAAGCATCTTCTGACCCACTTTCGGGGTAGTGAAGTAGCCTCCGTGACCCATAATGCGGTCAACCTTGACCTGCTCCTCGTTGAAGAGGATGTCGTTGCCGATCTTCAGCACGCCGATGGCTCCGTAGAGCTGGGCTCGCATAAAGTTCGCCAGCGAGAACTTGTCGTTGGCCGAGCGCACAAAGAGGGGACGTCCGTCCATCAGGCCTGTTACCGGTTCGCCGGATACGTAGTTGTACGCCATCAGTCCGCCGCAGTCGCCGTCGCCGTTGAGGGCTGCGTTGAAGAGGGTAGTGTAGAGGGTGTTGGTATCCTGTTTCACTCCCAGCAGCTCCTGGTATTCCTTGAAAATGTTCACCCACGCGTTGATTTCGCTGGTGCAGTTGTTACAGTGTACCATAGCCACTAGCGATCCGTCGGGAGTGGTCACCATATCAAGCACCTCGTAAGGCTTCGTCAGGGGTTTCTCCAGCACAATCATAGAGAAAGAGCTGGTGCCTGCGCTGACGTTGCCGGTGCGCTGGCGGACTGCATTTGTGGCAACCATACCTGTGCCTGCGTCACCTTCCGGCGGGCAGAACGGTATGCCGGGCTGGAGGTGTCCGCTCACGTCGAGTTTCTTCGCTCCCTCGGGAGTGAGGACACCGGCGTTCTCTCCGGCCACAAGGACCTTCGGCAGAATGTCCAGCAGTTTCCATTTGAAACCTCGGGGCTCGACAAGTTTGTCGAACTTGGCCACCATCGTCGAGTCGTATGTTTTGGTGAAGGGATCAACGGGAATCATGCCTGAAGCATCTCCGACGCCCAGGACCTTCTCGCCTGTCAACTGCCAGTGGATGTAGCCGGCAAGAGTGGTGAGGAAGTTGATTCTGGGCACGTGCTCTTCGTTTTCAAGAATGGCCTCATACAGGTGGCTGATGCTCCAGCGGAGCGGAATGTTGTAGTTGAAAAGCTCGGAGAGTTCAGCTGCCGCCTTGCTGGTGTTGGTGTTGCGCCAGGTCCGGAAGGGTACGAGAATCTCGCCTTTCTTGTCAAAGGGCATATAGCCGTGCATCATGGCGGAGAATCCGATTGCAGCAAGCGACTTGATCTCGCAGCCATACTTGGCTTTCACGTTCTTCCGCAGGTCGGCATAGCAGTCCTGCAGGCCGGTCCAGATAGCCTCGATGCTGTAGGTCCACAGACCGTCGACCAACTGGTTCTCCCACGTGTGGGAGCCCTGTGCTATAGGATTGTTTTCAGGGTCGATAAGGACGGCCTTAATGCGGGTGGAGCCAAACTCGATGCCGAGGATGGCTTTCCCTTCTTTTATGATCTGCTCTGCATCCATATTACTTCAGCGCCTTGTTGAGCATAAAATACACTTCGTTGTTGCGGAGGGTCTGCTTGAAGTCGGCGGTGTTGGTCTGCTTGTTGATGCGGACGTACTCGATGCCGGTCATCTCTGCGAAGTCATCCCAGTATTCCTCGGTTATGTCATATGAGAAGGCGCTATGGTGAGTGCCGCCGGCCAGTATCCAGGCGCCGGCGCCGATCTCGAAGGTGGGCTGGGGAATCCAGAGAGCGCTGGCCACGGGCAGGTGGGGCATAGGCTTCGGCTTGATGCACTCAACGGCCTGTGAGATCAGGCGGAAGCGGTTGCCGAGGTCGATGATGGTAGCCTTGATGCCGGGGCCGGTCTTGGAGGTGAACACCAGACGGGCGGTCTGCTGCTTGCGGATACCGATTCCGAGGAAATGAACCTCGAGTTTCGGCTTGTCCTCTACGGCGATGAGCGGGCAGATTTCGAGCATATGGCTCTGCAGGCATGACGAACGGTCGCCGGCGAAGTTGAGTGTGTAGTCCTCGAGGAATGAACATCCGGTGGGCAGACCCTGCTGCATAACCCAGAGGGTGCGTACAAGGCAGGCGGTTTTCCAGTCGCCCTCTGCGCCGAAACCGTAACCTTCGGCCATCAGACGCTGTGAAGCGAGGCCGGGAATCTGGTCGAAGCCGCAGAAGTCGGGAGCGTCGATGTCGGCGTCTCCGAGGTCGTCGAAGTTTGTGGTGAATGCGGTGGCTCCTTCGTCCTTAAGCACGCGGCGCAGGGCGATTTCGGCCTTGGCGCTGTTCTTCACCTTCTCCCAGTATACTTCAGGACCGCTTTCGTCGATCTTTATTTCATAGAGCTTCTTGTACTCCTCTACGAGAGCGTCAGCCTCTTCGTCGGTGACCTTCTTGTAGTACTCCATGAGAGAACTAACGGGGTAATAGTCTACATGGTAGCCCAGCCGCTGCTCGAACTCAACACGGTCGCCGTCGGTCACGGCAACGTTGTTCATGTTCATACCGAACATAAGGCAGCGTACGTCGTGAGCGTCGCGGACGCCGGCTGCCACGCGTGCCCATACGGCAATCTTCTTCTGAACATCTTCATCCTTCCAGTAGCCGCAAACCACCTTGCGGGGGATGCGCATGCGGGTGCAGATATGTCCGAATTCGATGTCGCCGTGGGCGCTCTGGTTGAGGTTCATGAAGTCCATGTCGATCTTGTCCCAGGGAATCTCCGCATTGTACTGGGTGTGGAAGTGGAGCAGAGGTTTCTGCAGCTGCTGCAGGCCCTTGATCCACATCTTGGCGGGTGAGAAGGTGTGCATCCAGGTGATGATGCCGATGCACTTGCTGTCGTTGTTGGCGGCGAGCATTACGGCCTCCACTTCCTTCGAACTGTTGGCAGTGCCCTTGTAAACAATCTTCACGGGGATGTTGCCGGAGGCGTTAAGCCCCTCGACCATTTCTTTTGAGTGTCCGTCCACCTGTACCACGGCGTCTCCACCGTAGAGAAGCTGAGCTCCTGTGACGAACCAGACTTCATAATTTTCAAAAAGCATAGCAGTATTATTTATAGTTATTAGATATCGTCCTTTACGAGATTCTTACAAATTTAATTAAATTTGCGTATTAAGTATAATTTATCCCCGAACATAACTGTTATGGCTTTACTAGACTGGATAGTGATTGCGATATTCGTCGCAGCTATGGTATGGATTATCATGTCGGTAGTCCGCAAGAAAAAAGACAATTCATCTGATTATTTCCTCAGCGGCCGCGATGCCACATGGATTGCCATCGGTGCGTCCATCTTCGCATCGAACATCGGGTCCGAGCACCTGATCGGCCTTGCAGGCAGCGGTGCGTCGAGCGGCCTTGCGATGGCTCACTGGGAGATCCAGGGTTGGATGATCCTGATCCTGGCGTGGGTGTTCGTGCCGTTCTACGAGCGCAGTATGGTATTCACGATGCCCGAGTTCCTCGAGAAACGCTACAACCGCAGCTCCCGCAAGATCCTGACTTACATCTCGCTGATCAGCTACGTGCTCACCAAGGTGGCCGTGACGGTTTATGCCGGCGGTCTGGTGTTCCAGCAGGTGTTCGGCATCGAGAGCATCCGGATATTCGGAGCCAACGTGGACTTCTTCTGGGTTGCCGCGATCGGACTGGTAATATTGACAGCCATATATACCGTGATAGGAGGCATGGAATCCGTCCTCAAGACGTCAGTTCTCCAGACGCCCATCCTGCTTCTCGGATCCATCGTGATCCTCATCCTCGGCTTCAAGGAACTCGGTGGATGGCAGAACATGCTCGACCTCTGCAACGTAACTCCTGCTTATGAAGGCGCTCAGGGTTCGATGTCCCACTTGATGAGACCTATCAGCGATCCTCAGTACCCTTGGCTCGGCGCACTGCTGGGATCCGCAATCATCGGCTTCTGGTACTGGTGTACAGACCAGTTCATCGTGCAGAGGGTGCTCTCAGGCCGTGACCAGCGTCAGGCCCGCCGCGGTGCCATCTTCGGAGCCTACCTTAAGCTTCTGCCCGTGTTCCTGTTCCTCATCCCCGGAATGATAGCCTTCGCACTCGCACGCGGAGCCGCCACCGGAGCCCTCAACACCGAGCTCGGCCAGCAATTGGCACCGGTGCTCACCAACGGTGACGTCGCATTCCCTCTGCTGGTTGCCAAGCTTCTGCCTGCCGGCTTCAAGGGAGTCGTCGTCTGCGGTATCCTCGCAGCCTTGATGAGCTCTCTGGCTTCGCTGTTCAACTCATCAGCCATGCTGTACACCATCGACGTATACAAGCCCAAGCATCCCGAGGTTTCAGAGCAGAAACTCGTGAAGGTGGGCCGTATCGCCACCATCATAATCGTAACCCTCGGTATTCTCTGGATTCCCGTGATGAAGAGCATCGGCGACGTGCTTTATCTCTACCTGCAGGATGTCCAGTCAGTGCTGGCTCCGGGTATCGCCGCTGCATTCCTTATGGGTGTGTGCTGGAAGAAAGCCACTCCCAAGGGCGGCCAGTGGGCATTGATTACGGGTCTGGTCATCGGTCTGGTCCGTCTCGGCGCCAAGGTTATCTACACCACCCCCTGGGGCGAGGGACTCGGCTCAAGCCTGTTCCGCACCGTATTCTACGATTTCAACTGGCTCTTCTTCTGCGGCTGCATGCTGGTTGTCTGCCTGCTTGTCTGCATCATCGTATCGTTCTGCACCAAACCGAAACCCGAAGAGGAAATCAGGGGTCTCGTGTTCGGTACGGCTACTGCTGAGCAGAAGGCAGTCACCCGCCGCAGCTGGAATGGCTGGGACATCTTCCACACCTGCGTGATCCTCGGCTTCACCATTGCATTCTATATTTACTTCTGGTAGTATGTTGGAGGCTCTCAAACAGGAAGTACTCGAGGCCAACCTGAGCCTCGTGGAACACGGGCTGGTGATCTTCACCTGGGGCAATGTCAGCGCCATCGACCGTGCCAGCGGCCTTGTCGTCATCAAACCCTCTGGAGTCAGCTATGACGATATGAAGGCTTCCGATATGGTAGTCGTGGACCTTGACGGCAAGGTTGTCGAAGGCAGCCTGCGTCCATCTTCGGACACCCCGACCCACGTGGCCCTCTACAAGGCGTTCCCCAACATCGGCGGAGTGGTTCACACCCATTCCACCTATGCCACCGCCTGGGCGCAGGCGGGAAGGCCTATCCCCAACATCGGCACTACCCACGCCGATTACTTCCACGACGACATCCCCTGCACCCGCGACATGAAGAAATCAGAGGTCTTCGGTGAGTACGAGAAGGAGACGGGCAACGTGATAATCGAGCGTTTCCAGGGAATGAATCCGGACGACACTCCGGCCGTGCTGGTGAAAAACCACGGACCCTTTGCCTGGGGCAAGGATGCCGCCGAGGCTGTGCACAATGCAGTAGTGCTGGAACAGGTCGCGAAGATGGCATTCGTTTCATCTACCCTGCACCTGAACACTCTCGATGTGGTGAAGCATGTTCCCTCGATGAACAAGCATCTGATCGAGAAGCACTACAGCCGTAAACACGGTCCCGGGGCTTATTACGGACAAAAGAAACAGTAAACATATATGAAAAAGATTTTATTCGTTTTGATGGCGGCAGTCGTGGTATTCACCGCGGGCTGCACCGGAAAGAAGGGCGCAGATGCCCTGAAAGTTGATCCCAAGTTGTTCGAGGCTGTCATTGACGGCAAAGACGTGCATCTTTACACTGTAGAGAACGCCAACGGAATGGTAGTCCAGTTTACGAACTACGGAGCCCGCGTGGTCAGCATAATAGTTCCCGACAAGAACGGTGATTACAAGGATGTCATCTGGGGATTCGATTCAATCGAGGGTTATCTCACCGGTGACGCATTCTCAGGTCCTGTAGTAGGCCGCTACGGCAACCGTATCGCCAAAGGTGCCTTCACCATCGACGGCGTTACCTATCAGGTAGATCAGAATGAGAACGGCAACCACCTGCACGGCGGAAAGAAAGGTATCTATGCAGTGGTATGGGACTGCAAGCAGTACAAGAACGCTCAGGGCGAGCCGGTAGTGGAAATGACCTACGATTCACCCGACGGCGAGATGGGTTATCCCGGCAACATGAAGATCACCGTGATATACACCGTTAAGAACGACAACTCGCTGGCGATTACCCACAAGGCTGTTACAGACAAGGCCTGCCCGGTGAACCTGACTTTCCATCCCTATCTCAACCTTCACGGAACCAGCGAGGTCAGCTCGAACAGCCATATCCTCTATATCGATGCCGATTCTTTCACAGCTACCGACCGCGCTCTCATTCCTACGGGTGAGCTGACTCCGGTCGCAGGCACGGCGATGGACTTCAACACTCCCACCGAGGTGGGCAGCAGGCCTGACAGAAGCGTAGAGGCTATCGATATCGCCAACGGCGGATACGACCAGAACTTCGTGCTCAACCATCCCGGCGATATGAGCAGGCCCTGCGCAACCATGTACGAGCCCGCCACCGGAATCTTCCTGGAGATCTTCACAGACCAGCCGGGTATCCAGTTCTACTCAGGCCCTGCCATGAACGGTACTGACGTCGGCAAACGCGGCGACGTACACCATCGTTTCAGCGGCATCGCCCTCGAGACCCAGAAGTTCCCTGACGGTCCCAACCAGCCTGAGTTCCCGGACACTATCCTGCGCCCTGGCACAGAATATGTTCATAACGCCATCTATAAGTTCTCAACAAAATAAAGACATTGCAATGAAAAGATTTCTCTGGACAGTTGCCATTCTTCTTCTAGCCTTGCCTGCTCTTGCACAGAATGACGAGGCGGTGCCGTTCAACGGGCTTATCGTAGATGCCACCGGAAAAGGTATCAAGAATGTCAAAGTCGAGGTGAAAAACACAAAACGTTACACCAAGACTGACAAGAAGGGCCGTTTCGGACTGACAAACCTTATGCCTGAGGATACCCTTGTCTTCACCATCAAGAGAATAACCCACGAAGTCGAAGTGGGTGAGGCCAAGAGCTTGAGGATAGTGATGGCTTCAGAGAATCTTGACGAATGGAGTGCATCACAGGATGATGAACTCGTTGATTTCGGTTATATGTACGTCAAGAGACGTGAATACACCGGAGGCGCTTCCGGCCTGACTGAAGAGAACCTCAAGGGGTTCACCAATCTGGCAGAAGCTCTCAACGCCCTCGTGCCTAATGTCAACGTAAGTTCCGACGGCAGCGTGAACATCCGCGGCCAAAGGTCTCTTATGGCCTCCAACAATGCTTTGATTCTGCTGAACAATCAGGAGATAGGCTCTGTTCTGGACGTGAACATCTATGATGTCAAGAGCGTTGAAATCCTGAAAGACGGTGAAGGCTTCGGCTCGCGCGGAGCCAACGGCGTAGTCGTTATCAGAACCAAGTAAAACCCGTTTTATGAAAAGACTGATCCCGGCACTGCTGCTGTCATTGCTGACAGCATGCAGTGCGCCGGAGAAGGTGGATTATGTCGAATACGTCAATCCGCTTGTGGGCACTATGTCGACCCACTCACTTTCCACCGGCAATACCTATCCAGCTATCGCTATGCCCTGGGGTATGAACTTCTGGACACCCCAGACAGGCCGCATGGGCGACGGCTGGGCTTATGTTTATACTGACAACAGAATCCGCGGCTTCAAGGAAACTCACCAGCCGAGCCCCTGGATCGGGGACTACGGCCAGTTTGCAATCATGCCCGTGACCGGAGCTCCAGTGTTCGAACAGAACGAGAGGGCGAGCTGGTTCTCGCACAAGAGCGAAGTCGCAAAACCATATTATTATAGCGTATATCTGGCCGAGCACGATGTCACTACCGAGATTGCTCCTACCGAAAGGGCGGCCATCTTCCGCTTTACTTTCCCGGAGACTGACAGTGCCTTCGTAGTGATCGACGCCGTGGACGGCGGCTCTGGTATCGAAATCGTCTCTGACCGCAGGATCGTGGGCTACTCCACAAAGAACAGGGGAGGGGTGCCTGACAATTTCAGGAACTGCTTCGTGATAGAGTTCGACAAGCCTTTCACTTACAAGGCGACCTTTGCCGACGGCGTGCTTTCCGACGGTGTCCTGTCTGCGGAGTCTTCTCACGCAGGAGCTGTAATCGGATTTGCTACCAGGAAAGGAGAAGTTGTCCACGCCAGGGTGGCATCATCCTTCATCAGCGACGCGCAGGCTCTCCAGAATCTCAAGGAACTGGGAGACCGCAGCTTCGACGAAGTCGCTGCGGATGGTAAAAAGGCCTGGAACGATGTCCTCGGACGTATCGAAGTGAGCGGAGAAAACGTGGACAATATGCGCACTTTCTACTCCTGTCTGTACCGTGCCCTGCTGTTCCCCCGCAAGTTCTACGAGGTGACTGCCGATGGAGAAATCGTTCATTACAGCCCCTACAACGGAGAAGTACTGCCGGGCTATATGTACACCGACACAGGATTCTGGGATACTTTCCGCAGTCTCTTCCCGTTCCTGAATCTGATGTATCCTTCAGAGGCTCTGCAGATGCAGGAGGGTCTGGTGAATGTATATAAGGAGAGCGGTTTCTTCCCCGAGTGGGCTTCTCCGGGCCACCGAAGCTGCATGGTGGGCAACAATTCGGCCGCAGTGCTTGCCGACGCATATATGAAAGGCCTGAAGGTGGCCGAACCCGAACTGATGTTCGAGGGGCTCCTCCACGGCAGCAACGCTGTGCATCCGACAGTAAGGTCGACGGGCCGATACGGCTGGGAATACTACAACGAGCTGGGGTATGTTCCCTATGATGTAGGAATCAACGAGAGCGTGGCCCGTACGCTGGAATACGCCTATGACGACTGGTGCATATGGAAGCTTGCGAAGGCGCTGGGAAGGCCGGACTCAGAGGTGCAGCTGTATGCCAAGCGTGCTCTCAATTACAAGAACGTTTTCGACAGGGAAAGCAGCCTTATGCGCGGCCGCAATGCCGACGGCAGCTTCCAGTCTCCCTTCTCTCCCCTTAAATGGGGCGATGCTTTCACCGAGGGAAACAGCTGGCATTATACCTGGAGTGTGTTCCACGACCCGCAGGGTCTCATCGACCTTATGGGCGGACGCGAGAACTTCGTGACGATGCTGGATTCTGTGTTCACCGTGCCGCCACTGTTCGACGAGAGTTACTACGGCGGCGTGATACACGAGATCCGCGAGATGCAGGTGATGAACATGGGCAACTACGCCCACGGCAATCAGCCGGCTCAGCATATGATATATCTTTATGATTATGCCGGTGAGCCCTGGAAAGCCCAGTATTGGGTGCGCGAGACTATGGACAAGCTCTACAGCGCAACTCCCGACGGGTACTGCGGAGACGAGGACAATGGCCAGACTTCGTCTTGGTATGTGTTGTCGGCCCTCGGCTTCTATACCGTCGCTCCCGGCACCAACCAGTATATAATAGGTACGCCTCTGTTCCGGAAGGCTGTCCTCCATTTCGAGAACCGCAACGACCTGACAATCGACGCCCCGGACAACGGACCGGACAATTACTACATCGACGCGATGACCTTCAGGGGCAAGAACTACACGAAGAACTATTTCGACCACTTCGACCTCATCAAAGGAGGTACCGTCAAGGTCAGGATGTCTGACAAACCGAACTATAAGCGAGGAACAGGGCAGGAAGATTTGCCATATTCCTTCTCTAAGGAATGACACATTAAAGGAGGGGGCATAAAAAGGTCGACCCGGGGTCACAAAAAAAAGCCGCAGAAAACTGCGGCTTTTTTTGTGACCCGTTTGGGGCTCGAACCCAAGACCCCAGCATTAAAAGTGCTGTGCTCTACCAACTGAGCTAACGAGTCAAGACCCTTTATTTGGGGACTGCAAAAGTATGCAATCCCACAATAATATCCAAATATTATTTATTGCCTCCCTAAAACCGTTATTAAACGGATATAAATGTTTAAAAACGGATTGGAATCTTTTCAGGACCTACATTGCGGCCCGTAACGCAAAACAAATGGAGGAAAAAGAAATGAAAAGATTTGCAGCAATCTGTATGGGGATTGCAATGTTTGCCGCGTCGTGTCAGGTGCTGCCCGACGGGGGAAAAGAGGGATTGCGCCAGGGTGGCCTTCAACTGAGGATCGCCCTTTTCTACAATGATGTCCCTGCGCTCAAGTCCGCGGCGCTCCCGGACACCAATTCATTCGTGCTCACTGTCGCCGACCTTACGGGGAAGGTGTACTACAACGGCCTGTACGGTGACAGGCCGGAATCCATCCTGCTGTCAGAAGGGACATATAACGTATCGCTGCTGTCCGGCGACTATTCCGTTCCGGCCTTCGATTCTCCCCGCTGGGGTGCAGAGGTCCAGGTAGACATAGTCGCTGATGAAACGACCAAGGTCCAGCTGGAATGCTCCCAGGTCAACAGCGGCGTGAGGCTGAACTACGGCAGCCATTACCGCGAGATGTTCGGAACAAGTCCGGTCAGGATCGTGCAGGGAGAGAAGAATCTGCTCTATCCGGTCGGAGAACAGAGGTATGCCTACTTTCCGCCCGGTGAGGTTCGGTTCGACATAGTCACCGACACTGAAACCAAGCCGATCTTCAAGAGGACGCTCCGGGCTGGAGTAAACCTGACCATAAACCTCGATGCCTCGTCCGATTCCGGAGAGTCTATATTCGAGGTTACAGTGGACACCCAGGCAGTCTATGAAACGGAAGATGTCGTGACGGACGGCACTTTCTTCGAGGAGGACGGACTGACGCCGAGGACAGCGTTCAGCGTGGAGGCAGCAGGACAGCACGTCGGCGATACGGTCTGGGTGTGGGGATATATAGTAGGAGGAGACTGTACGGCCGATAACGTGAACTTCTTCACCGACAGCATAGCCTCCACTACGCATATCGCCGTCGCCTCGTCACTGGCCGCCTCTCAGAGGTCGGACTGCATGGCCGTCGAGCTCAGCAAAGCTGCCCTGCGCTCCCAGCTTAACCTCAGGGACAACCCCCAGCTCAAGCACAGGAAAATCTATGTAAAGGGCAAAGTAGCCAACTATCTCGGCTCATGGCCCGGGGTAAAAAACCTTATCGAATATCAGTTTTGATTCGTATTTTTGTCAGCGGATAACAAAGGAAAGAAATGAACGCTAAATCAACTCCGGTATTGCTGCTCACCGGATATCTGGGCAGCGGCAAGACCACTCTCGTAAACAGGATTCTCAGCAACCGTCAGGGCATCAAGTTCGCCGTAATCGTCAACGACATAGGCGAAGTCAATATCGACGCCAGCCTGATACAGCAGGGCGGTGTGGTCAAGCAGCAGGACGACAGTCTGGTCGCTCTTCAGAACGGATGTATATGCTGCACTCTCAAGATGGATCTCGTGAACCAGCTATGCGACCTCATCAAGACCGGCAGTTTCGACTACATAGTCATCGAGGCCAGCGGCATCTGCGAGCCTGTCCCGATCGCACAGACCATCTGCTCTATAGCCGGCATGCCCCCGGAGTACACCAAGTACGGAATTCCCCGTCTGGATTGCATAGTATCGGTGGTGGACGCCCTGAGGCTCAGGGATGAATTCGCTTGCGCGAAGGATCTCACAAGAGACAACATCGATGACGAAGACATAGAGAACCTCATCATCCAGCAGATAGAGTTCTGCGATATCATACTGCTCAACAAAGTCGATCAGGTGACCGAAGAAGAACTGAAGCAGATAAAGGCTGTGGTGCGCGCCATCCAGCCGACTGCAGAGATCGTGGAATGCAAGTTCGCAGATGTGGCGCTGCAGCAGATACTCAACACCAACAGCTTCAATTTCGACAAGGCCAGCCTGTCGGCAGCCTGGATCAAGGAGCTTGGCAAACCGATTGAGGATGAGGAGGAGAGCGAGGAAGAGGAGGAATACGGCATCGGAACTTTCGTATACTACCGCCGCCGTCCGTTCGACGTCAACAAGTTCGACCGCTTCGTCATCAAGCAATGGCCGTCGAACATCATCCGCGCCAAGGGCATCTGCTGGTTTACCGACAACAACGATATGTCGTACCTCTTCGAGCAGAGCGGCCGCCAGAAACAGCTGCGTGAGATAGGACAGTGGTACGCCACTGCTCCGGCAGACGAGCTCGAGGCGCTGATGATGGAAGACCCAACGCTTGCTATGGACTGGGACGACGAGTGTGGCGACCGTATGATAAAGCTGGTTTTCATCGGCCAGCATCTCGACCGCGCCAAACTTGCCGAGGAACTGGATTTCTGTCTTGCCTGAAAGACATATTTTGAATAAATTTGTAAGAATCGATCTATAAATTTAAAAATACGCAAGATATGACCCCGTTCATCACTAAAGATTTTATGCTGACTACGGACGCTGCCCGTGAACTGTATCACGAGAGTGCCGAGAAGATGCCGATTATCGACTACCACTGCCATCTGGTTCCCAAGATGATTGCCGAGAATACCCAGTTCAAGAATATGACTGAGGTGTGGCTTGGCGGTGACCACTACAAGTGGCGCGCAATGCGCGGCAACGGCGTTCCCGAGGAATACATCACCGGCAACAAGTCCGACTGGGAGAAATTTGAGAAATGGGCCGAGACCCTTCAGTATGCCATGCGCAACCCGCTGTATCACTGGTCTCACCTCGAGCTTTCACGCATCTTCGGTATCGACAAGGTGCTGAATCCTTCCACAGCCCGCGAAATCTACGAGGAGTGCAACGCCAAGCTCGCTACCGAGGATTTCCGTGCACAGAAACTGATGACGGGTTCCAATGTGAAGATAGTCTGCACCACCGACGACCCTGTCGACAACCTGGAATACCACAAACAAATCGCTGCCAATCCGTTCGGTACCAAGGTGCTTCCCGCCTGGAGGCCCGACAAGGCTCTGGGAGTCGACAACCCCAAGGCATACAAAGAGTACATCGGCAAGCTTGAGAAGGCTGCCGGAATGGAAATCAAGAGCTACCGTGACCTGCTCGAGGCCCTTCAGAAACGCCACGATTTCTTCGAGAGTATGGGCTGCCGCCTGAGCGACCACGGAATGGATACTTTCCATGCCGCCGACTATACAGCCACTGAAATCAACAGAATCTTCAAGAACGCCCTTGCCGGCAAGAAGCCTACACCGAAGGAGTTCGACAAGTTCCAGAGCGCACTGATGTTCGACTTCGGAGTTATGGATGCAAAGAGCGGCTGGACACAGCAGTTCCACGTAGGCCCGATCCGCAACAACAATACAAAGATGTTCAAGAAGCTCGGTCCTGACACCGGTTTCGACGCAATCAACGACCTGCCGATGGCAGAGGCCGGCCACAAGTTCCTCGACCGCCTTGCAAAGAACGACGCCCTTGCAAAGACTATCCTGTACTGCCTCAACCCGAAGGACAACGAGGTGCTGACCGTTATGGCATACACCTTCAACGACGGTACGGTTCCCGGCAAGATGCAGTTCGGCAGCGGCTGGTGGTTCCTAGATCAGGAAGACGGCATGCGCAAGCAGATCAACGCGCTGTCATCTCTCGGTCTGCTGAGCCGCTTCGTCGGTATGCTGACAGACTCCCGCAGCTTCCTCTCATATCCCCGCCACGACTATTTCCGCCGCATCCTCTGCGATGTTCTCGGAAAGGATATCGAGGACGGCAAACTGCCGCGCAGCGAGATGAAGTTCATCCACAAGATGGTTTCAGACATCTCTTACAACAATGCCAATACGTATTTCGGGTTCTGATAAAACGATATAACCATGAAAAAACTGTTATTGATTATGGCGGCAACGTTGTTGCTCGCATCTTGCGGTGACAAGTCAGGCAAGTCTGTTGTCATCTATTATTCCCAGACCGGAACCACCGAGACTGTGGCCAAAGCAATAGCTGAAGATCTCGGCATCGATATGATCAAGGTTGTCTTGAAAGAGGACTATCCTCTCGATTTCAACCAGACCATTGAAATTTGCCAGAAACAGATGCAGGCCGGCATACTTCCGGAACTCGGTGACATGAAGGTCGACCTCGGCAAGTATGACACCATCTACCTGGGCTACCCCATCTGGTTCGGTACCATCGCGCTTCCTATGAAATCATTCCTGACAAAGTACAATCTTGCAGGCAAGAAGGTTGTTCCGTTCTGCACCTATGGTACGGGCGGCCGCTTTGACAGCGTGAGAGACCTCAAGGCTCTGTGCCCCGACGCTGTTATCCTGAATTCACTTGGAGTAAGGCAGAACAACGCACCGAAGGCCAGGAGTCTCGTGGCAGCTTTCCTCGCCAACGACCCGACAGCCGTGGCTACTTTTGGAGAGAAGCTTCCGGTGGAGGAGGGCAGCAAGGCTATGGAAGTGTTCCAGGCTGCAATGGCCGATTTCAACCGTTTTCCCCTGACTCCCGAAACTTATTCAGTCCAGGATCAGGATCCCGAGCAGTGGGTGTTCAACTGCGCATCGACGATGGGCTTCGGCGGAGAGGCTTCTCCCGTCGCAGTCTATGTCTGTGTTCCTGAAGATGGCGATGCTCCGTTTATTGTCGGAGTTGAAAGATAACGTCATCAGAATTGCCTCTGAATTCCAAGGAAGACGATCGCTCCCGTGCTGACTTCGCTGATGGCGTAGATGAACGGACGGTCGACCTTGAAGTAAATATGCTCCTGAGGCGGTATCGCGCTTGTCAGTCGCATCCCGACATATGACACCGCGGCCGCCTCGGTTCCTTTTTCATTCACTTTGACCTTGGCCTTGTGGATTACCTGGTCAATGAAGAGGCCGGTGTCGCTGATGCCTGAGAAATTGGCTGCACGGGTGAAGGCTTTTTCCATACCCATATCTTCCAGAGTGGCGATGCAGAGGCCTGAAGCAGTGTATTCGGTCTCGAACTTGGGCAGTGAGACGGTCACCTCATATCTGCTGCCTCCGAAACGGTAGTTGCTCCATGTGTCTTCATCGAGGCCTGCCACGATCGTGTTAACATCTACTCCTTTGTCAGGAAGTATCACGGTCATCACGTATGCTCCGTTGCCGTAGGCCAGATTGAGGGCCGAGGCTTCTTTACCGACATATACGGACATATTGGCGCTCCTGCTCATCAGTGTGACTTTCTTGGTGCTGCCGTCTTGGTTGGTGAAGTTGTCGTCATAATTTGATGACTCTGAGAAAGGGGTGCTCCACTCGCCTTTGAAATAGATGGCGTTGACCAGGGCGACCATCTGGTCGGCAGGAACCTGGTCGACAACCTGATTGATCATCCCGTGGGTCTTTTTGCTGCACCAGCTGTTGATTTCAGCGGCAGCTTTCAAAATGTCGTTTTTTAGGGTCTTGCACTCTGCATAATAATTGGCCTTGAGCTTCGCTGCGTAGTCTTCCTTGATTTTTATAGATTCTTTTGACCAGAAGGAGTTGGCAATCTCCATCACTGTGGTCTTGTCAACGCTCTCCAAGGCAGGTATAAGGGTCTTGAAATATTCGGTGACCTCTTCCTCGCTATACTTGTCGAGCCGGAGGGCTTTGACCATCTCTTCGCGCGTGTCGCCTGCGGCGCCTTCGGCCGTCATTGCAAGTACAGTCTGGAGGCTGAACGGTGAAGCGAAAATATTAATATCCTTCTTCTCCTTGTCTGTCAGTATCTTCATAAAGTCGAAGGTGAAATCGTTTGTCTGTCTGCAAAGTTCAGACTGTGCTTTGGTCAGGACGATGTCATTGCGTACGTTATCCCCGGTCTTCTGCGGCTGATCCTTGTCGCAGGCCGTTGCCAGCATCGTGGCGGCTATAAGTGTCAAGGTGAACATCTTCTTCATTTTTTAATGATGGTTTTAGACGGTCTAAACGCGATAATCGTGCCGAAGATATAAAAACTGAAGATAACTTCTTCTGTTCTGTTCCCAGAAACCGCCATTTCCCAGTATTGACTATCTTTGTCCCCATGAACTCCAAACTGACGGGACATCTGGCGTGTGCAGCTGCGTACACGATATTCGGGCTGAACATCGTGTTCTGCAAGGATATCGCGAATGCGGTAACTGTGTCGCCAGAGGCTCTGTTCGGGATCAGGATGTTCGCCGCGACGGCCGCTTTCTGGCTGATGTCGCTTTTTGCCAAAGGGGAGAAGGCGCCTTTCAATGATGTGTGCCTGATGGCGCTGGCCGGCATAATTGGTCTTGTGCTGCCGCAATACACCTTCCTGAAGGGTATCACAATGGCATCGACCATCGACTGCTCGATCCTGGGGTCCCTGACTCCGTTGTGGGCGATGGTCTTCGCTGCCATCTTTCTCAAGGAACCGATCACCGGCAAGAAAGTGTTGGGTGTGGTGACCTCTCTGGCCGGAGCTTTGCTGCTGATATTCACTTCGCTTCATTTCAAGAGTGGACTTCAGACTTCGACTCCGGGCGGAATTGTGCTGATTCTGCTGAACTGCTTCACCTTCGGTGCATATCTGGGCATTTTCAGGCCGCTGACTCAGAAATACGGTATCGTCACGCTGATGAAGTGGATGTTCCTGTTCTCTGCGGTGGTGGCTATACCGCTGTCTTTGAAGCCCATCCTGGCCGTAGATTATGCGGCCGTCACTCCCCGGCTGGCGTTGGAGATAGGTTATGTAGTGGTCTTCGCCACCATAGTGGCTTATTTTTTGATACCTGCGGGACAGCGCAGGCTCAGGCCGACAATCGTGAGTATGTACACCTACCTTCAGCCGATCATAGCTGTGGTGGTGAGCATCATCGCGGGTCTGGATGTGCTAAGCTGGCAGAAGGTGCTTGCGATATTGCTGGTCTTCGCCGGTGTATGGATTGTAAACAAGTCAAGAGCCGCGCATGCGGAATGATATTATGGACGTACTCTGTGTTTTTGCATTGCTCCTCGGTCTTGCCGGAATCGCCGGCAGCATAATACCGGGTATTCCCGGCCCCCCGCTCAGCTGGGCCGGACTCCTGCTTGTCTATTTCTCCGGACAGAGAGGCGTGGCGGATCCTATGACTACGCGTTTCCTTCTGATCTGGCTGGCCATCACGGTGATTGTGACCATTTTCGACTATTTCGTGCCGGCGTGGTTCACCAAGGTGACCGGCGGCCACAGGGCTGCCAGCGTGGGTGCGATCGTAGGCCTTTTCGTCGGCATGTTTTCGCCCTTCGGCATCATCATCGGCTCGCTTGGCGGCGCGTTCATCGGTGAGTTCTTCTTCGCAAAGAGGGGAGTGTGGGATTCCTTCAAGGCAAGCCTCGGCGCTTTCCTGGGTTTCATGTCAGGCACCGGTGCCAAGCTCATCACGAGCGGCATCATGCTCTATGATATCATCAAGTACGTTTTCTAGCAGGGCGTTGGTGTAGGTCCCGGGGTAGAATGGTGTAGGTCCTTTGGAATGGTTGGGACCTACCCCAGGAAATGGCCCTACAGATACTTCCAGTGGTGTAGGTCCCGGGTAGTTCATCGGACCTACCCCATAATAGAGGCACACCTATCCCAAAACAGAGTCAGACCTATCCCATGTCTTATTGGATAGCTCGGAGCCTGGCCAGGCAACTTAGTCCAGGAACCTGTCGATTCCGACCATCAGGCCGTCCAGTTCCGCGATGCCGCGAAGGCGTCCGTTGAGAGGATAACCGATGTTGTATCTGTCAGCGTCAAGGTCGTTGAGAATGCGGATTCCGTGGTCAGGACGCACCGGCATACGCCAGTCAGGTCGGCCGACTGCGATGCGGCGCCTCTGCTCGCGCATGAACACCTCCACTATTGCAGGCATATCCAGGTCGCCGTAAAGGTGGCCAGACTCATAGAAGCTGCGGGTATGGCCGATGTATTTCGTATTGCGCAAGTGAAGGAAGTGGATGCGGTCAGCGAAACGTGAAGCCATCTCTACCATATCGTTATCCTGCCTGCCCGAGAGCGAACCGGTGCAGAAGGTAATGCCGTTATGCGTAGATGGGTTGGCCTTCTCCAGCCACTCCATATCGTCGTAGCAACCCATAATGCGGGGCATTCCGAGGATAGGGTAGGGCGGATCGTCGGGGTGGATGGCCAGATTGACGCCGTACTCTTCGCAGACAGGGATGATACTGTCGATGAAGTATTTCAGGTTTGCGCGGTATTGCTCCTTGTCGATATTGGAATAGCGCGAGATATAATACAGGAAAATATCTTTATAGTCGCTGGCCGAACTGTCGACAGCACCGTTGATGAAACTCTGGGTGGCCACGATGATATTGTAGCAGAGAGTCTCGGCTTGCTCGGGAGTCATCGCCGCGAAGACCTTCTCGGCATCAGCGAGGTCCTGCTGGCTGTAGTCATTCTCAGCTCCGGGTCTTTTCAGGATGAAGACGTCGAACGCCACGAAAGTGGGATAGTCGAAGCACAGTCCGATGCCTCCTCCGATGTGGGGATAGTCAAGAATAGTACGGCACCAGTCCAGTACAGGCATAAAGTTGTAGCATACGGTGTCGATGCCGCACTTGCCGAGGTTGCGGATGGTCTTGCGGTAATTCTCGATATGCTCGTCGCGCCTCTGGCCCCCGATCTTGATGTCTTCTGAAACAGGCACGCTTTCTACCACGCTCCAGCGCATTCCTTTCGCTTCTATGCTTTCTTTCCTGCGGCGGATAGCGGCCACCGGCCATTCGACTCCGGTAGGAAGGTGGTGAAGTGCTGTGACGACACCTTCGATCCCCATCTGCACCATATGGTCCAAAGTGACGGCATCCTTGTCGCCGAACCAGCGGAACGCCTTTTCAAGTTTTACCATAGCGAACTATCTCAATTCTTTTACGATAGCGAGGGCTTCCCTCACTTTCTTCTCGATGAAGCCGAAATCACCCTTGGCGATAACGTCCTTGGGAGTGAGTTTCGAGCCGAGACCAACGCAGGCTACACCGGCCTTGAACCAAGCCTCGAGACTTTCCCTTTCAGGAGTCACTCCGCCGGAAGGCATCAGTTCGGTCCACGGGCACGGGCCCTTGACTGCCTTGACGAAACTGGGACCACCCACTTCAGCGCCCGGGAATATCTTGACGATCTCGCAGCCGAGTTCTTCTGCCATGTTGATCTCGCTCAGGGTACCGCAGCCGGGAATCCACGCAATCTTGCGGCGGTTGCAGACCTTGGCCATATCGGGGTTGAGGCTGGGCGAAACTATGAAGTTCGAGCCGAGCTGGATGTAGAGGGCTGCAGTGGCGGGGTCGCATACTGAACCGGTGCCCATAATCATCTCGGGACATTCCTTCGCGCACCACTTGTTGACCTCTGCGAACACTTCGTGGGCGAAGTCGCCGCGGTTGGTGAATTCGAAAACACGGGCGCCGCCGTCATAGCAGGCCTTGACCACTTTCTTGACGATTTCTGCGTCGGAGTTGTAATACAGGGGAACTATACCTGTCTCTATGAATGTATTGAGAACGTGAAGCCTTTTGAATCTGCTCATAATCGTATGTATTTATCTGGCAACACGCCCTGAGGCATCGCCGCCCATAAGTTTTTCCACTTCTTCCACGGTGACGCGGTTGTAGTCACCGTAGATTGTATGTTTCAGACAAGATGCTGCCACTGCGAAGTCGAGAGCCTTCTGGTCGCTGTCGTAGTTCAGCAGGCCGTAGATCAGACCGCCCATGAACGAGTCTCCGCCGCCGACGCGGTCGACGATGTGGGAGATGCGGTACTCGTGCGACTTGAAGAGCTGCTTTCCGTCGTAGAGCACTCCGGCCCAGGTGTTGTCGTTGGCGTTGATCGAGCCGCGCAGGGTTGTAATCACCTTCCTGCAGCGCGGAAAGCGGGCCATTATCTGCTTCGAAACAGACAGATATGCTTCGGCCTCGACCTTTCCGGCAGCTACGTCGACACCCTCGGGAGTGATTCCGAGAGCCTTCGATGCGTCTTCCTCGTTGCCGAGAACCACATCGGAGCAGGCTACCAGCTCGGGCATGACCTCCATCGCGCTCTTGCCCCATTTCCAGAGGTTCTTGCGGTAGTTGAGGTCGCAGGAAACGGTGATGCCCTTGCGGTTGCAGACCTTCACGGCCTCGAGGCATACGGCTGCCGCACCTTCTGAGATGGCTGGCGTGATGCCGGTCCAGTGGAACCAGCCTGCGCCTTCAAGCACCTTGTCCCAGTCGATCATACCGGGCTTGATTTCAGCTATCGAAGAGCCGGCGCGGTCGTAGATGACCTTGCTGCCGCGGCTGACCGCTCCTGTCTCGAGGAAGTAGATGCCAAGGCGTCCGCCGCCGTAAACTATGTCGGAAGTGCCGACACCGAAGCCCCTTAGTTCTCTGACGCAGGCCTTCGCTATGTCGTTTTCAGGAAGCCTGGTGACGAAAGACACCGGCATGCCGTAGTTTGCGAGCGATACTGCCACGTTGGCCTCTCCGCCGCCGAAGGTGGCTGAGAGCGTATTTCCCTGTCCGAAACGTTCATAACCGGGGGTTGCAAGCCGGAGCATGACCTCACCGAAAGTAACTATCTTGTCCATTAGATGTTTTTATCAGTTTTACCGGCGGCAAATTTAGTATTTTGCAAGGAATCTTTCTATCTTAGTATGTCTGAATCATTACAAATCACTATAAATCATTACCAATATGAAGAAGTACGTTTGCGATCTCTGCGGTTACGAGTACGACCCCCAGGCCGGCGATCCCGACAACGGAATCGCTCCCGGCACTGCCTTTGAAGACCTTCCTGAAGACTGGGTATGCCCCCTCTGCGGTGTAGGCAAAGACCAGTTCAGTCCTGCCGAGTAGCCGTTAGCCAGAGAAGTTCTATAACCTGAGCAAGGAAGACAGGGACGCTGTGGTTGAATTTATCAATTCGATCTGATGAAAATAAAGACGCTGAAGCTCATTTCATACGGAAGTCTGGCTGCCGTCATCCTCGCGATGGTGGCGGCCACTTTCATAGAGAAGCCATTGGGTTCGGATCTTTCTTTCAATCTTATCTATTACAACCCCGCATTCATCGCATTATGGGCTGTGATGGCTGTTTCCGGACTGGTGCTGCTGTTCAAGAGCAATGTGAAGGCTTTCTTCACTACGCTGCTCCACTGTTCGTTTGCTGTCATTCTTGCAGGAGCGCTGGTGACGCATCTTTTCAGCAAGGAGGGGATGATAAGTCTCGACCGCGGTGTGCCTAACTCTACCGTCGTGACGGAGCTGGGCAAATCTCTCAAGCTGCCTTTCAGCCTTACGCTGCGCGAGTTCGAGATAGAGCGCTACCCCGGCTCGATGGCCCCTTCGGACTACCGCAGCCTGGTGGATCTCGACGACGGCAGCCGGCTGGAGATTTCGATGAACAACATCGGCAAGCATAAGGGCTGGAGGATGTATCAGGCCGATTATGAGGATGACCTGCAGACATCAGTGCTGGCTGTCAGCAGGGATGTGTGGGGCGTGGCCATTACATACACCGGCTATCTGTTGCTGCTGATTTCGATGCTCGGCTTCTTCTTCCAGAAGGACAGCCAGTGGCGTGCGGCACTTCGCAAGCTGACCGCGGCAGTGGCGCTGCTGCTTATGCCTCTGTTCTCTCAGGCAGCCGGCTCACGGCTTCCCGTGGCGCCTAAAGATGTTGCGAAGGAGATAGGGGAGTTGTATGTGTATTACAACGACCGCATCTGTCCCCTCCAGACACAGGCGAGGGACTACTGCCTCAAGGCCTATGGCAAAGCGTCGCCGGACGGTCTCACCGCCGAACAGGTGATGACCGGATGGCTGTTCTGGCCGGACGAGTGGCAGGCGAGGCCCCTCAGGATAAAGCAGAAGGAGAGAGGTACTTCGAAGGAGCAGGAGAAGTACAGCATCCGTTCCCAGGCGACAAGCGGTGCTGCATTCAAGATATTTCCTCTTGAAGGCTATGTAAAATGGTTCGGTTGCGAAGACCCGTTGCCTGAACTGGAGGCCGGCGAAGAGGCATTTATCCGCGGGAGTATCGGGCTGCTCCGCGAGGAAGCCCGCTCCGGCAACTGGGCGGAGGTCAGAAGGATTGCCTCACAGATAAAGAAATATCAGAAGAAAAACGCTGCTTCTGTGCTGCCCTCTTCAGCCAGAATCAAGGCTGAAAGGGCGTACAACGCCATCTGCCTGCCGAGGATGCAGTTTATGCTCTCCATAACTATAGGCATCATTCTTTTTGTACTGTCAGGAATATGGCTCTCACGTGGCAAGAAAACTCCAGCCAGACTCCAGAAGGCGCTGGCCGTGGTTTCGTGGCTGCTGTTTGCCTATCTGACGGCAGTGCTTGCCCTGCGCTGGTTTGCTTCGGGCCACGGGCCGTTCACAGGCACCTATTGTGTGATGATGCTGATTGCGTGGATGTCCACTCTGGCGATGTCGCTGCTCTACCGCAAGATGCCGCTCCTGCAGCCGCTTGGCTTCCTGCTGGCGGGATTCACGATGCTGATGGCTACGATGTCCGGGGCAAATCCTCGCCTGACCCACCTGATGCCGGTGCTGCAGAGTCCGCTGCTGTCAATCCACGTGCTGAGCATGATGATCGCGTATACGCTGCTTGGCCTGGTTATGCTGAACGGTGTCATGGGCTTGATTGTAAAGGGAGACGAGGCTAAGGGCAGCCTGATGAACCTAAGCAAGGTTATTGTGACTCCGGCGGTATTCCTGCTGACCTTCGGCACGTTCCTCGGTGCGGTCTGGGCCAACATCAGCTGGGGTTCATACTGGGCCTGGGATCCCAAGGAGACATGGGCTTTGATTACAATACTGGTCTATGCCTTCAGCATCCACGCCCGTTCCATCAAGGCTTTCCGCAAGCCCGCATTCTACCACATTTACACAATCCTTGCCTTCCTGTCCGTGCTGATCACCTATTACGGGGTGAATCTCATCCTCGGAGGAATGCACAGCTACGCATAGCGGCAGCCTACATCCATTCCTCGATGGCGTAGTCCACGGGGCGGTTGAGATAGCGTACGAAATCTACGACGGTCCTGAAGTCGCCGGCTACACGCTTCGCCAGGTCCGGACGGAGCAGATAATCTGTATCGATCGGCTTCATTATCAGGAACTGTTTCAGCCGGAAGTACTTTGACCAGGGCTTGTTGTCAGGCCATCCCTGCGCAGGGCGGGTCAGCGCACCGTCCCACATCACGCTCCATCCCTTGCCGGGGTTCGCAACCCTGTCGAACTCTGCTCCGTTCAGCATAATCTCTTCACGGACGCTCTTGATGATGAGTTTCTCTTCGCGCCAGAGGCCGGCGCAGAGGAAGAACTCGTTTTCGCCCGGCTCTATATGCAGATAATAACCAGCATAGTGCGACTTGCGGCCGCCCTTTGCGAAATATAGACCGCACCAGCTCTTGTAAGGCGGACGGTCGTGAAAACGCTGGTCCTGGTAGATGCGCCAGGTAATGTCGCGCGGGCCAAGCCCGGCCAGGTCAGGATCATTTTTCTGCAAACCGGCGAGGATTTCCATCCCCAGATTTTCATAGTAGCTCTTGATGGCCAGATATAGCGGTTTGCGCTCGTCAAACCATTTCTTTTCGTTGTGCTCGGCCAGTCCGGTGTAGAACTGCAGCAGGTCCGGCATTGAAATTTGTGTCTCCATATGTGGACAAATTTAATGATTTTGCTTATTTTTGATGTATTGCACACTAGACAAAAACAACCGCAATGAGTCTGACGTTAGAATTGATCCTCAGGGTATTGCTGGGAGGCCTCCTCGGAGGGATAATCGGTCTTGAGAGGGAGAAAAGGGCGAAAGAAGCAGGATTCCGCACACATTTCCTCGTAGCCCTGGGCAGCACGCTGCTTTCAGTGATATCAGCCTACGGTTATGACAAAGTCGCGGATTTGATTCCCATAGCAAGGTACGACCCGTCTCGTATGGCCGCACAGATCGTATCCGGCATCGGCTTCATAGGAGCAGGACTTATTATCTTCCAGAAAAACGTTATCCACGGCCTTACTACTGCAGCCGGTCTATGGGTCACTGCAGCAATCGGAATAGCTTGCGGAGTAGGGCACTATGAACTCGCTGTCGTAACGACCGTGATGGTGCTCATCGCTCTTGAGATTGTTCTGATCATAGACCGAAAGCTGAACAAGCGCCAGCTGACAATTACGATGAAATCGTCTGACAAGGGTAAGATCAAGGCTTTCGTCGATAATGTCAAGTCCGACGGAGTCGTAATCCGTGCCTATGACCTTGAATTGATGAACGAAGACGAGGGAAAGACCTACAAGGCAGTCATAGAACTCAGCACGAAGCACATAGACTATGAAGAACGTGTCTGGGACCTTCTGGAAGGGATGGACGGTTCAATAGTATCGCATAAAAAATAGTTGAACATCAAAAATATACGGAAATGGAAGAGAACAAACAGGAATTCGACCCCAGGGACCTCAACAAGGACGGTAAGGTTTCAATCGGTGAAAAGATCGGCCACGGAATCGACGAAGCTTTGAAAGATGCCAAAGTAGTTGCCGGAAAGGCCAAAGTCAAAGCCGAAGAGCTCAAGAGCAAAGCTCCCGAGAAGTTCGCCGAAATGAAAGAAGACGTCAAGGAAGCCGCAGGCAAGGCTAAAGCCAAAGCTGAAGAGCTCAAGAGCAAGGCTCCCGAGAAATTCGCCGAAATGAAGGGAGAGGTTAAAGAAGCTGCCGACAAGGCCAAGGCCAAATTCGACAACCTCGTTTCAAAGAAAGAAGGCGAAGAGAATAAAGACGCCTAATCGAGATATTCGAAGTACGCTATGTCCCGGTCCACCTTCAGGTGGATTCGGCGACCCAGGTACAGCGAATAGTTAGGAGCGCTCTTATGGGCGTTCCATTCGTGTCCTGCATCAATCTGATACATCACAGGAATCTGTCTGTCCCCGATCTTTGAATAGATGAGAGCCGGGAGTGACAGATCCATGCCTTTCGCATCGTCAAAATTCGTGAACTGCCCCACGATTATTCCGGCTATTTCATCCAGCTTTCCTGAAAGGAGCAGGTTCTGGAGCATACGGTCTATCGCATAGCTGTCTTCGTCGACATCTTCGATGAAAAGGATTGCATCCTTCATGTCAAGGTTCATAGGCGTGCCCTGCAGGCTGTAGATAAGAGACAGGTTGCCGCCGACCAGCCTTCCGGTGGCCTCACCCTCGCGACAGTTGATATTGGTGGGTATCGTAAGCCCCTTGACGTCTCCGAAAAGAGCTTCGTGCAAGAAGGATATCGAAAGATTGTCCCCTTCTATACGGGTAGCCATCGGACCGTGGATGGTCTCCAGTCCCATATTGTTCAGCACGATATGCAGAGCCGTCACATCGCTGTATCCCACAACCCATTTCGGATGCTCCAGCAATTTAGTATAATCCAGATGAGGTATAACCAGCGCTGCACCGTATCCGCCGCGAACTGAAATGAGGGCCTTGACTTGAGGGTCGTCCATCAGGGCCTGCATCGAGTTTATCCTTTCTTCCAGAGTGCCGTCATATCGGCTTTTGCCGCCTCTTCTGTATATATTGTCAGCCAGCTTGACGTTGAGCCCCCAGTCCTGGAACAAAGAGATTCCATATGCGAGGGCCGCACTGTCCGCATAATTCGATATGGCGAAGATGCCTATTGTGTCGCCACGCTGGAGCGGTGCCGGACGTATGTCCGGTCTGACCCATACCTCAGCCTGCTCGGCCTGGACAGTATCTGTATCGGCCATCGCCGTGACAACAGTATCGACAGCAGCCAGCACCGCTTCAACCGTATCCGCCTGCGGGACTTCTATTTCATGGACAGGTATTTCCTTTGGCGCCTTGAACGGCCTCATTGCACTGGCGCACAGAGAACTGCCGGCAGTAAATGCAAGAATCAGCAACAGAAAGGATACTCGTTTATTCATCTTATAATCTGAATGATATCGTTAAAACTGTCAGCAAGGAAATCAGCCCCTGCAGCCTTCAAATCATCAGCAGTGCCGTTGCCGTATGTCACAGCCACGGTCCTGCAGCCGGCCGCCTTGCCCATCAATATGTCAAACGGCGCATCTCCTACCATCAGGGCCTCCGAAGCCGGAACTCCCAAGGCCTCAAGAATGATATTCACGGGCTGGGGATCGGGCTTGGCCCTTGTTACGTCGTCAGCGCCGACTGTCATCTCGATCAGCGGGGCAAGGCCAAGCTCGGACACATAGCGGTCAAGAGTGTGGCGGTGGCGGCTGCTTGCGATCGCGAGCCTGACGCCCTGTTCTTTCATCATCGTCAGAGTCTCGAGCACTCCCGGATAAAGCGTCACCACGCCTTTTTTGTCCAGCTCGTCGAACATCCTGCGGTAAGCTGCAGCATAGGCGGCTTCGCCTTCCTCGTCAAGGGGCAGAAGGGCGCTGAAACATTTCTCGAGCGGAAGGCCGATTACGCTCCGGTACTGAGCATCGCTGAGCTGCGGCTGGCCCATAGCCTTGAAGGTCGCGGCCATAGTAGTCAGGATGATGCCCGTGGTGTCGCCGAGGGTCCCGTCAAAGTCGAAGATTGCGAGGGATGTCATTATACAATCTTGTAGTAGTCAACTTTGCGGGGACGTGGAGCCGGAGCAGCATGCTCTATATAGCCGAGCGAAACGCTGCCCACACCTTCATAACCATCGGGAACGCCGATACGCTGTCCGAGCTGCCGGCCTTCTTCCGTTTCGAACATTTCCTTGCAGCGGTTGATCCAGCAGGCGCCGAGGCCTATGCTGTGGGCAGCCAGGAGAATGTTGCCTATTACAAGGGATCCGTCCTTCACGCAATTCTGGTTGTCGGCCTTCGAAAAGACCAGGATAATTGTCGGGGCGCCGTAGTAAGGGTCCATATTCACCTTGCCCCATACCTCTGCGTTCAGCCTTCTCAGGACTGCACAAATCTCCGGGTCCTGCACTGCGATGATCACAGGATCCTGGGTGCCCTTGCCGGTCGGAGCCCAGGTACCGGCTTCCAGGACCGCCTTCAGCTCTTCTTCCTTGATCTGCTGGGGCAGGTAGCGTCTTATGCTGCGCCTCTCGCGGATGGCTTTCAATACTTCGTTGTCCATATTATATCAAATGGTTTTCTGCAAAAAATCTCCACAGAGGAGCAGTCATCAAAGCCTGCTTGCAATAGCCGCCCCTGAGTAGCTCGCGCACCTCGTCAACCGTCATCAGCACAGGCTCTATGGCTTCGGTAGGGTCGAGATGCTGGTCGCCGACCTTCTCCACTCCGACGGCAAGGAAGCAGTGGCTCAGATTGTTCTGGGAAGACGGATTGGCACAGAGCGTCATTATCTCCTTCCATTCACCTCCGGCATACCCGGTCTCTTCCATCAGTTCCCTCTTCGCAGCATCGAGAGGCTCTTCCCCCTCCTCGATCACGCCGGCACACAGCTCATATTCAGATATGCCGAGACCGTGGCGGTACTGTTTCTCCATCAGGAAGCGTCCGTCTTTAGTTATGGCAATCACATTTATCCAGTCAGGATACTCCATTACATAATAGTTCGGATTCCTCCGTCCGTCGGGCAACTCCACGCAGTCACGGCGAACAGTCATCCAATGTCCGAGCCTAAGCAGATACTCGCTCGAAATCACCTTGTACCGGCCTTCTTGGGAAATGTCAAAATCCATCATCAGCTTGTCTTTTGAAATTCTCCGCAAGATACAAAAAAAGCCGCAAGGCAAACGCTTTGCGGCTTTATGACTATATGTGGAAATATCAGTGCTTGAAGATCAGCCCTACTGCGAAGGTGTTGAAAGAGGGTCCATGGCCATCTTCAAATACATTCATCGGGCGGTAGCTTGCATAGATTCCGAAACCATCTACGTCGACAGATAAGTGCAAGTCGTAAGTGACGCGGTTAGTGTAGATTCCTGATACACGTTCTGTATTCCACTTGTTGTCAGAATTGGTGTAAACAAGACGTGTCGATGCGTTCATATTGATTCTGGCTGAAGCTCCGACTGAGACGGACAGCTTGTCGCTCAGCCTTTGGGTGAAGTCCAGCGGAATTCCTAATCCAAGAACTGTGGCAGTCGAATATTTGATTTTGGAGAAAATCGAAGGAACGATGGCGGTACTATGGCTTGCTGACAGGAAATATTTGCCGCTGGTGGGATGGTAGGTGTCCAGGAGGAAGTCTGCACCGAGGGTGAGGGCACTGCCACTGTAGGGATTGACACCGATTTCGATGATATTGATTCCCAAGTCAAAACCACCGGCGATATTTGAGTTGTCTGCGGAACCGACATATCCGACTCTCAAGTTAGATCCAATTTCTGATGTTATAAGGTCAGACCTTTGGGCTGAAGCTCCGAATACAGAGAACATAGCGATAGCTATGGAGAAAAGTATTTTTTTCATATGATGATGGAATTATTTATTCATCGATTCTGAAGATAGCTCCGACAGAGAAGAAGTTGAAGTCGGGACCATATCCGTTCTCGAACACTTTCATAGGACTGTAGCTGGCATAGATTCCGAAGTCGTCATAAGTTACAGCCAAGTGGATGTCATAAGTCAGACGGTTGGTATGGATACCGGCTACTGACTGGGAGCAACGGTCGTCAAATACAGAGATATAGTCAGTGGTGGTCTCGGCATTGAGATTGACCTTTGCTGATGCGCCTAATGTGAGGGCCAGTTTGTCGCCGATTGTCTGGGTGAAATTGAGGGGGAAAGCGAACGCCAGCACTCCTGCGCGCGAACCTCTGATGTCCTTGAAAGACAGCAGGGGAGAAACGATGGCGGTCTTGTGCGCTTCTGATAAAAAGTAGTTGCCTTCTGCTGCGTTGAACTCATCAACAATGAAGTCTGCGCCAAGGCTGATTGCTCCTGTGCTATAAGGCCTTACTCCGAATTCGAAGAGATTGAGGCCGAATTCGAAACCGCCCATAAGGTTGTTGTCCGATGAATTGAGGACACCGGCATAACCGAACCTCATATTATGTACGGGGTCAAAATAGACTGATGCATTCTCCTGAGCAAAAGCTCCGAAGACAGAAATGACAGCGAATGCTGCGACAAGAATAATCTTTTTCATATTGTGTGTGTATTAATTTCAAAAACGGCGCAAATATAGCACAAAATGCCGATATGGTTCAGGATTGCCGGGATTTTGCCCTCATCTTGCGGCGGTACTCCGACGGCGTGGATCCAAAGACTTTTGTCACATAGCGTGTGAAATATGAACTGCTAGAAAAGTTCATCCTGTCGCTGATCTCTTCGAAAGGCAGGTCGGTGGATTCGAGCAGTTCCTTGACTCTCAACGCAGTGTGCTGACCGATCCACTCGCTGGCCCCGGAGCCGCTCGCATCGAGACACACACGGCTCAACTTGCGCGGAGTGATGTTCAACTTGTCAGCATACCACGCTACAGTCCTTTCGCTGTCACAATGCGCTTTAAGCAGCTCCTGGAACCTCATGAAAACGAAGGCGGCATCGTCGTTGCCCGACAGGCGGCTTGAAACAGCCTTGTGGTCGTAGATGTCCCAGATGTCGTACATCAGGACCTGGAAACTGTGGTAGAGGCTCTGGCGGCCGAAATCTCCGGTTCGGGACAGACGCTGCGCGATTGCGGCAAAGTCCGCCAGCAGCAGTTCCCTTTCCCCGTGCTCCAGACGGGTTACGGGATGGGCCTTTGTCTGCAGGAAGCCGCTTGTAGTCCAGACGTTCCCATTATGGGCATTGTGCAGGAAGCCTCTGGGCACGGCGAGAGCCTTGCCGCTGAAATCCTCCGAGAAAAACAGTTCCGTGCAGCCGGAGTCTCCTTGCAATATTACCAGGTCATCCTTTGCAAAGGAATGTCTGACGCCATTGCATTTGAAGGATCCTTCGCCTGTGAAACAGATGAAATGGATGTGATGGCTGCCATAGAATCCGGCAGGTGAGATGTAATCCTGAGGACATAGGAAAACTTGTGCACCCTGATGTGAAATATGTGACATAAAATGGACAAAAAGTGAAACAGATTGCGGGCTGCGCATGTGTATCTTTGCGCTCAAAGTTACAAAAAGTGAAAATAAACATGAAACTTCTGACATTGTCAGCCGCTATGGCCGGCCTGTTTGTGTGTGTTTTCACCGCCAATGCAGCATCGGCGGTTCAGGATACCACAACCAATTATCTCGACGAGGCGGTAGTCACCGGCACAAGGGCAAAAACCCTTTCAGGCTTCCTGCCGCAGACCATCAGCGTCGTAAACCATAATGAACTTGCATCTACCCAGCGCCTCAACGTGCTTCCCACTCTCGATGAGCTGGTTCCTGGCATTTTCGTCACCTCAAGGGCTATGCTGGGCTACGGCGTCAGTACGGGAGCTGCAGGTGGCATCAGCGTCCGCGGCCTTTCAGGCGGTTCCGGCCAGATGATGGTGCTGATTGACGGACATCCGCAGTACCAGGGAATCTTCGGCCACCCCATATCAGATTCATACCAGACGCTCATGACGGAACGCGTGGAAGTGCTTAGAGGCCCGGCCTCCGTACTCTACGGAAGCAACGCGATGGGCGGAGTGGTAAACATCATCACCAGAAAGTCTCTGGAAGAAGGCGTCCACACCGACCTTAACCTCGGCGCAGGCAGCTATGGTACCTTCCAGGGCGTGCTGAGCAACCGCGTGCGCAAGGGCCGCACAAGCGGAGTCGTATCGGGACAGTATGCTCGCAGCGACAACCACCGTCCTCGTATGGGCTTCGAGCAGTACGGCGGCTATGCCAAGGTAGGCTACGAGTTTTCAGACAACTGGAGCGCCTATGGAGATGTGGACATCACCCATTTCAACGCCTCATATCCCGGCGCGACCAGCGCCCCGCTGTTCGACGCCGACCAGTGGATCACCCGCGGCGTAGCATCGGTTGCCGTGGAGAACCACTACGACAGGACTGACGGTGCGCTGAGCCTCTACTACAACTTCGGCGACCACAAGATCAATGACGGACACGCCGAGGGGGCGGCTCCCCAGACAACCTGGTTCCGCTCAAACGATGCACTTGCCGGCCTGTCCGCCTGGCAGAGTTTCGGCCTTTTTGCGGGTAACACCACCACTCTGGGTTTCGACCTGCAGAGCATCTACGGTAAGGCATGGAACCAGGAGATAGCTTCCGGCAAGGATCTTGACCCTATGGTGGACAAGACTGAAACAGAAGTTGCCGGATACATCGACTTCCGCCAGGATGTGGCCAGCTGGCTGACTGCAGACTTCGGTCTCAGGGTTGATAACCACTCTCAGTCTGGCATGGAACTCGTGCCGCAGGGAGGTCTGGCATTCAGGCTCGGAAAGGGCGAATTGAAGGCTATGGTGAGCAAGGGCTTCCGCAGGCCTACCATCCGCGAGATGTTCCTCTTCCGTCCGGCCAACGCTGACCTGGAGCCCGAGCGCATAATGAACTACGAGCTGGCCTGGAAGGCGCCTGCAGGAGAGAATGTCACCTATGGCTTGAATGTATTCTACCTCAAGGGAGACAATATGATACAGACCCAGATGGTGGATGGCAAACCCCTCAACGTCAATACCGGCCCTGTGGAGAACTACGGCGCAGAGCTCGACCTTCACTGGCGCATCAGCAACAACTGGAACCTGGTTACCAACGGCAGCTGGCTTCATATGGAGAACCCCGTGGTGGCCGCTCCTGAAATTACGGCATATTGCGGACTGCAGTATCACAACAGCCGTCTCCAGGTTTCTGCCGGCGGCAGGGAAGTGGGTAACCTCTATACTGCAGTGGGCGCCAACCCCCAGAAAGAGAGTTTCTTCCTGCTGAGCCTGAATGCAAGCTACCAACTGACAGACTGGCTAGGAATCTGGGCACGCGGCGACAACCTTCTCAACCAGGAGTATCAGATCAATGCCGGATATCCTATGCCGGGCATCAACTTTATGGCTGGATTGTCACTCTCGCTGTAGAAGAATCTCTTTAGAAATAGCTAACTTCGGCCGGAGAATCCCTTTTCAGATGGAAATCCGGCCGATCGCTTTTTTCAAATCTCCCGTCACCGGCAAATTCGGTGTTCCGAGACAGAGCGGAATCGCTCCTGATCTCAGGGGCGAGGTGCGTTTAGTGTCTCCATATGACAGCCCGGATGCGCTGAGGGGGCTGGAGGGCTTCGATTATGTGTGGCTGGTGTGGGAATTCTCTCTTAACGGTCCTTCGGAAAACCTTACGGTGCGACCTCCGCGACTGGGAGGTAATACGAGGGTAGGGGTGTTCGCAAGCCGTTCGCCCTTCCGTCCGAACCCCATAGGCCTTTCGAGCGTGAAGATAGAGTCGGTCGATGCTGACAAGTGCGTCATCCACGTGCTGGGCGCAGATCTGGCAGACGGCACTCCCATCTATGACATAAAGCCATATGTGGCTTATACGGACAGCCATCCCGATGCCCGCGGCGGCTTCGTCGACGGCAATGAATGGACCCCTCTGGAGGTCATCGTGCCGCAGGAACTTGCAGGACGCTTGTCAGCCGATGATCTGAACGCCCTGAAACAGCTGCTCGCCTGCGATCCCAGGCCGCAGTACATTGACGACCCGGAACGCGAATACGGCCTCACTTTCGGAGGCCGTAACGTACGATTCAAAGTATCGGATGGTGTCGTATATCTGACTGAACTGAAGCCTTCCGGCTCGGAATGATCCTATTTGGACGGGGCCTGAGAACGGTCCGGAACCACAGCAAAAAAAACTACCGGCACGTCGCCGTCGTTGACGAAACCGTGGGTTTCACCTTCTTCGCAATAGTGTGCCTGTCCGGCGCAGATGTCTTCCCTTATGCCGTCAGTCATAAAGTGACCCTTGCCTTGCAGGACAAGGATTTCTTCGCTGTTGCCGTAGTGGGGATGGAGGCCGATGCTGGCTCCGACCGGGATGGTGATGCGCATAAGTTTCACCTTTCCGTCGGCGACTGCAGTCTGGATAAGCACTTCGCCTTCTCCGCCCTTGAAGTGGGGGTTGGCAGTGGTCTCTATGCTGTTGAAATCGATTACCATAGTTATCTGAAATAATATTATTCGGGATTCTTGCTGTCAAGCCATATTGTCACCGGGCCGTCGTTGAGCAGGTTGACCTTCATGTCCGCACCGAAGATTCCGCGGCCGACCGGCTTGCCGAGAGCCTGCGACAGCGCAACGCAGAACTTGCTGTACATCGGTTCGGATATCTCGCCGGGGGCGGCGTGGATGTAGGAGGGACGGTTGCCTTTCTTGCAACTTGCCATAAGGGTGAACTGGCTGACGGAAAGGATTTCTCCGCCGACTTCCAGCACCGAGCGGTTCATCACTCCTTCTTCGTCGTCGAAGATGCGGAGGTTCACGATCTTGCGCACCAGCCAGTCGATGTCGCTGCCTTCGTCGTCGGCTCTCACTCCTACCAGGACAAGAAGTCCGTTACCGATGCTTGAAACAATGCTTCCGTCGACAGTTACGCTGGCCTGCGATACCCTTTGAATCAGTGCTCTCATTGTGCGGTGGCTTATACGACGGCGCAAAGATATCCAATTTCATCGAACTTTTGGTACATTTGCACATATGGGAAATATTTTCAGAAGAAACCGCAAATGCAAGCTGGGCTTCGCCTTCAGCGGCGGCGGAGCGAAAGGCGCCGCTCACTGCGGTGCGCTGCAAGCCCTTTATGAGTTCGGACTCAAGGCGGACATGGTTGCCGGAACGAGCGCAGGAAGCATAGCCGCGACTATGTATGCGGCCGGACTGAGCCCTGTCGAAATTGCAAACAATTTTTCTTCGCTGGATTTCCGCGACCTGCTCGGCACCCAGATGCCGAAAGGCGGAGTTTTCGGCAACAAGCCGCTGGTGAAACATCTCCAGAAGACAATTCCGTATGAACGTCTGGAAGATCTTCCTGTCAAGACCCTGGTCGTAGCAACGAGCGTAGAGAAAGGCAAGGTCCGTTTCTTCGAAGAAGGGGAGATTGCCCCACGCGTGGCCGCCTCCTGTGCCATTCCCCTCATCTACCAACCCATAAAGATCGAAGGTGAACACTTTGTGGACGGCGGCGTGCTGATGAACCTTCCTGTTTCCGCCATACGAGATAAATGCGAAAAGGTCATCGGCATAAACTTGCACCAGGCCGGCGAGATCCGCTACCGTGACAGTCTGTACAGCATCGCTATCCGTTCCTTCTCTCTGATGTTCCTCTCTAACACCATGGAAGAGGCAGTAAGGGCTGATATAGTCATCGATATAGACACGTCATCCTACAGCGCATATGACCTGAGCAATATCGAATCGCTGTTCTATGTGGGTTACAACACTGCCGTAAAGACGCTTGAGGCCCACGGATACAAGCGAGTGATGTCCAAGCAACAGCTTGATTTCCTGCGCAAGGAGAAACAGCCCGGCGCCATCGACGAGATCAAGGAGCGCGCCCAGGCTATGCTCGCCAAGTCAGAAGAACTCAAAAATACTGCGAAGCGTCTGATTTCAGGCGGCAGCAACAAGAAGGTACTGGAAGGATAGCCCTTACGGCACGTACAGTTCTCCCGTGTAGGAAATTGTCTGTCTGTTCCTTGATGAAACGGTAAGGAAAGCGCTGCCGCTAGGAGAGACGTTGAGATTGTAAACGAAGATGTCCTCTCCGTTGGACAGGTTGATAATGATGTTGTGGTTTCCGTCCTGAAGAACCTGGTCGTGATAGTGTCCTATCTTGGCAGTGAAATCCAACCCCTTGCCGCCGCCGTAGGGAAGGTTGTATGCCTGACCGATATAAGGAAGATACGATACGAGCGTGTCCCCGGAAACTTTTACGGAATAGTTGCTGACAGCTCTTGATGCACCGACAGGGGGAATCATAAGCTGGATGAGAACCGTATAGTCTTTGGCCGTCAGTTGATCCTGGACGGTCTGTTCTATTTGAGCCTTGTCTGCAGCAGTCATACCGGCAGCTCCACAAGCCGACACAGCAATGACGGCGACCGTCGCAGCAAGCAGAAAGATTAATAGCTTTTTCATGGCGTAAGTGTATTAGGTTATTTCAAATCTACAGAAAAATCAGAAAAAAAGCAATATCTGCCTTAATTTGATTCTGCAGAGGGAATTCCGTAAATTCGTGACATTAAATCCTATTCGATATGAAACGCATACTGACGACAGTGATTGCCCTGGCAGCCGTCGTGTCGGCTTTTGGCCAGAATTATCCGTCACAGCGCCCTGCTGAGCGCGACAGGCTGTTCCGCTCCGCTGCAGTGGAGGCCAAGATAACACAGGTGACTTCCATGCTGACCAACCCCAAACTCGCCTGGATGTTTGCTAACTGCTTTCCCAACACCCTTGACACCACCGTCCATTTCGGCAAGGACAAAGACGGAAAGCCTCGCACTTTCGTCTATACCGGCGATATCCACGCGATGTGGCTCCGCGACTCGGGTGCTCAGGTGTGGCCCTACGTCCAGCTTGCCAACGAAGATCCGGAACTCCGTGAAATGCTTGCAGGAGTTATCAACTGTCAGTTCAGCCTTATCTGCATAGACCCCTACGCGAACGCATTCAATGACGGCCCGACAGGCACGGGCTGGCAGTCAGACCGCACAAAGATGGATCCCAACCTGCACGAGCGCAAATGGGAAATAGACTCCGACTGCTATCCTATACGTCTGGCCTACCATTATTGGAAGACCACCGGCGACACTTCAGTCTTCGGAGACACCTGGCTCACCGCCATCCGCTGTATCCTCACTACTTTCCGTGAACAGCAGCGCAAGGAAGGCCGAGGCCCGTACCGTTTCCAGCGCGAAACTACAGTCCAGACCGACACCAAGTCCAACAGCGGATGGGGCAACCCCGTGAAGCCTGTGGGACTCATCGCTTCCGCATTCAGGCCGTCGGACGACGCCACGGTCTTCGAATACCTTATCCCTTCGAATTTCTTTGCCGTTACTTCGCTGCGCAAGGCCGCTGAAATACTGGTCGCAGTGAACGGCGAGACAACTATGGCTGCAGAGTGCCGCGCCCTGGCCGACGAGGTTGAGTCCGCCCTCAGGAAATATGCAGTCCACAAACATCCCAAATACGGAAAGATTTATGCATTCGAGGTTGACGGCTATGGCAACCAGCTGCTGATGGACGACGCCAACGTGCCGAGTCTGCTCGCTATGGCCTATCTCGGTGATGTCAGCGTCAAGGACAAGATATATCAGAACACCCGCCGCTTCGTGTGGAGCGAAGACAACCCATATTTCTTCAAAGGTACTGCTGCCGAGGGAATCGGAGGCCCCCACATCGGCTATGACATGGTCTGGCCGATGAGCATAATGATGAAAGCATTCACTTCGAGGGATGATTCAGAAATAAAGTGGTGCATCGAGACTCTCCTGAAGACAGACGCCGGCAAAGGTTTCATCCACGAATCTTTCAACAAGGACAACCCTGAAAACTACACCCGCGACTGGTTCGCCTGGCAGAACACTCTTTTCGGAGAACTGATTATAAAACTTATTGACGACGGCAAGCTCGCCCTGTTGAACTCGATAACCGCCGAGTAGCGATGAAGAGACTGCCGTTATCACTCTTGAGCCTTTTGCTGCTCTGCTTCCAGCTCTCCGCCCAGACAGCCCTCGATTCCCACAAAGGCCACGGCGGCAGCTACGTCTGGCAGATGTGCCGTGCCGGTGAAGTGAGAGCCGCCGCGAAAGACATTTCCTCTGCTGGATTCGACGCTTCTATGTGGCAGGACGCCATAGTGCCGGGAACTGTCCTCACTTCGCTGGTTGAGAACGGAGTTTACCCGGATCCTTATTATGGAACTACCAACAAGCTCTCTGAAAGGCTTATTCCGGACCTCGCCGATACCGGCCGCGAGTTGTACACATACTGGTTCAGGACAGAGTTCGAAGGTGCCGATGCAGGTTCGGGAAAACGTGTTTTCCTGCAGGCGCTGGGCATCAACTACAGGGCTGAGTTCTGGCTGAACGGCCAGATGCTCGGGGGAATGACCGGAATGTTCAACGACAACATCTTCGACGTAACGGACTGTATCGTACGCAACGGCCGCAACGCCCTGGCAGTCCTGGTCTACCCTGTCGACGAACCAGGACGCTGGATGCAGAAGTCCTGGGGCGCTCCGGGAGAGAACCATAACGGCGGCGACGGCAAGATCGGCTGGAACACCACTCAACTTATGACCGCCGGCTGGGACTTCACATTCGACGACGGCATCCGCGACCGCAACACCGGAATCTGGCGGTCAATCCTCCTCTACTCGGAGGGCGATGTCAGCCTCAGCAACCCTTTTGTGGTATCTGAGCTCTCACATCCGGATTACGACAGAGCGACGGAGACCATATCCGTCGAAGTCGTCAACAACGTGAATGACCGCGGATACAACGTGAACTGCCTCGTCCGGGGCGAAATCGAAGGTACAGGGATAAGCTTCGAAAAGGCCGTCAGCCTCATCCGCGGCCAGCGCAGAACCGTCACTTTCACTGCAGACGAATTCCCGCAGCTGCTGATCCGTTCGCCAAAGCTCTGGTGGCCGGTAAACAAAGGAGAACAGAACCTCTACAGGTTGAAGATGACCGTTTCGATAAACGGCGAAGTCAGCGATACCCTGGAAACCACCTTCGGCATCCGCGAAGTTACTGTCACCACGGATACTCCTGACAAATCCAAGGTCTTCATAGTCAACGGAAAGCGTATTTTTATACGCGGCAGTAACTGGATTCCTGAGGCAATGCAGCGCACCGACGACACACGTATGCGTACAGAGCTTGCCTATACCGCCCAGTCCGGCATCAATATGCTGCGTCTGTGGGGCGGCGGAATCGCCGAAAGCGACCTGTTCTACACACTCTGCGACGAATACGGCATCCTGGTATGGCAGGAGTTCTGGATGACCGGCGACACCAGGCATCCCCGTGACGAGGCCGTCTATTTCAACAATATGGAATCGACGGTAAAGAGGATCCGCAACCATCCGTCGCTGTCGTTCTATGTATCTTCCAACGAGAGCACCGAGATGTCCGGGGCTGAAGAACTGCTTGCTCAGCTCGACGGCACCCGTCCTTACCAGATGCAGTCAGAGTGCGACGGCGTGCACGACGGCAGCCCTTACAAGCAGGTCAACCCTATGTGCCACTATACCAACACAGCCTCGGAACGCGGAAGCCGCGTCGACGGATTCAATCCTGAGTACGGAGCTCCAACCCTGCCTGTAATCGAAAATCTGCGCAAGATGATGCCGGCCGACAAGCTCTGGCCAATCGACAAGACCACCTGGGACTACCTCGACGGAAACGGATTTCACCTGATGTCGACCCTCTACGCAGACCTGGTGAATCAATACGGCGAGTCTTCAGATATCGAGGAATTTGCTTTCAAGGGTCAGCTTCTGGGGGCTATGAACGCCAAGAGCATCTGGGAGGTCTGGAACTACAACCGTCTGGATGACGGCGACCGCTTCTGCTCAGGACTGCTCTTCTGGTATCACAACAGCCCCAACGTGCAGGTCTGCGCACGTATGTGGGACTGGTATCTCGAGCCGACGGCCGCGCTCTACCACACCATGCACGCTCTTGAACCGCTGCACGTTCAGTTCGACTACCTGAAGAACACTGTCAGCGTGGTGAATGACAGTCCTGCGGCCTGGCAGGGGCTCAAGGTGACGGCAAGCCTCTACGACCTCGACAGCCGGCTGGTACGCAGCTGGTCTGCAAGGACAGACATTGCGGCAGACTGCGCCACTGACGACATCCTGCAGCTGGAATTCCCTGAAAGCATCTCGGACGTGCACTTCATCGGCCTCACGCTCACCGACGCAAAAGGCAACGTCCTCTCGGACAACTTCTACTGGCGTTCGAAAGACGAATTCGAAGGACGGGAGAGCCTGTCAGGCCCCTGTTCGTCAGGTTTCGAATCTCTGGCAAAGATGAAGAAAGCCTCGGTGTCTGTAAAGACACGCACGCTGTCAGACGGCCGGATTGAAGTCACTTTGAAGAACTCTTCCGGCAGGATAGCCTTCTTCAACAGGCTGCAGCTGCGCGATGCCGACGGCGAGCCGATGAGCGGAACGCTCTATTCGGACAATTTCTTCACGATACTCCCGCACAGGACAATGACGGTGATGCTCACACCTGCCCGCGGGGGTGTTGCCGAACTGATGGTGGAAGGATGGAATACCGCCAGGAAAGTTCTGGCAGTGCGCTGACTACATTGACTTCAATATCTGCTCCAGTTCGTCTATGTCCTGCTGCGTGGTGGACCAGCTGGTGACGAAGCGGCATATCTTATGTCCTGCGTCATATGTTCCCCATTTTTCAAACACTACATTCTCGCTGAGTTTCTTCATCACGTCGTGGCTGAGGATGACGAACTGCTGGTTGGTCGGCGACTTGACCACAGGCTCTCCGACACCGTATTTTACGAAAAGATTCACCAGTTGTCTGGCGAGGGCGTCGGCGTGCCGGCCGATGCTCTCATAGAGTCCGTCGGTGAAAAGAGTGTCGAACTGAAGACCGGTGAAGCGGCCCTTTGCGTACAGGATTCCGTGCTGCTTGATAAAAGCGAAGAAGTGCTCCGGTGCGCTGTTGTGCGGGAACACTACTGCCTCGCCGAATATGGCGCCCACTTTAGTGCCTCCGATGTAGAAGCAGTCACAGTGTTCGGCCAGGAACTTCAGGGTTATGTCGTTGCCGTCGGCTCCGAGTGCATATCCCAGTCTGGCACCGTCGACGAACAGTTTGCAGTTGTGCTGCTTGCACACCTCGTGAATCACTTTGACCTCCTGCGAACTGTAAATCGTCCCGAATTCGGTGGGTATTGTGATATACACGATGGCCGGGATTACCATATGCTCCTTGTTGTCGGCCTCCTCGGCGGCCTGGAGCAGGATGTGGAGCTCGTCAGGCCTTATTTTTCCGTCGACGTGGCTCGGGAGAACTATGATTTTGTGGCCCGTGAATTCGACTGCTCCGGCTTCGTAGACGTTAATGTGGCCGGTCGGCGCGCAGACGACTCCCTGCCAGGGTTTCAGCATTGCGTCGAGCGCTACGGCATTGGCCTGTGTGCCGCCTATCAGGAAGAAGATATCAGCATCGGGATCACCGCAGGCCTCCCTTATACGCTGCTTTGCGCTGTCGCTGTATTTGTCGTTGCCGTATGTGCCGGCGTATTCGTCGTTTGTCTCAGTAAGTCTCTTCAGGATGGCGGGATGCATCCCGTTGCTGTAATCACAGTCGAAGTATAGCATTTATGTCGAGTTCAATTGTAATACGAATATAGCAAAAATACTATTTCTCCGCTACGACCCGTACGAAATGCCGGTCGTCGCGGGTGAGTTCGATAGAAGTGAATCCGGCGGCATTGAGGCCGGATTCGATTTCGTCGGGAGTGTAGGCGTGCATACCTTCGATAATGGTCTCCCATTTTTTGTCGTCCCGCTCTCCGTCCAGTTCGTTGACGATGACGAAGCGGCCGCCGTCCTTCAGGACGCGGCGCACCTGCCGGTAGCAATCCTCAATGTCCGGCCAGAAATAGATGGTTTCGAAAGCCGTCACGAGATTGAATGAATCATCTTCGAACGGCAGGTCGGCTACATTGCCCTCGACCACGTTGCAGCGTCCCTGAGCTATCGCCTTCCAATTGAACTTCCTTGCCTTGGAAACGGCTACCGAAGAATAATCTACACCGGTAACCTGCCTGCACCGTTCCAGAAGGCGGGCAATGTTGGCTCCGCCGCCGCAGCCTATATCGAGGGCCGAACTCTCGCTGTCGATTTCAAAATCCTTCAGGGCCCATTCCGCCAGGACTGCGTGGTGGCCTCCGTTCATACGGTTGACCATATAGATGCCGAAAAGCCCGCGGGGCTTGCGGGTATTGCCGAAAAACTTAGTCTTGAGGCTCATAGTCTTCAATTGAGGTAACGGACACAAAAATATAAAAAAACTCCCTTCCCGGAATCCGGGTAAGGGAGTTGCGCGTTTTCTGTTTGGTGGCTAACTGTACAACGTGCGTTTTATAGACTGTTTCGGGGTGTGGACGAATCCTCCCTCCAGGATTTCGAATTTAGCAATCTGGCTGTAAGACGGCAGTGACTTGTTGATTTTCTCGAGGTTGCCTGCCATCACGTCGTCAATGCTGCTGCCTTCCGGCAGTGATTTGACCGCGTCTGCATTCAGAGAAACGATAGCGGCCAGAATATGGTTGCGGCCCACTACTACAGACTCGTTGATACACGGCAGGTTGTTTACAAGATGCTCGATCTCCTCCGGATAGATGTTCTGTCCGTTGGATGAGAGAATCATGCACTTGCTGCGACCTTTGATGAAAATGTTTCCTTCACGGTCCATTATGCCGAGATCCCCGGTGCGCAGCCAGCCGTCTTCGGTGAATGCTGCAGTATTGGCTTCAGGGTTCTTGTAGTAGCCGGCCATAACGTTGGTTCCGCGGACCTGAATCTCTCCGGGCACCTTGTCAGGCACGTAAGAGTCGATACGGACCTCGCTGTATTTGGACATCGCACGGCCGCAAGAGCCGAGAGCAGACATGTTATATGGCACATAGGCCACCAGCGGTGCACATTCCGTCATTCCGTAGCCCACGGCATAGGGCAGACCGATCTTTCGCATAGTCTCCTCGACCTGGCGGTTGAGCGGAGCGCCTCCGATGGGAATCTCGCGTACCTTGCCGCCAAGCGCCTTGAGCACCTTGCGTCCCACAATCTTGTAGAAGAGTTTGTTCACAAGCGGAATCCTGGTTATAACCTTGACTGCCGGTTTCTCGAGCGTCGGAATTACCTTGCCCTTGATGATTTTTTCCATCACCAGCGGCACGGTAATGAGGATATATGGCTTCACCTGTGAGAATACGGCCATCAGCATGCTGGGACTCGGAGTCCTGCTTACGAAAAAGATATGGCTGCCTCCGCAGAAAGTATATAGGTACTCGAAGGTCATGCCATACATATGGGCGAGCGGCAGCATAGAGATGGAATTGTCGTCATATGTGACCCTGATGGTTTCGATGGCAAACTGGATGTTGGTGCTGAGGTTGCGTCCGGTGAGCATGATTCCCTTGGGCGAGCCGGTGGTTCCGGATGTATAGTTGATGACCTCGATGCTGTCAAGGAAATCCTTTCCGAAATGCACGTCATCTTTTTTCAGCCCGTCAGGATATTTATTGTGGAATGCCTCTTCAGCACCGTTCAAAGCCTTGCCGCAGCGCTCCTCGCGAGCCCAGAGACAAGTGAAATCATCTATATTGATAACGGCCCTGAGCAGTTTCGCCTTGTCCATATCCAGCTTCGTGAAGGTGCGGATATCGGTGAACAGCAGCGAACTGTCCGAGTGGTTGCAGAGATCTATGATAGCTTCGGGGGTGAAGTCGTAGAGGATAGGAACGGCAACGGCATCATAGACGGCGGTTGACAGGAAGGCCATACCCCAGTGGGCGGAGTTCTTGCCGCAGATTGCAATCTTGTCGCCCTTTTCGATGCCGGCGCTTTCAAAAGCAAGATTCATTTTCACGATTTCAGCAGCAACTTCTGCATAAGTAAAGTCGCGTCCTTCGAAATCGCTCATTGCCTGACGCTCCCACTTGTCGAGCGTCACTTTCTGGAAACGGTTCAGATAATGCAGTATTTCAACCATAGTGCAAATGTGTTTTTGACGATGCAAAGTTACCTCGCGCCCAGCATCGGCAATGGTGTTGTGAAATAAAGTATATCTGTTGGTGTAATTATTTGTTTTGGCGGAAAATTTGGGCTATTTTTGGGATGAAAAACGAATGAATAACATTTCATACCACCTAAAATGGACGGATATATAAAGGCCCGCAGAGGCTATATGCAGCATTTTCTGTTTGGTTTCTTCCTTGTCGGTTTCTTCCTGGCATTCCTGTTCATCTACAAGCCGTTCGGAGTCGCTGACTTCTTTGACGGGTGCGGCGGCCTGCGCTACGCTTTCCATTTCCTGATGCTGGCGAGCATCCTGTTCCTGTCGTTCACTATGACGCACACGCTGTTCTATGCATTCTATGTGGACAAACGGATGCTCTGGTGGCAGTATGCCCTATGGTGCATAGGGGAGATCTTCATCGCCTCCTTGTTCGCTGCGCTGTATACCTGGTTATTCCACCGCAGCACTATGGGTTATATAGAGTCAGTGCCTTATTGCCTGCGGCTGTTCTTCCTGACATTGATATTTCCTTATACTTTTCACATCCTCTACCTGCTGGTACAGGAGGGTAAGGACCGTATCGAGCAGCTGATGAAGTCACCCGGCGAGGAATCGACCCCCATCAAGTTTACGGACGAGCACGGAAGGCTCAAGATGGTCATCGATCCGGCGGAGATTATTTATTTGAATGCGAGGACCAACTATGTGGATATCTTCTACCTGGATGCAGGACGCCTGAAACAGTTTGCCCTGCGCAATTCGATGAAAAATATAGAGAAGGCAGTGGAAGGGCACGGCATAGTGCGCAGCCACCGCTCGTATTTCGTCAATCCTTCGCACGTCAAGGTGCTGCGCAAGGACAAATATGGATTTGTGGTTGCTGAATTCAATATCCCCGACGTGAATCCAGTCCCTATCAGCAAGAGCTACTACGAGTCCATAGCAGAGCTGATGTAATAGGTTTTTTATCGAATTTGACGTACATTTATATGATTATATCTGACTGAACTATGATAAAACGTTGTTTATTCTCAAGTATGGCCCTGCTGGCAGTTCTTGCCGCAGCAGTTTCTTGCAATAAAGACAAAAATAAAACTGGTGTGAGGACAGATGCCCTGGATAATTCAGCATGGGAGGTGTCCTGCTGGATTTCAGCTCCTGACGCACCGGTCTTCACCGGCAGGGTTATGGACGGTTCCAGAGCTGCCGACGGCGCAAGCTGGTTCGTTTCGTTTGTCACCAACGAGGCGAAACTGGTATCTGCGAAATGGATGACCGCCGGCCTCGGAGTCTATTCGCTGTATGTGAACGGCGTCCAGATTGGAGATGAATTCCTCAAACCGGGTTTCACCCATTATGCCAAGACCAAACTTTCCTTCACGTATGACATAACCGGAGCGATGCTCCGCAAGAAAGGTTCTGTGAACGTGCTTTCGGCCCAGGTCACACCCGGCTGGTGGGGCGACAAGATCGTCACTCCCAGCGGCAACGACCGTATGCTGGGGCAGAAGTGCGCCTTCAGGGGTGTGCTAGAACTGACCTTCTCTGACGGTACTACGAGGCTTTACGGCACTGATACCGAGAACTGGCTGGCAGGAATTGCAGGCCCCGTGAAGCACGCAGCAATTTTTGACGGCGAGGAATACGATGCCCGAGTGAAGCCCGGATATGAAACCACAGAGTTGCTTTCTTCGCCCGAGGAGAATACTGAATTCCTCGGCAAGATATTCCCGTCTGACGGTGCAGAGGTATATCTCCGCAAGGACCTCGCTCTTTCTCCGGTCCGCACTTATGTATGGAAGGACGTTGAGGGTGCCGGCGAAGATGCCTACGGAAAGGTCGTGATCGACCGCGAATACAAGGCAGGGGAGCCGATCGTGCTGCACGCCGGCGAGAACCTTGTTGTTGATTTCGGACAGAACTGTGCAGGAGTTCCGGCATTCGTGTTCAATGCTGCAGAAGGCACAAAACTCACCTGCCTGCCGGCAGAACTTATGAACGATGGCAACGGCGCAAAGGACCGCGGAATGGACGGTCCTGAGGGAAGCATCCATCGTCTGAACCTCCGTATCCCGGAGACAGGAATGATCCTCGAATATACTTTCGCTGATTCCGAGACGCCGGTTGAGTATTATCCCCAGTGTACTTTCTTCGGATACAGGCTGATCAATGTGACCGCCACGGCTGACGTCACCATCAACAGCATCAAGTCCATTCCTGTCACCTCGATCACGAAGGATCTTGAGACAGGTGTGATCACTACCGGCAACGAACTTGTCAACAAGATTATATCGAACTCCATCTGGGGCCAGCGTTCGAACTATCTCTCGGTTCCGACCGACTGTCCTCAGCGCAACGAGCGTCTCGGCTGGACTGCAGACACACAGGTGTTCACCGAGACGGGTGCCTTCTTCGCAAATACCGATGCCTTTTTCCACAAGTGGCTCCGAGACCTGCGTGACAGCCAGAGCCCTGTCGGAGGTTATCCCGGTGTGGCTCCGCTGGCTCAGTATGGCGAGAATATGATGCGCGTGGGCTGGGCTGATGCAGGAATCATCGTTCCCTGGACTATATGGAGGCAGTTCGGCGACAATTCCATCGTGGATGAGAGCTGGGAGTCGATGGAGAAGTTCATGACGCACATCGAGGAGACCAAATATGACCACAACGCGCTGGCCGCCGAGAACGGCAACTACCAGTGGGCAGACTGGCTGAGCTATGAACCTCTGGAGAGTTGCGAAGGCCTTGCCTTTGAAAGGGATGCCCGGGGCCGGAGTCACGTCAAGCCCGATGCGATAGACTACTGGAACTACCTCTGCGCATCCTACTGGGCCATAGATGCGGGGATGATGCGTGATATGGCTGCGGCCACCGGCCGGGACGCTTCTAAGTATGCCGCAATGGAACAGGAGGCCAAGGACTATATCCGCGAGTCGTTCCTCAACGAGGACGGAAGTTTCAAGACAGCGATACTGAATACTATGCAGACTCCTGCGCTCTTCGCCCTCAAGAACAAGCTGTTCGAGGGTGAGGCCAAGGATGCGATAATTTCCCGTCTGCGCGACAACTTCGCAGAGCACGGCAACTGCCTGCAGACCGGTTTCCTCGGCACTTCGATCCTGATGGACGTTCTGACCGACAACGGAATGTCCGACATAGCATACGAACTGCTGCTGCAGCGTAAGAACCCCAGCTGGATATATTCTATCGACAACGGTGCCACTACAATCTGGGAGCGCTGGAACAGCTACACCCTTGACAAGGGAATGGGACCTAAGGGAATGAACAGCTTCAACCACTATGCTTACGGCGCAGTGTGCGCCTGGATTTGGAAGACTGCGGCAGGAATAGCAGCGGACGCCAGCCAGCCTGGATTCAAGCATATCATCATGAAACCTGTATTCGACCCCAGGCTCGGCTCCCTTGACGCTGAATACAAATCGGTTTCCGGAACCATCAAGAGTTCCTGGAAATACGAAGGAGACAAGTGGGTATGGAATTTCACCATCCCCGAGGGTGCTACGGCTTCCGTAACCGTTCCAGGCGAAACCGCGGCCAAGGAATATGGAGCAGGTTCATATACGATCAAGCAGAAATAACAATACGACATAACCAATGAAAAAAACTCTTATCCTGACTGCATTGCTTGCCGGTTCCATTGTTCTCGGCACGCTCCCCGGCTATGGCCAGAGACCTCTGGTCAGCACCTCCTACACGCCGGATCCTGCCCCTTTTGTCTATGGTGACAGAGTCTATATGGCCACCGGACATGATGAGGACGATGCAACTTACTTCAAGATGAACGACTGGCAGTTGTTCAGTACGGAGGATATGGTCAACTGGACATATCTTGGTACACAGATGTCTACGGCGACTTTCCGCTGGGCCGAGCAGGGCGACAACGCCTGGGCTTCCCAGATTGTGGAACGCAACGGCAAATGGTACTGGTATGTCTGCGTGGTCGAGGCCAAAACCCGGGACAACGCTATCGCAGTGGGTGTGGCCGACGATCCCCAGGGACCTTGGAAGGATGCCATCGGCGGTCCGCTGGCGCAGGGCTGGTCATACATCGACCCTACAGTGTTTATCGATGATGACGGCAAGGCTTATCTGTTCTGGGGCAATAAAGGCTGCTGGTACGGCCGCCTCAACGACGATATGATCTCTTTCGTCGACGGGTGGAAGGAAGTTCCAGGCTTCCACGATCCGGCCTGCTTCGGTCCGGAATCTATGAAGATGGACTGGAGCATCCGCAAGGAAGTCATGATGGTGGGATATGAGGAAGGCCCGTGGGTCAACAAGAGGGGCGGCATCTACTATATGTCATACCCGGCCGGCGGAGTGCCTGAGCATATGGCTTACTCCACCGCACCGACCATCGACGGTCCCTGGACGTACAGAGGAAGGATAATGGACGAATCTGTCAACAGTTTCACCATCCACGGCGGCAACGTCAACTTCAAGGGCAACGACTATATGTTCTACCACGCCGGAACACTTCCGGACGGCGGAGGATTCCACCGCTCAGCCTGTGTGGAGCAGTTCACCTTCAATCCGGACGGCAGCATCCCGTTCATCCCCTTCACAAAGGAAGGCCCCGCACCCGTTGCGACTCTCGACCCGTACAAGAGAGTGGAGGCCGAGACTATGGCCGGCTCGCACGGCGTGAAGGTTGACCGCCGCGCAGGCCGCAGCCACTATGTGACTTCGATTCACAACGGGGACTGGATTATGGTCCGCAACGTGGATTTCGGAGAGGAAGGGGCAAAGCAGGTATCTCTCGAAGTACTGAACTTCCAGAAGCGCGGAAGGATAGAGTTCTATCTTGACAACATCGGCGACCAGGCTATAGCCAGCATCCAGGTGGGTGGCGAAAATGCCGTATATGATGCTCAAGTCAGGCGTAAGGTTACCGGCATCCACGACCTTTACATCCTTTTCCGTGGCGGTGACACCGAACTCTTCGACCTCGACTGGTGGAAGTTCAATTCAAAGGTCAACAGGCCGATCATCCAGACGAAATATACTGCCGACCCGGCTCCAATGGTTTATGACGGCAAGGTATTCCTCTATACTACCCACGACGAGGACTGGGGCGCCAACTTCGAGATGTACGACTGGCTGCTCTACACCTCTGAAGATATGGTGAACTGGACCGACCACGGTGCGGTGGCTTCAACCAAGGACTTTGCCTGGAGGTCGAGGGACAACGGCGCCTGGGCGCTGCAGGTTGTCGAGCGCAACGGCAAGTTCTATATGTACTGCCCGCTCCACGGTCACGGCATCGGCGTGCTGGTCGCCGATTCTCCTTACGGCCCGTTCAAGGATCCGCTCGGCGAACCGCTGGTATGGCAGCAGGAACACTGGGAAGACATCGATCCGACTGTATTCATCGACGATGACGGACAGGCCTATATGTACTGGGGCAATCCCAATGTTTACTGGGCGAAGCTCAACGAGGATATGATATCTCTCGGCAGCCCGGTCCACAAGCTGGACTACAAGATCCAGGACTATCAGGAAGGCCCGTGGTTCTATAAACGCGAAGGTCATTATTACCTCGCTTTCGCATCGACCTGCTGCCCCGAGGGCATCGGCTATGCGATGAGCGACAGTCCTGAAGGACCATGGACCTACAAGGGACATATAATGAACCATACCCCCAGGACAAGGGGCAATCATCCGGGCATCATCGACTACAAGGGCAAGTCTTACGTATTCGGCCTGAACTATGACCTGATGCATCTGGATACATATCAGCATCACGAGAGACGTTCGGTATCAGCCGCCGAGATGCACTACAACCCTGACGGAACGATACAGGAAGTGCCGTATTTCTTCGACGCCGACCTTGACCAGATAGCACCGTTCAAGCTGAACGGCCGGATCGAGGCTGAGACCATGGCATGGGGCTACGGTCTCAAGACCAGCAAGATCGCAGGCCGCGGCATCGTAGTGGACCATATCGACAACGGCGAGTATCTGCAGATAAAGGGTGCGGACTTCGGCAGCGGCCGCAAGCGCTTCAGCGCAGTGGTCTATTGCGACAACACTCCCTCGACCCTCGAGATACATCTCGACAGCGTCAACGGACCTCTCGAGGGCAGCGTACAGATTACTCCCGGCAAGGACTGGAAGACAGTCTCCTGCAGCCTCAAGGGCACTCCGGGCGTTCATGACCTGTTCTTCGTATTCAAGAGCGAAAGAGGTGGCCACGACCTCTTCGAATGGGACTGGTGGCAGATGAAATAGCAATCACTTCATTATGAAAAAGACAATAATCATCACTCTTGCCGCTCTCTGCATCGCATTGAACGGTTCGGCTCAGGAAAGAGCCACAATCTCTGTCCAGACCGACAAGCCGTCCGGCTATATAGACCCTATGCTCTACGGACAGCTTTTCGAGCACATCTACTTCTCTGCCAACAACGGTGTCTGGCAGGAACTGCTCTATGAGAGGTCTTTCGAGACTGAACATTACCCTGGCATTCCGCCCCGTGACGGCTATTTCGACGGATGGTTCGCAGATGACGATGCCGTGCTTCACTCTCCGACCAGGTATGAACAGCCGATTCACATCACGGATGTCAATACAGATGATTATGAGATCACAATGGATGTCAACTGGCGCTCTTACCGCCTGGCAAGGCGTGCCTGGAGCGGCGGACTTCTGGACATCCGTCTGGCCTTCAAGGACCAGGCTGACGGCCAGCCGTATTATATGCGCATCCGCGACCCGAAATATGAGGTAAGGGCTCTCAACATGTCGCAGACAGAGTCCCAGATCCAGGCCGCTGCAATGAACAGCGCAAGGGCGGCCGTACAGCAGCAGACAGTCGTTCCGGATTTCAGCATCAGCAGGATGGTCGAGACAGAAACCCAGTTCCGCGGTATGACCCGCAAGGTCAGCACTCTCCAGCCGATAGTGTCCAAGACTGCAACTGCAGCCCAGATCAACGAGGACCGGCAGTGGCACAAGCTGCGCATCTCCTGCAAGGGCGCTGCCGCGACTGTTTACTGGGACGGCAAGAAGGTGCTTTCAGCTTCCAAACTTGACCGTTCCGGCAAAAATGACATTACCTTCTGGGTGAACTACACCGAGGCTCTGTTCCGCAATATCAAGGTAACTTCCGCCAATGGCAAGACTGTCTATTTTGAAGGACTGCCCGAGGACGTGAAAGTTCCGGACGTGGCTCCGCAGTGGAACGCCTTCGGTGACGGCGAATTCGAACTGGTGAAAGGCGGAGCCGTGAATATGGACTATTCCCAGAAGATTACCACATCAACAAAGGCAGGTATCTCACAGGGGCCACAGAATATTGTCAACAGGGAGAGATATCTTGGATATATCCACGCCAAGGGCGACGGTATCCTTTCTGTCCAGTTGCGTAGGGGCGACGAGGCTGTTTCAACGATGGTTCTCGGCAACCCGGGCCCGAAGTGGAAAAAGTATGAATTCGAGCTTGACGGAACGTTCGACGGTGACGCAGATTTTGCAATCTGCGTGGAGAATGGTTCGATCCAGGTCGACGAGGCCAGCCTGACCACCAAGAGCGGACAGGACCTGGGCGGTTTCAGACCTGACATCTTCAAAGCCGTGGATGAACTCGGTCCGACCTGCCTCAGATGGCCGGGCGGCGGCTATGTAGCACAGTACGACTGGCGCTGGGGTATCGGCCCTCAGACCGAAAGGCAGCGCTGGGCCCACTGGATGTGGATGGACTATGACCAGAACTGCTTCGGAACCGACGAGTTCATCCGCTTCTGCCGCGAAATCGGCACCGAGCCCGTAATCGTAGTTTCGGTAGGTTTCGACCGCCCCGAGGAGGAGCACGAGGCCATATTCCAGAATGCACTGAACTGGTTGCGCTACTGCAACGCACCGGCTACTGACGAATGGGGTGCGAAACGTGCAGCGAACGGTCATCCCGAGCCGTACAATGTGAAATACTGGGAAATTGACAATGAGATGTGGGAGATGGGTATAGACAAGTATGAGGCTGACGTACGACAGTTTTCTGCTGCCATGCGCGAGATAGACCCTACCATCAAGATTATCGCATGCGGCGGCTTCCAGGAGGACGAACAGTTCCTGATGCGCTCAGCGAACTATTTCGATTATATGAGCCTGCACCACTACGAGCAGCAGAACGGCTATGCTACGGGTCCGCAGAATCTCGCCCGCCAGTATGACCGCTACGCAGATATGATCGCGAAGTGCCCGAATCCGAACGTGAAACTCTTCATCTCGGAGTGGAACCTTAACAGCCAGGACTGGCGTACCGGTCTTTTTGCAGGAGGCTTTCTGAATGTCTGCGAAGCCCGTGACGTGGTGGCAATGGGTGCTGCTGCGCTCTTCATCCGCCGTACCGACGCTCCGGACTGGAACAACGCATTCATCAACTTCAACTACAAGGATCTCTATGTGGCTCCGAACTATCAGGTGACCAAACTCTGGCATGACCACTATTCGCAGTACCGTCTCTCGTATGAAGGCGAGACCGGTGACCTCAATGTGGTCACCACGATGTCCGAGAACGGCCATGATGTGATTGTCAAGGTAGTCAACCCGACCGACAAGGCTTATGTCCTGAACATAAAGGGCAAGTTCGACGATGCGGCTGACGCTGACTACGAATATTATGCTCCCGGCGACCTGATGATAGGCAATACCCTTGAGAAGAAAGATGCCGTGGCCCTTCAGCAGAAGAGTTTCAAGGTGTCCGCTTCAGAAGGTACTCTCGACATCGCTCCCTATTCTGCAGGAGTAATCACCATCGCCCGCGGCAGGTAGCGCATCGGTATTCCCTGTTTTATTTTTCGTAAAAAATCAGTAGCTTTACTTTGATAAAAAGCACACTGACCGTACCGCTATGTATAAATTTCTGCTTACTGTAATCGCAGCCCTGTCTGCCGTTTCTCTGTATGCCGGTGACATACAAGTGAAAGTCACCTATTATTCTCCTGAAATAGTACGGATTGAAAAGTCTGCCGGAGCATTCCAGCGCACCAACAGCGTATCCGTCATCATGGAACCTCAAGGCACTCCGGCCAAGCCCAAGGTCAAGGTCAGCGTGGCCAAAGACGGTACTGTCACCTTCACTGACGCAAAAGGACACAAGCTTCTGTCAGAAGGCAATGCAACAGTCGAAGCCATCACAGAAGGCGTCGACAAAGGCTTCTGGACCGTCGCCCAGGAGTTCAGGCTTGATGCCGACGAGCCGATCTACGGACTCGGGATGCTTCAGAACGGGAAGATGAACCTGCGCGGCGAGAACCGCCGTATGATCCAGTCCAACACCGAGGACTACACCAACTTCTTCCAGTCCATCAAGGGTTACGGCATCTTCTGGGACAACTATTCTCCGACAACCATCGCCGATGACGGCACCATCCTGAAACTGTCGTCAGAAGTAGGCGACGAGATAGACTATTATTTCATTTACGGCGGCGATGCCGACGGGGTGATTGCGGGCATCCGCCAGCTCACCGGCACCGTGCCTATGCTGCCATTGTGGACTTACGGTTTCCATCAGAGCCGCGAACGCTACAAGAGCGCAAAGGAACTGCTGGACGTGGTGAAGGGTTACCGGAATGCCGGCGTACCTCTCGACGGTATCATCCAGGACTGGCAGTACTGGGGCAACAACTACCTATGGAACGCCATGGAATTCCTGAACGAGGATTTTCCCAATCCTAAGGGATGGGTCGAGGAGGTCCACGGACTAGGCGCCCATATGTCAATCTCGATATGGCAGTCGTTCGGTCCACAGACAAAGCCTTACCGCCAGCTGCAGGAGAAAGGCTTGCTGCTCGACTTCATAACCTGGCCGCAGAGCGGTATCTCGCACATCTGGCCGCCTCGCAGGGACTATCCTTCCGGAGTTGTATGCTATGACGCATACAGCGCAGAAGCCCGCGACATATACTGGGAGAACCTGAGCCGTCTCTGGGACCTCGACATCGACGCCTGGTGGATGGACAGCACCGATCCGGACCATACATACCGCAACGGCGACTTCGACCAGCCCACAGCCATGGGTTCCTTCCGCAGTGTGCGCAACATCTATCCCCTGATGTGCGTCGAGGGCGTTTACGACCACCAGAGGGCCGTCAGCAATGACAAGAGGGTGTTCATCCTCACCCGTTCGTTCTTTATGGGACAGCAGCGCACCGGAGCCGACACCTGGTCCGGGGACACGCAGTCCACCTGGGACGATTTCCGCAAGCAGATACCCCTCTGTCTCAACTATACCCTTACAGGCAACCCGCAGGTCAATTCCGACATCGGAGGTTTCTTCCCCAGCGGCTACAACAAGCCCGGACAGACTCAGACCTGCTCTACCAACCCTCTCTTCCAGGAGCTCTACGTCCGCTGGCTGCAGTTCGGACTCTTCAACCCGATGATGCGAAGCCACGGCGAATCCTCACGCCGCGAGATCTGGGAATTCGGCAAGAAGGGAGAACCCGTCTATGACGCAATCGAGAAGGCCATCAGGATGCGCTACAAACTCCTTCCTTATATCTACAGCACAGCCTGGCAGGTGACTTCGAACAATGACAGCTTCATGCGCGCCCTGATGATGGATTTCGCGGAGGACAGGAACGTATGGGACATTCCCGACGAGTTCATGTTCGGACGCTCGCTTCTCGTGGCCCCTGTGACCCACGCCCTCTTCACCTCGACCGAAGAGCGCAAGTGGAGCGAAGAAACGGTGAACTGGACCAAGCCTGCATATACGGAAGTCTATCTGCCTGCCGGAGCCAACTGGTACGAATGGAGCAGCGGCAAGTTTATCAAGGGCGGCCAGAAGGTGACGGCAGCGGCTCCGATCGACAGATGCCCGCTCTACGTCAAGGCCGGCAGCATCATCCCTCTGGGGCCGGATGTGCAGTATGCGAAGGAAAAACCCTGGAACGACCTCGAAATCCGCATATACGGAGGGGCTGACGCCGATTTTACCTTCTATGATGACGAAGGCGACAATTACAACTACGAAAAGGGCAGGTACTGTACCATAGACTTCAAGCTGCGCGGCCGCACCCTTACCATAGGCAAACGCAGCGGCAGCTATTCGGGAATGCCCGCATTCCGCAAGTTCAGGCTTGTCTATATCGACAGTAAGGGCAGCGTGAGCAAGACGGTGGAATACAGTGGAACAGCGACGACAATCAAATTCTAATCATTTCCATATTTATCAACCTAAATCATTAATCAAACTTTATCTATGAAAAAAATCATTGCTATCTGTGCCCTTGTACTGGCAGCAGTCCCGGCATTCGCACAGTTTGGTCAAAGGGCCCCTCAGCCGATCACGAACGGTTTGAAGGACACCTACAAAGATTACTTCATGATTGGAGTAGCCGTTAACCAGCGGAACATTTCAACTCCCGAGCAGATTGAGCTTATCAAGAGGGAATTCAACAGCATCACCGCTGAGAACGACATGAAACCCCAGCCGACTGAGCCCCGTAAAGGTGAATTCAACTGGGAAAATGCCGACAAGATCGCAAACTTCTGCCGTGAGAACGGCATCAAGCTGCGTGGTCACTGCCTTATGTGGCACTCTCAGGTAGGTACCTGGATCTATCAGGACGAGAAAGGCAACCTGCTTCCCAAGGAAGAATTCTATGCCAACATGAAACATCACATCCAGGCAGTCGTAAACCGTTACAAAGACGTGGTTTATGCTTGGGACGTCGTGAATGAGGCAGTAGCCGACAGCCCCGTAAGACCCGGCCAGCCCGAGCTCCGCAACTCTCCGATGTATCAGATCGCCGGCGAGGAATTCATCTACAAGGCATTCGAATATGCACACGAGGCAGACCCCAACGCTCTCCTTTTCTACAATGACTACAACGAGTGCGACCCTGGCAAGAGCGACCGTATCGTAGGTCTCATTACCAGGATGAAGGCAGCCGGCGTTCCCGTTCACGGTATCGGAATGCAGGGCCACTACAACATCTACAGCCCGAGCGCTGCCGAGATGGAAGCTGCCGTAGAAAAATATGCAGCCATCGTAGACCATATCCACGTAACCGAGCTTGACATCCGCGTCAACACCGACCAGGGCGGCGCCCTCCGTTTCAACCAGGGAGAGACACGTCAGGTAGCAAGCTGGGAGCAGAGCCTGCAGCAGGATCAGTATGAGAACCTGTTCAGAATCATGCGCAAACACGCTGACAAAGTCGATTGCGTTACCTTCTGGAACCTTTCAGACCGTGATTCATGGCTCGGCGCCAACAACTCGCCCCTGCTCTTCGACGCCAACTATCAGCCGAAGATGGCCATGTACAATGCTGTAAAGAACTTCGATCCGGCACAAGACAATATCGTTATCAAGGAAGACTTCGTTCCTTCAACCAAGAACCAGCCCGGCCAGCTGTATCCGATGGTCAACTCACAGCGTTACATCCGCTACCGTATCGATGCTCCGAAGGCTACTTCAGTCATCGCCGGCAGCACCGTCCTTCACAAGGATGCCGACGGCTTCTGGACCGGAACCAGCAAGACCCCTGCTGACGAAGGTTTCCACTACTATCACCTGACTATCGACGGAGGTACCTTCAACGATCCCGGAACTCTCAACTACTACGGTTCAACCCGTTGGGAGAGCGGTATCGAGGTTCCTGCACACGACCAGGCATTCTACACCGAGAGGAACGTTCCCCACGGAAGGGTAGAGGAAGTACTGTTCTGGTCAAAGAGCACCAACCAGCTCCGCCGCGCATTCGTCTACACTCCTCCGACCTACGATGCAAGCAAGAAGACAAGATATCCTGTCCTCTATCTGCAGCACGGCTGGGGTGAGAATGAGTATGGATGGTCTAACCAGGGCCACGCCAACATCATCATGGACAACCTGATCGCTGACGGCAAGATCGAGCCGTTCATCGTAGTAATGACCTACGGTATGACCAATGAAGGCTTCCGTCCCGGCGCTGCCGGTCCGGCTGCCGGTCCTCAGGCTCCCATATCTACCGCGACAGGTGCTCCTGCAGAAGTTCCTCCGACCCGTCCTGCAGTTGCAGCTCCTGCAGCTCCTGCAGCTCCCGGCGCAGCTGGTCAGCGCGGAGGCGGTATGGGTATGATGATGAACAACGGATTCGAGACTGTTCTCGTAGACGAGCTCATCCCTTACATCGACTCTCATTTCAAGACCAAAGCCGACAAGGCTCACCGTGCTATGGCCGGCCTGTCAATGGGTGGTATGGAAACCCACACCATCACCCTCGCACGTCCGGAAGTGTTCGGCTACTACGGTCTGCTCAGCGGCGGTACTTATACTCCCGAAGAGCTCCAGGGCATCAAGGATATCAAGGGTATCTTCATGGGCTGCGGAAGCAAGGAAGGTCCTGACAATATCAGAAATGCTGCTGCAGCCCTTCAGGCTGCCGGCTACAATGCCAAGGGTTATGTTTCAGAAGGCACCGCACACGAATTCCAGACTTGGAGAAGGTGTCTGTACGAAATGGCTCCGATGCTCTTCAGATAGCAGAGGGACCGTACAATAAAAAACTCTGCGAGGCAACCCTCGCAGAGTTTTTTTTATACTTGAATCGCGCGTCTACTTCGTCGAGAACTTGTAGACTACGGTATGACTGTAGGTTTCGCCCGGACGGAGGACTGATGAAGGGAAATCCGGATGGTTGGGACTGTCGGGATAGAGCTGAGATTCCATAGCGAAAGCTACGCGGCCGCCTGTGTAGAGCTGCAGGCCGGGCTGGTCGTTCCAAACCTCCATGAAACGTCCTGAATCCGGAGACCAGGCAGTGGCAACGGCTTCCAACTTGCCGGCTGCGCTGTGGTTCAGGCAGAAATTCTGGTCATAGCTGCGGACCTTCCCTTCGGGAACCTGAGGCATCTGCATGGGCTGTCCCGGTACAAAACGGCCCATAGGCGCATTGAACTGCCTGTCGCCGATCCTGGTCGGCTGGCGGAGGTCATAGGCAGTGCCTTCGACGGGCAGGATGTTGCCGGTAGGGATGAGATTCCTGTCAACCTCGGTGATGGTGTCGGCGTTGATGCTGACGATATGGTTGGCCACACTGTCGGCAGGGCAGCCGTCGAGGTTGAAGTAGACGTGGTGCGAAAGGTTGCATACTGTCGGCTTGTCCGTAGTGGCCTTGTATGAGATTGACAGACCGTCGTCATCGGTGATTGCAAAAGTGAGGACAGTCTTCAGGGTGCCGGGAAAGCCGTCAGTGCCGTCGGGAAGCACGCAGCTCATCTCTACAGATTTCGGTGTGACCTTGTCGACATTCCATACGGTATGGTCGAAGCCCTGGGTGCCGCCGTGCAGGGTGTTGGCGCCGTTGTTCTTCGTCAGGGTGTACTCAACACCGTCAAGGGTGAAGGAACCGTTTGCGATACGGTTGGCATAGCGGCCGAGAGCTGCTCCGAGGGGAGCCCTGCTGGGGCCTGTGTACATTTTGATGCTGTCGTTGTGACTCACTACGTTAGCGTAGTTTCCGTCCTTGTCGGGCACATATATGCCGACTACATATCCTGCAAGGTTGGTTACCTGTGCGGTGATCCTGCCGTTGGTGATGGTGTAGAGCGATACGGGTTTGCCGTCAATTTCGGTGTCGAAAGCAGCCTTGTCTAGAAGATTGCCCGGAGCCTGCGGCTGAGAGCAGGCAGAGATGCTGAAAAGCAGCGAAGCGGCAAATAATGCCGCATATTTGAACGGAAAAGTCATTTTCAAGTTTTTTTATGTTCCTTTGCACACAAAATTACATAATCTAAATTATTTGTGGCGTGAAAAAGAACATTTTCCACAGATTTCTGAGGCTCGTGCTGCTATGGATTCCGCTTGGTTTCATAGTGCTGACCTTCCTGTGGGTGTTCCTTCTGAAATGGCTGCCTCCGGTCGCCACTCCGCTGATGGTTCAGCGTGCTTTCGAGTACCGCGCTGACAAGGACTTCAAGACAAAGTACAAATGGGTGCCATATGAGCGCATTTCCGCTGAAATGGCCCGTGCCGTTATAGCGTCTGAGGACAATCTGTTCTTCGAGCACGACGGTTTCGACCGCAAGGCCATCAATAAAGCCATCCAGGACAAGAAAGCCGGCAAGGCGCAGCGGGGTGGCAGCTCCATCTCCCAGCAGACCGCCAAGAATGTGTTCTGTTCACACCGCCGGGATTTTGTCCGCAAGGCCTTTGAGACATATTTCACGATACTGATAGAGTGGATGTGGGGGAAAGAACGCATCCTGGAAGTATATCTGAATGTAGCCGAGATGGGCAAGGGCATCTACGGCGCAGAAGCCGCTGCCCAGGCCTACTGGAGCAAGCCGGCCTCGGAACTGTCCCGCCGCCAGGCCTGTCTGCTTGCCGTCTGCCTGCCTGCTCCGCTCAACCGCTCTCCCGTCAAACCGGGAAGCTATGTTTCAAGACAGGCCGGCATCATCTCTTCACGTGAGAACAGCCTCAGTTATCCGGATTGGATATACCACAAATAGCCCGCGGCCACGGATTTTCTTTTTTGCCTGCGATGACTTACCTTTGCGGCCGCAAACTGATGACCTGAACCATATGAAGTCACCGTACAAAAAGAGAAACCGCTATCGCGAGATACACAATACAACGCTCAAACGCGTATACGATTATTCCACTACCAAATATGCCCGCAGGAATGCAAACCAGTTCGTAGACGGAACGCAGGCCTACACCTATGAAAGTTTCCGCCACGCATGTGACCAGCTTTCGCAGCGGATGTCACGCTTCGGCATCAGCGCCGGAGACAAGGTGGCCATACTGTCGCAGAGCATGCCGAACTGGACGCTGGCATTCTTCGCCACGACTGCTTTCGGCCGCGTTTCAATTCCCATACTGCCTGACAGTTCTGAGAATGAGGTAACCAACATCCTCAACCACTCTGAAAGCAAGGTCATTTTCATCTCCCAGAGGCTGCGCCACAAGCTAAGCCAGGAGTGCTACGACAAGATGACCCTTGTAATCGACATAGAGACACTCGAATTCATAAAGAAAGACAAGGACGCTTTCCAGTGCGACGGATGGGTGAAGGATCCTGCGCCGGACGACCTGGCCTGCATCATCTACACTTCAGGGACAACCGGCAATGCGAAGGGCGTGATGCTCTCTCACCGCAACATCTGCCACAACCTGCGCGCCTCGTTCAAGGCACAGCCGAGCGGCAAGAAGGACCGTTTCCTGTCCATCCTGCCCATAGCCCACGCCTATGAGATGAATGTCAGCACTATGTACTGCTTCTATGTGGGCGGCTGCTGTTACTACCTCCCCAAGCCGCCGACTCCGTCCATCCTGCTGCCGGCAATCAAGAAGGTGCGTCCTACCACCATACTTTCAGTGCCGCTCGTGATCGAGAAGGTCTACAAGGGCAGCATCCTGCCGACCATAAACCGCAGCCGCGTGCTGACCTGGATGAACAAGAAGATGCCGTTCCTGCTGCACTGGCTCATCGGTAATCGCCTGAAGAAGACCTTCGGCGGCAAGCTGCGTTTCTTCGGTATAGGCGGATCTAAGCTCGATCCGGCTGTCGAACAGTTCCTCAAGGACTGCAAGTTCCCGTATGCCATCGGTTACGGCCTTACCGAGACTTCGCCTCTTGTGAGCAATGTCATCGAGAAGAGGCGCAAGAAGGTCGGTTCTGCCGGCGTTGTTACCTGGGGTGTCGAAGTCAGGCTGGACAATGTAGATCCGAAGACCGGAGAGGGTGAGATCGTGTGCCGCGGCGACAATGTGATGTTAGGTTACTATAAAGATCCCGAAAGGACCCTTCAAGTGCTCGACGACCAGGGATGGTTCCACACCAACGATGTAGGTTTCATTGACAAGGACGGATACCTGTTCATCAGGGGACGTCTGAACAACACCATACTCGGCCCTTCAGGAGAGAACATTTATCCCGAGGAGATAGAGACCGTCATCAACGACATCGAGGGCGTCAACGAGTCGCTCGTGATGGAACGTGACGGCAAGCTGGTGGCACTTGTAAAGTTCGACGACAACGTGCTCGACTGGAACCAGGAGGGCGAGGACAAGTTCTTCGAAGAACTTGAAGCCCGCAAGAAAGCTGTCCTGGATTTCGTTAACAGGGCCGTCGGCAAGAACTCTAAGATCGGCGAGGTCAATGCCATGAAGGAACCGTTCGAGAAGACCGCCACACAGAAGATCCGCCGCTTCAAGTACAAGAACTCGCACGGCGACGAGCCGCAGAAGAACAAGAAGAAATAATCATCCGGTCTTATGTGGGTAAGTACCGCATTCCTGGCGGCAATAATATACGGTTTCTACGACTCCTTCAAGAAGCTGTCGCTGCGTAACAATGCCGTCCTTCCGGTACTGTTCCTCAATACTCTGATCAGTTCGGCACTGCTGGTGCCCTGGCTCGTGCTGTCGAAGGCAGGTGCGCTGGACGGCACTGTGTTCCACGTCGCAGGCGGCGGCTGGGAGGTGCACAAGTACATCCTTCTGAAGAGCGTGATCGTTCTTTCGTCGTGGGCCAGCGGATACTATGCCCTCAAGAACCTGCCCCTGTCAATAGTCGGTCCGGTGAATGCAACCCGCCCGGTGATGGTGCTGCTCGGCGGTATGCTGCTCTTCGGCGAGAGGCTGAATCTTTACCAGTGGATCGGAGTCTTTTTCGCAGCCCTGTCGTTTTACCTTCTGGGTCGTGGCGGCCGCAAGGAAGGCATCGACTTCAAGCATGACAAATGGGTGTTCTTTCTGGTGCTTTCGGCCGTTATCGGTGCTGCCTCGGGCCTTTATGACCGATATCTTCTGGCTCCGGTGGAGAAGGGAGGAGCAGGGCTGGACAGGATGACGGTGCTCGTGTGGTACAACATCTACCAGTGTGCAATAATGCTTGCCATCCTTCTCTTTGTCTGGAGACCCCGGCGCAGCAAGGACACTCCCTTCCAGTGGCGTGCGGCAATCCCAATGATCAGCCTCTTCCTCGTGACTGCCGACTTCGTATATATGTACACCCTGGCCCAGCCTGACTGTATGATAGGCATCGTGTCGATGATCAAGCGTTCGAGCGTGGTGGTAAGCTTCCTCTTCGCAGCCCTGTTCCTGAAGGAGAAAAACCTCCGCAGCAAGGCCTTCGACCTGCTGCTGGTACTCATAGGAATGGTCTTCCTCTATCTCGGATCCCGCTAATAGATATAGGTATTAAAAAATATTTGCAAATTTTTGGTACTTTGCCTTGCAAGGTATTAATATTTTTATATATCTTTGCGCCGTAAAGATTTCTGCAAAATCAATAATAACATCCAACCTTTTGAGACGTCTTTACGTTATACTATTGAACCAATAAAAAAAGAAAAGATGAAAAGAATTGTTGTTGTGATGATGATGTTGCTGACCGCGATGACGGCCGGAGCCAAGGGCAAGGGAGACTGGAAAGGAAAAGTAGTGGACGCACAGGGAGAACCGGTAGCTTATGCGAACGTGGTTGTGCTATCAAAGGCGGATTCAACCGTGTTGTGCGGTACAGTAACGGCTGAGGACGGTACTTACAATATAGTGACAGGCGAAACTGACGGCATTATGATGGTTGCTATGCTGGGCTACCAGACAGTATATATGAGCCCGGTGGACGGCGCCGTCATCGCTCTCAAGGAAGATATGACGATGCTTGAAAGCGCGGTAACGACTGCAGTGATGCCGAAGACTAAGCTCACCGGCGAAGGCCTTCAGACTAACGTGAGAGGTTCTGTGTTGGAGAACGTCGGAAATGCAAACGATGTGCTGGCCAGGACGCCGGGCATCATAAGCAAGCAAGAAGGCATAGAGGTGATAGGAAAAGGCTCGCCGCTGATATTTATCAACGGACGCAAGGTGACTGATCCCGGCGAACTTGCCCGCCTGCAGAGCAACGAAATCCAGAGCATAGAGGTGATTACCAACCCCGGAGCACGTTATGACGCCACCGTACGCAGCGTCGTGCGTATCCGCACCATCAAGCGGCAGGGCGACGGCTTCGGATTCTCATTCACTGCCTCGGATGCACAGTCACTGCGTATAGCAGACTTCAATGATCCGTACTCTAACCTGAACGTGAATTACCGCAAAGGCGGCGTGGACCTCTTTGCCGGCATCAACTATGACAAGACCCATTTTTCCCAGGTCAGCGATGCCGAGAAGAAAACCAGCACTTCACCCGTATACATTGACAATGCAGGCATTAACGGCCGCGAAGTGAGCAGCAGCCTTGGCGGCAACGCCGGTATAAACTGGCAGATTGCCGACAACCACTTCGTGGGTGGCAAGGTGGAATGGGGAAGGAATCTCAGTCACGCCGACAGCACTGTCATTACCGACAGGGTGACCCGTGACGGAGTGCTTGTAGACAATATAACCACTGTCACCAAGGATCATTTCGGTGATATAGTCCCCTATAATTTGGGCACTAATCTATACTATAACGGTACGGTGGGCGAGAAGCTGAACATAGACTTCAATGCCGATTATTACACCAACGTCAGCACTATCGAGTCCCGCTCAGACGAGACCAGCGGGATGACATACGACGCCAAGGTCAGCACCAGTTCCGAAAACCGGAGCCATATGTATGCCACCAAGCTGGTCCTGACCTATCCCGTCCTGATCGGTCAGCTTGAACTTGGAACCGAGGAGACTTTCTCCCGCCTTAGCGACAAGTACACCCTGAGCGGAATTATTGTACCGGCTTCGGATGCCAGCGTCAAGGAAGACAATATTTCGGGCTTTGCTTCATACGCCTTCTATCTGCCCAAGGTGGGACAGGTCAGCGCAGGCGTACGCTACGAGCACGTTGACTATAACTACGTAGATGCCCTTGCCCATAAGAACGACATCAGCCGTACTTATGACAACTGGTTCCCCACGGTGTCTTACGCAAATGCTTTCGGTCCGGTGCAGGTGCTGCTGAATTACAGCGCCAAGACACAGAGACCTGACTTCTCGATGCTCTCAAGCGCCATCCGCTACAACAGCCGATACCTCTGGCAGAGCGGAAATGCAGCCCTTCAGCCTCAGATAATGCACGAAGTCGGCCTTACCGCCCTGTGGAAATTCTTCACCCTGGGCGTCAACTACAGCCACGTCAACAATGCCATAGTCACCTGGGCCAGCCCGTACAACGACGAGGGAGTGCTGCTGGTCAAGCCCCGCAACTTGGAGGAGCCGTTCCGCGAAATGACTGCATTCGTGAATCTTTCTCCCACAATCGGACCGCTCACTCTTAACTATACCTTTGCACTCCAGCCGCAGTGGCTTACCATAAATGCTCCCGACCCCAGCGTTCCTTCTGGCATCAGGCAGACTTCTTTCAACGACAAGCCCCTGTTCGTAACGCAGCTGTTCAACACCCTGCGTGTGAAAGGCGGCTGGCAATTCGAACTGGGCAGCGAAGTCTACAGCCGAGGCTACAGCGAGAATATCTATCTGACCAACATCTACTGCAACGTCACGGCGGCAATACAGAAGTCCCTCCTCAAGGACGGTTCGCTGGTGCTGCGCCTGGAAGGCAAAGATCTGACCGGCATGGCCCACAACGATATCAAGTCCGATTTCGGTGTCTACAAGGTATGGCAGACCAACATCTTTGATACACAGCGCGTCAAGTTCACTATCCGCTACACCTTCAATGCCGCCCAGAGCAAATACAAAGGAACGGGCGCCGGAGCGGACATCAAGGACAGGATGTAAAAGCTGCTTTCAGTATTGAGGTTTTTTCCGTAACTTAGAGCAAAAGACTTCCTCTATGGGAAAAACCGGAAACAAAGCTGCCGCAGTATGGCGGTTTTACCGGGACGGTTTCAGGGATATGACCTGGGGCCGTCCTCTGGTTTGGCTCATCCTGCTCAAACTTTTCATCCTTTTCGCGGTGCTTCGCGTGTTCTTCTTCAGGCCGGAATATGCCGGAATGACGGAACAGCAGAAAAGCGAGGCAGTAGGAGACAGACTCACGCGGAACGACAATCCTGAAGATACATTAACTATTCTAATACCTTGACCTATGGACGCTATTCTCTGGTCTCGCATCCAGTTCGCCATGACGGCGGCCTACCACTGGCTGTTCGTTCCTCTGACCCTCGGTCTGGCGCTTGTGATGGCGGTTATGGAGACCCTCTATGTCGTCAAGAAAGACGACTTCTGGAAAAAGACGGCGCAGTTCTGGATGAAACTGTTCGCCGTGAACTTCGCCGTGGGCATCGCCACGGGACTTATTCTCGAATTCGAGTTCGGCACTAACTGGAGCAACTACTCATGGTTTGTGGGCGACATGTTCGGGGCGCCGCTGGCTATCGAAGGCATCCTTGCCTTTTTCATGGAGGCGACTTTCTTCGCCGTGATGTTCTTCGGATGGAACAAGGTTTCGCCGAAGTTCCATCTGGCTTCCACCTGGCTCACAGGCATCGGAGCCACTATCTCCGCCTACTGGATCCTGGTTGCCAACGGCTGGATGCAGAACCCTGTAGGAACTACATTCAACCCTGACACCGTACGCAGCGAGATGGCTTCGGCAGCTGCATTCTGGGAAGTTGTAACTAACCCTGTGGCTGTCAGCAAATTCTTCCACTCCGTCACGAGCGGCTGGGTTACCGGCGGCATCTTCGTGGTGGGTGTCAGCGCCTGGTATCTGCTTAAGGGCAGGCAGAAGAAGTTCGCCGTCAAAAGCATGATAGTCGGAGGCATAGTCGGCCTGGTCGGCAGTGCAGCAGTAATGCTCACGGGTGATTCATCCGGCATACACGCAGCTGAGTTCCAGCCGATGAAGCTGGCGGCGGCTGAAGGACTGCAGGACGGCGGTCGCGGTGCGGCTTTCACGATCGTTCCCGGTATAAAGATTCCCAAGATGCTGTCGATCCTGGCGACCCACGATGCTGACGGCTATGTGCCCGGCATCAACGATATCCTGAAAGGATATACCGACAACGACGGTAATGTGGTTCCTTCGGTGGCAGAGAAGATGGAGCGCGGCCGCAAGGCTCTGGACGCTCTCGAGTTCTACCGCATTGTCGGCGACCAGGACACCGAACTGGCCGCCCAGGTCCGCGCCGCCCTTGACGAGAACGTGCAGTATATGGGCTACGGCCACCTGCAGAAACCTGAGGACGTGGTTCCGCCGGTCGGTGTAGTGTTCTGGGCATTCAGGCTTATGATAGGTTTCGGAATGCTCACTGCCCTTGTGCTGCTTCTGAGTGTGATTTTCGGCTGGAAAGACAAGCTGGAAGGAAAGAAATGGCTGCTTTGGGCCGCAGTCTTCTGCATCCCGCTGGTATATATCGGAGGACAGTGTGGATGGATTGTCGCCGAAGTGGGTCGTCAGCCCTGGACCATACAGGGACTCCTGCCGGTAAATGTTGCAATATCGAGCCTGAGTGCAGGCGCGGTGAAGACGACATTCTTCGTGTTCCTCGCCGTCTTCGCGCTTTTCCTTGCAATAGAAATACGTATTATGATCGGAGCAATCAAGAAAGGCCCCGACACAGTTGAACCCGAAAAAGATTAAGAGATGAGCTACACATTCCTTCAAAATTACTGGTGGTGCCTGATCTCCCTTCTGGGCGGGCTCCTCGTATTCCTTATGTTCGTTCAGGGTGCCAACCTGCACCTTGGCAACCGCATGCTCTCGGACCTGCAGAAAAGGATGATACTCAACTCCACAGGTCGCAAATGGGAACTGACATTCACTACCCTCGTCACTTTCGGCGGTGCATTCTTCGCTTCTTTCCCGCTGTTCTACAGCACCAGCTTCGGCGGCGCTTACTGGGTATGGGTGCTGCTGCTCATAACCTTCGTATTCCAGGCAGTCTCCTATGAATTCCAGAACAAGAAAGAGAATCTGCTAGGCGTAAAGGGCTTCCGCGTCGCCCTTGAAGTCAACGGCGTGCTGGCTCCTTTCCTTGTGGGAACGGCGGTCGGCACCTTCTTCACCGGTTCCGATTTCAAGGTTGACAAGCTGGCCATCACCGATCCCTCGTCTCCTGTCATCAGCACCTGGGGCAGCGGATGGCACGGACTGGATGCCCTGGCACAGCCTCACGCCGTAGTCCTTGGATTGACCCTTGTGTTCCTGACCTCAATCCTCGGCGCCCTGTATGTGCTGAACAACATCGATGACAGCGATATCCAGGCGCAGATGCGCCGCACTGTCCGGATTTCAACAATTCCGTTCCTGGTCTGCTTCCTCATATGGACGGCAGTCCTGCTTTTCCGTCCCGGCTTCGCTGTGGATGCGCAGGGCACCGTATCTCTTGAGAACGGCAAATATCTGCACAACTTGCTGCAGATGCCCGCCGTGCTGGTGATGCTGCTCGCGGGCGTAGTGCTTGTGCTCCTCGGCATCTGGAAAGGAGGCTTCACCAAGAGCCGCTGCGGCATCTGGTATGGCGGCGTCGGTACCGTGCTGGTAGTGATGGCGGTATTCTTCCTTGCCGGCTTCAACGGTACGGCATATTATCCGTCATTCAGCGACCTTCAGAGTTCGCTCACAATCCGCAACAGCTCTTCCAGCCGTTTCACTCTGCAGGTAATGTCATGGGTTTCTCTTCTGATTCCATTCGTTGTGGCATACATTGCCTATGCTTGGCGTCAGATGGACCGCAAGAAGATAACACAGGAGGAAATCAAAGAAACTGAAAACAAGTACTGATAAATGAAAGCGTATAGAATTATCCTGTCCTGTCTCTTTCTTGCGACAGCGATGACGGTGACGGCACAGAACCGTACCAAAGACCCTAACCCTGAATTCAAGGTAATAGTAAACACTGCATCTGAGCCTGTGGGTGAGGGTGACTGGGCTCCGACGGTGGAAAGCCTTTCGGCCTGGGAGTGCCCCGAATGGTTCCGCGATGCCAAGTTCGGCATCTGGGCCCACTGGGGTCCTCAGTGCGAGCCCGAAGACGGTGACTGGTATGCCCGCAATATGTATGACGAGAATAGCCAGAACTATCGTTATAACATCGACACCCGCGACCACCCTTCACGTTTCGGCTTCAAAGACTGGATCCACGAGTGGAAGGCAGAGAACTGGGACCCGGACGCCCTGATCAAGCTCTACAAGGAGACCGGCGCCCGCTATTTTATGACTCTGGCCAACCATCACGACAACTTCGACCTCTTTGACAGCAAGTACCAGAGTTGGAATTCTGTAGCCCTGGGCCCTGAGAAAGACATAGTCGGAGGCTGGGCCGAGGCCTGCCGCAAATATGGTCTTAGGCTCGGCGTCAGCGTTCACGCGGCGCATGCCTGGAGTTGGTATGAGACATCCCGCGGAGCCGACACCAAAGGCCCTCTTGCAGGCGTTCCGTATGACGGATGGCTCACCAAGGAAGATGGAGCCGGGACGTGGTGGGAGGGTCTCGACCCGCAGGAGCTCTACGAGCAGAGGCATCCCTTGAGCCCGAACAACCGTTTGTGGGACTGGGAGGAAGACCGTGTGACGACGCCCGACCAGGCATATTGCGACAAGATATACAACCGTACTGTCCAGCTCATCGACGACTACAACCCCGATATCGTCTATTTCGACGACACTTATCTTCCTCTCTGGCCTGTGTCAGACGCAGGACTCAAGATACTGGCACACGGATACAACCGCAGCGCAGCAGCCAACGGAGGCAAGCCGGAGCTGGTGTTTACGGGAAAAGTGCTGACTGACTGGCAGAAGGCAACCCTTCTGTGGGATGTGGAGCGCGGCGCTCCCGACGCTATCCAGGAACTTCCCTGGCAGACATGCACCTGCATAGGCGAGTGGCACTACAACAAGCACGTCTATTATGAAGACCGTTACAAGTCTGCAGCGCAGGTGGTGACAATGCTGGTGGATGTGGTTTCGAAGAACGGCAACCTGCTGCTGAGCATTCCACTGAAGGCCGACGGTACTCTCGACCCCACCGAACAGCGCATAGTCAAAGAGATCGGCCATTGGATGCAGATCAACGGAGAGAGCATCTACGATACCCGTCCCTGGGTCGTTTTTGGAGAAGGGCCGTCTGTAGAAAACAAAAATCCCATCAATGCCCAGGGCTTCAACGAGGGCAGAGTGAAGCTGAGTGCCGCCGACCTCCGTTTCAACAAGAAGGGTGACAAGACAATCTATGTTACCGTTATGGGTATTCCCGAGGATGACATAACCGTAAAAAGCCTCGGCACGAAAACCGCACAGAACAGCCGCAAGATCAAATCTGTCACATTGCTTGGAAGCGACGAGAAGATAGCCTGGACCCAGGCGGCAGACAAACTGACCATCACAAAACCTTCAGATGTGCCTTCACCCGAGGCTGTAGTATTCAAGGTTACTCTCAAGTAGAACAATACAATTAATAGAAAAGGGCCTCGTTCTGAGGCCCTTTTCTATTTTATTCAGTGCGGTTCGGCGCTCCGGGTGTCGGTGCTGCGGTTTCGCGGAAGTCCTTGCAGAGCTGGTCTGTGTCGGCTCCGTCAGGGAATCGCATTATCACTACAGGTGTGCGGGGAATGTTCGGGTTGCGGGCCATCATAAACGGTGACATGGCTCTCGGTACGACTGCTATGCAGCCGCCGCCCTGCTGGTCGCCCTCGAGGGTGGCGAGGTCCGGACTGGCGATGGTGCCGTTTCCGCTGGAGTTGCTTTGCTGTGAGCCGTAGACAACCGCGTCGATGACAGTCTCGGTTTCAGGGTCGATCAGAGCTACGGAACCAGCGGTAGATGAGAGGATGTAGCGGAAGGTAAGGCCCTCGTCAGGCTTTCCTGTGGCAAATATGCCTTGTGGAGCTTCTGAGAGGGGCTGCAGTGCGTCTCCGCTCTCATGGGCGAAACGTGTGGCGGGAGTGAAGCTGATGCCGCTGCCGGGGCAGGAAACGTCAACTCCATATGCGTGGTCTGCCTTCAGCGGAGCCTCGAGTTCGACAAGACCTGTGTCGCGTGGCATCTCCGGCCCGCCGAAACGGCGGACATAGCGCTCGACGCTCTTCAGGACAGTCTTCACGCGTACAACCTCAGTGCGGTCGCCGGTGTCTACGGTCAGTTCGGAGCCGGGCTCCAGATTCGCACTCTCTTCCAGGTACAACCGTGTGGCACCTTTTGCTGCAGCAAGGGCCAGGTTGCTCTGGGTAGAGGCCTTGCCCACGCCGGTAACTGTAACGACCTCATAGTCGTCACCTATAGCTATACCCATCTTCTGGCCGGCAGCGAAACCTGAAACGCTGGTGGCAGGAAGATTGGCAGTTCCTCTCGGTAAACTAAGCTTGGGACCGGTGGAAACGGGGATGAAAATGGTTGTAGGCTCGGCAGTAACTGCATCGGAAGCCTGTTTCAGAAGAAGGTATTCTCCGGCAGCGAGTGTAGTGCCCTTCGGGATAATCAGAGAACGGACCGCTTCCTGGCCGCTGCGGCGCACCACCAGTTCGACCTTCGACAGGTCAACTGTCTCCGAACCTGCGTTGTAGAGTTCGATGAAAGGGGTGAGGTTGTCACCGGACAGGCCGATCTCGTTGATCTTGACGGCCTCGGCGCTGCGGATGCGGCTGCTTACGGCCGCCTTGCCGCCTTTCCAGTTGGCGAAGAAATATACTTCTCCGGACGAGCGCCCTTTAGGCGAGGAGAGAGTATACATTGCACTGACTTTCTCGCCCGGTGCAATCTCTGCGGGCAGCTTGTCGGCGGTGGAGAGCTTCCATCCCCTGGGGAGGGATGATTTCAGGGCAAGGCTTTTCACCGTCTGACCGGTAGTGTTCTCGAAGAACACACCGACCTTCGCTTCGCTGCCGGGAGTGAACGAAGTGATGCGGGAAAGGCTCAGGGGATATGCACGGTATCCTGCAGCCGCAATATCTTTCTGGACTGCGGCAATGGCTTCCTCGGTAGGATATCCGACAGTCATTACGCCTTCAAAGAAGGTTCCTGCGGAACCGTTTCCGTTGTCACCGCCGTTGCCGAGCAGCATCCCGCCTTTCTTGTGCATAGGGTAGTATGCATTGCTGCCTTCCATAGTGTGGGGGCGGGGACCGCTATAGAAAACGGTAAGTGTCTCGCTCGATGCGTCTGCACCGCGGAGATCCCATTTGTTTCCGCCGCCGCCGTTCACGAATACAGACACAAAGTTCCAGTCAGTGATTGACGGAACGTCGTTTTGCTTGGCCCCGTATCCGGAGAAGAGGCCGGCCTCCATGTCGGACATAATCCAGGGACCCTCGCCGTTGCCGCGGCCCCATGCTGTCGAGGTACCATAGTATGTTGTTTCCATAGTACCTGTACCCACGGCACGGCCGTTGGTAGAGGAGTTGCCGTAGTCGAAGCAGCATCCGCTGTCATAGTGTTTGCCGTCGATAACATAGTAGATTCCTTCAGGTTCGTCGTCGATGGCCAGTCCGCGTGCATTGTTGCAGCGGTAACCCATTCCCGGCATTATATACGCACCGTACACTTTCTGGCCGCGGAGCAGGGCAGGAGCCATGTCTGCTATGGAGCTGGTATTGAATCCTCCCTTGTCGGGTCCGAGGAAAGTTCCGGGAGGAGCCGGAAGCAGGTCGTTGCCCAGTCCTGACTGATCGTAGATTACGGATATGTAGCAAAGTGTCTCGGAGCAGAATGCATCCTGTGAAGCTGCGTCTGCAATACCGTCGCGACCCAGATAGATGTCGCGGGTGGCTCCGTCGCTTTCACGGACCACCTGGTAGAGCGGACCGTCGTACTGCGAGTCGAGGACGCGGGTTGTACTGTGTGCCGTGACGCAGGGGGTACCACCTTGTCTGTATATGTCGCAGGGGCCTTCTGGACGCTGCCGGACGCGCTGCTTGCAGGCAATGGCTGTTCCGAGTATCACGAGGAATACGACTGTAGTGAAGAGAATCTTTTTCATGATGCTATGGATAATGATATTGCGTACGATAAAGTTAGGCATTATTTATAAAAAAACAGGAGCCGCTCTTTTGGCGGCTCCTGAATTATTATCGTCAGAACTGACTGTTAGTAGCCAGGGTTCTGTTTAAGATTTTCGTTGAGCTGCATAACATTGAACGGGAACGGGAAGAGTTCGTTCTTTCCGCTCTTGAATCCTACGTTATAGAGCTTAGCGCACCAGTCAGCATCACTGTCGTCGATGTAACCCTCGTGAACAGAGCCACCTGATGTGAAGAGTTTATCCTTGAAGCTCGGATAATATTTACCGTTGTCGGCGAGTTCTCTTGCGGCGTCACCCCAGCGAACCAGATCCTGGAAGCGGGTGCCGTCAAGCCACATCTCTAAGAATTTCTCGCTCTTTACAGTATTCATATCGCAGGCTGTAACCTTGGTCTTGGCACCAGCACGCTCGTTGACGAGCTTCAGGGCTGCAAGGCCGGAACCGTCGTCACCAAGCTGAGCGCAGCACTCAGCATAGAGCAGAAGAACCTCAGCATAGCGCATCAGGGTAAGATTCCAGTTGGCAACGTTACCGTCGGCAAGAACGCGGTCCTCGGTACGGAAGAGGCGTTTCCACATGAACCAGCCAACGTGGCCATAAAGACCCATAGTTGAGTTCACACCACGGTTCTTGTCAGCCATCTTGTCGGCAAGAGTCGGGCAGCTTGCGTCAGAAGTGTAAGGCATTTCATAGAGAACCTCGTCATAGCTCTTGATCCATGCCTTGCGGCGATATGAATCAGCACCGTCGTAAGCAAGAATCTTGTCGACGAACTTCTTGCTAGGGTTAACCCAGCCCCAGCCACCGGTTACGAATTCAGAACCGTCACCAGTCGGAGGAGCCATATGGTCAGAACGCCAAGACCAGAGCCAGCGCCAGTTGGGCTGGGTACGGCCGTAAACATTCATGCCGGGAGCATATTCGAAGTTGAGCTCGAACACTGCCTCGCTTGTCGCACGACCGCTGTTATGGTTGAGTGAAGCCATCTGTTCACCGGGAACGAGGGCATAAAGATGAGAGTCGATAACCTGCTTGAAAGCAGCCTTTGCGCCTGAATAGTCATGCTTGCTGATGAGGGCTTTGCCCTTGAGAGCGTAAGCAAACTCCTTGGTAACTTTGATAGCGCCGTTCTTGTCGTTTACTGATGACTTTGAGGTCAGATCAGGAATGGCAGCGTCGCATTCACTTGCAATCCAAGTAAGAACTGCTTCCTGAGACTCTGCATTCTCAAGTTTGTCGGCACCTGTCAGGTTGTGGTCAACGATAGGAGCAGTACCCCACGCGAGGGCGATGAGCAACTGGGCCTGAGCGCGGAGAACGCGGGCCTCGGCAACACAGCGCTTCTTGACGGCAGAGGTGGCCAGCGAACCGTCTTCGCCGTAGAAATGGTCGATTACGTCGTTGCAGGCCTTGATAATCATATAATAGCACTCATATGTACCGGCGATCAGACTGTTGTTCCAGTCTACACGGAAAGACTGGATTTCGTTGCCAGGCTGTCCGTCAGTCTTATCAGAACCGGCGACATAGATTTCGTCAGTAGCGTACTCCCACATTGAGAGGAAGGGGCAGTCGTTCCAGCCAGCGGTAGTCCACATGGTGTTTGAAAGGAAACGGCCGGCAGTGTAATAGGCAGCTACAAGTGCAGATTCGGCATCTTCGTCAGTCTGGTAGAAACTCTCCATTGAGATAACACCCTTCTGGGGAATGTCAAGCCTGCTCTCGCACCCTGCTAACATAAGGGTAACAGCTGCAACAATCAGAGTAATATATATCTTTTTCATATCTCTAGTCTTTTATAATTAGAACTCAAGGTTGAGACCGAAGATCATATCCTTTGAGGTCGGGAAGTTACCCATATCGATACCGGCAGCTGAACCACCGTTGGTAGCAGTCTCAGGATCAAGTCCGATGTAATCAGAGAAGGTGATGTAGTTGTCAAGACCGAAGAATACCCTGAGGTTGCTGATCTTAACAGCGTTCACGAGTTTCTTGGGAAGGGTGTAACCCAGCTGGATCTGTTTGATCTTGAAGTACGAACCGTTGAAGAGAGTCATGGTAGAAGAGAATGCTTCTGAAGTCCAGTGGTTTGCACCAGGGAACTTAGCCCAGGACTCGTCACCGGCTTTCTTCCATGAATTAGCCCAGTAGTATGCGTAAGTGTTACATTCAGGACGGTCTACACGGAATGAGGTCGGATAGATCTTGCTTCCTGCGATACCGTTGCCGAATACAGTGAGGTCGAAGTTCTTCCAGTCGAGGCTTACGGTGATACCGTAGGTCAGCTTGGGAATACCTGAACCGAGGTCGATACGGTCATCTTCGCTAGGTGAAGTGGTGGTTGAACCGTCTGCCTTGCGGTAGATGGCGTTACCTTCATTGTCGATACCCACTGCATCATAACCGAGGAGGTACCAGATGCTGTGGCCCTGCTCCATATAAGTACCCATAACGGTTCCCTGGGGAACACGGCCGGTAATACGACCAACAGTCGGCTCAAGATATGTAACCATGTTCTTCAGCCATGCTGCATTGGCGTTGATTGAATAGCCGAGCTCGCCGATCTGGTCGCGCCAGCCAAGTTCAATCTCGATACCCTTGTTGTTTACTGAACCGGCGTTGATGGTAGTGGTAGTTCCGACACCGAGGTCACCGAATGCAGGAAGACCAACCTCTTTGGCGGGGCTGACACCTACCAGAAGGCCGTTGGTGTTCTTGTTGTAAAGGTCGAGGCCCATGGTCAGGCGGTTGTTGAGGAAGCGTGCGTCGATACCGAAGTCAACCTGCTCTGAAGTCTCCCATCTCAGGTCGGGGTTGGCAAGACCTGAAGGAATTGAACCCATCGACAGAGTCGGAGAAGATGCATCGTACTGATAGTAAACTGAGTTTGACTTGATTGAGGTAGAGTAAGGATAACCGCTCAATACGTTGATGTTACCGTTGATACCCCAAGATGCACGGAGTTTCAGGAAGCTGACAGCGTTGCGGTCAACTTTGTCGCGGAAGAAAGGCTCGTTGCTGATGGTCCAGCCGACAGATACTGAAGGGAAGTAACCCCACTTCTTGGCGAACGGAAGTTTTGAAGAGTCGAATGCGTCAGCACGGAAGTTGGCCTGGATTGAATAACGGTTGTCATAGGTATAACCCAGACGAGAGAAGTATGACAAGCTTGCGCTGCGGCCGGGCTGGTTGCCGACATTCTTGGTAACGCCGTCGGTGAGGAGGTAATCCAGATAGATGAAGTTCGGATCATATCCCCTGAGGAGTCCGTTGTCGACAGCTGCTGTAGCTGATGCAGATACATTGTCCCAGTTGTTCTCGATATAAGACATACCGACCATCGCTGTGATTTCGTGAACATCGAAAGTGCGGTTGTAGTTTGCGAAGTTCTCCCACTGGTAGTAGTAGCTGGTGTTGGCGTTTGCTGACAGGCTGTAGCTGTCGCTGCGCTGTACGTTGTTGCTGTAATAAGGAGCGGTGTAGCTGTGGCTGTTGCTGTAAGCGAGGCGATAACCGAAACGTGAAGTGAAGGTGAATCCCTTGAACGGCATGAAGTTGGCGAATGCGACGCCACGGATGTTGAAACCGCTGTTTGAAGAGTCGGTAGCGTCACGCTGTACGAACGGGTGACCTGACTGAGTCATACCGATCTTCGGTGCCATCCAGTAAAGGCCGGTCTCAGGGTCTTTCAGCAGGGTGTAACCCTTGTCGCGATATTCGATCATGGCAGAAGTGAGGTCACTCTCTCTTCCGCGTGCAGGGAACAGAGGAGAAGAAGTGATGGCAGACAGAAGTGCAGAACCGTTGTCGTTGGCCTCTGACACTTGTTTGGTGCTCCAGCGCTCGATAGAGTTGTTGGTACCGATGGTCAGCCATTGCTTGATCTTGTAGTCAGCGTTGACCTGGAAGGTCAGACGGTCGTATACGTCTTTGTCACCGCGGAAGATACCGTTGTCGTGAACGTTGTTGAGAGAAACGAAGAGATTGCCTCTTTCATTGCCGCCCTGGAAGCCAACAGTGTGGCGGTTGCTCCAGGTGGGAACGAAGATTTCCTTGCTCCAGTCAACGTCTTCGTTATGGTATCCTACATCCTGAAGGAGCTGGTCGTTGATAAAGCCGTTGGCTTTCTCAAATTCGATGTACTCCTTGGCGTTCATGATGTCAAGTCTGTGAGACAGGCTTGACAGGGTGAACTGGGCGTTATAGAAAACTTTTCCGTCACCCTTGGCTGCAGCACCGGTCTTGGTGGTCACGAGTACGACACCGTTACCTGCCTCAGCACCGTAGATGGCTGCTGATGCGGCGTCCTTCAGGACTTCGATTGACTCGATCATTTCAGGATCCAGATACTGGATGTTGTCCACCTTCAAACCGTCGACGATGAGGAGCGGTCCGATGTTACCTGAGTTTGATGAATAACCGCGGACGCGGATGTCAGCACCCTTACCAGGGGCACCTGATGCCCTGACTACCTGAACACCGGCTGCTTTACCCTGAAGGGCAATGGCTGCGTCGGAAGTCGAGCGGTTCTTGAGGTCTTCCTCGCGGACAGACGCTACGGAACCGGTAAGGTCGCTTTTGCGCTGAACACCGTAACCGATCACCACTGTTTCTTCAAGCATCTCGACATCTTCGTCGAGAACTACGACCATGCCTTCAGCAGCTGTTACGCGCTGAGAAACATAACCGATACAAGAAACTTCAAGTGCGGTGCCGGGGGCCACGCGGAGTGTGAAATTACCGTCACGGTCAGTGGTGACACCAGTGGTCGTGCCGGGTACCAACACGGAAGCACCGACTACCGGCAGATTGCCGGCGTCCATGACTGTACCGCGAATGGCATTCTGGGCATAAGCGTTCATGCCCAGAAGGCTGATAGCAACGATCAGTGCGACCGATGCTAACTTCTTAATAAGTTGCCTTGTCATAGATAAATATAGTTAGGTTAAAATGAGTGTTCGTTCAATAATAATATTGACAAAAGCCCATATTTCGGCCAAAGGTATGAAAACAATTTGAATAAAACACTATCTTTTTTTTTGGTGTTTTAATTCTTGTCAAGGCCGGAACGCTCCAGAAGGTATGCGTGGAGCTTGAGATAGGCGTCTTTGCGCCTGTAGCTGTAGCTGTAGAGAAGAGGCTCCTTACTGTAGCCGAGCCAGGAATTCTTGTCGCTGACTCCCCAGAAGCTTATGCCGCCGCGCTGAGCCTCGGGCACAATCTTCAGGTACTGGTCGAAGATATAGACGATGGTTTCGGCCTGGTCTGCAGTGCCCAGTGTGACGTCCAATTCAGAGATGCGCACTTTCTTGCCCGTCTTGACCATACGCTCCAGCATAGTCTTGATGTTGTCGCGCGGCACGTCGGCGGAGATGTGCATCTGGGTGCCGATGCCGGTCACGTCGGGGTTGTTCTGAGCGTAGTTGCAGATTGCCTCCAACTTGCCGCCCAGCCATTCGAGGCTGTAGTCGTTGATGTAGAGGTCGGCGGTCTTGCCGTTGCGCTCGAGGGCTTCCCTGGCGTTGCGGAACGCAGAATCAACGAAGGCCTTTGTTCCGCCGCTATAGTAGCTGCCCCAGAGGAACTGGTGATAGTCCTTGGTGCTGGTGTTCGCGCTGCTGCGCCAGTCCCCGGAATCTGAGAATACCTCGTTGACTACGTCCCAGCCATACACGTCGAAATGCTTCACCATCGCTTCGACCCAGGTCTTGTGGGCCTTGCGGACGAGGGCTGCCGCTTCATCGGCGTCCTTCGCTCCGGAAATAAGGGCGTTGAGGTAGTCGCTCTGCTGCTGGTTGTGCCATCCGAGGGTGTGGCCGAAGAGTTTCAGCCCGCAGTCCTTTGCCCACTGAGCCATCTGGTCGGCCCTGTTGAAGACTAATGCACCGTCACCGGCAACAATGTTGTCGTGCTTCATCTCATTGCCGAAGGTAACGGCTTCGAAGTCGCGTTTCAGCACCACTCTCAGGGAATCGTCCTGAGCGTATTCGCTGTAGGTATATTCTGCTCCGATCAGAAGACCGTTGGCCTGGGCGAGTTCCCTGAGACCATATTTATATACTGATTTCGGAGTCTTGTCAACCGGAGTCGCGGGTTCCGTGTCGTAGGGGTCAGGATCGGGGTCCAGTGTCTTCCCGCCGCAGGAACTGAAAAGTGTTGCTGCAACCAGGATTGCAGCAATGAAATATATGAAGTTTATTTTGTTCATCCGTAAAATCTTCTTTCAGGGCCCCAAAGATAAAAAATCATTGTGTATCTTTGGCCTTTCAAACCGCTGTTATTCCAAGTATTAATTACAAATAATATCTGTCAATGAAAAAGTTTACAATCATCGCGCTCATCGCTTCCATAGCATTGATGAGTGCGTGCGGTCCCAAGGACCCCGGTCTTAAAGACGCGTACAAGAACTATTTCAAGATCGGCGTCGCTGTTACCGAGCGCAATGTAGCAGACTCTCTCCAGGCCGCCCTCATCCTCAAGGAGTTCAACAGTGTAACTGCCGAGAACTGTATGAAACCCGGCGAGATCCATCCCCAGGCAGGCGTATGGAATTTCGAGAAGGCTGATGCAATCGCAAACTTCTGCCGTGAGCACGGCATCAAGATGCGCGGACACAACCTTGTATGGCACAGCCAGTTCGCAACGTGGATGTTCACCAAGCACGACGAGAACGGCAATCCTGTCGTAGAGCTTGACGAGAAGGGTGATACCGTATGGGTTGAGAGACCTGCATTCGGCCGTTTCGGCGGCTTCGGCGGCAATCCCCCCGCAGGATTCCCCGGCTTCGGCGGCCAGCGCCCTGAAGGAGCTCAGCGTCCTAACGGTGCAGCACGTCAGGCTGGTGCTCCCGGCTTCCCCGGCGCTCCTGCTGCACCTGCCGCACAGGTTACCAGGACTCCCAAGTATGTGCAGGCCTCCAAGGAAGAGTTCTACGATTCCCTCAGAGTGCATATCAATACCGTAGTCAACCGTTACAAGGATGTCATCTACTGCTGGGACGTTGTCAACGAGGCGATGAGCGATGCAAACAACCCGGATGCTCCGTATGAGGATACATTCCGCAAGTCTCAGGCATATCAGCTCTGTGGCGACGAGTTCATCAAGAACGCTTTCATCTGGGCTCACGAGGCCGATCCCAATGCCGGCCTGTTCTACAACGACTACAGCGCGTGGACTCCTGCAAAGAGGACTTATATCTACAATATGGTCAAGAAACTCCAGTCAGAGGGAGCTCCTATCACCGGTATCGGCATGCAGGGCCACTACAACATCTTCGACAACCCGACTCTCGAAGATTTCGAGACAGCGATCAAGATGTATCTCGAACTTGTGGACGATCTCCAGATTACCGAGTTCGATATCCGCATCAACGAAGAGGCCGGCGGCGGACTCCAGTTCAGCCGTGGCGAAGGCCAGGTCTATACCGAAGAAATCCAGAAGCAGCAGGAGCAGAAGTACGCTGATCTCTTCGAGATTATGCGCAAGTACAAGAAGAACATCTCTTGCGTGACTTTCTGGAACCTCAGTGACCGCGATTCATGGCTCGGCGCCAACAATTATCCGCTCCTTTTCGACAGCGAATACCAGCGCAAGCCCGTATACTACACTGTCCGCGATTTCAAGAAGAAAAAATAAAGGAGACAGCAACATAAATACAAAGAAAGCGGGACATATCGTCCCGCTTTCTTTTTTTATCTTAAGAGTCGGATAGTCTCTTAATATTCTTCCTCATTGAAAAAGAAATCGTCCTTGGTGGGATAGTCAGGCCAGATGTCTTCGATAGAGTCGTATACTTCTCCGTCGTCCTCGAGGTCTGAGAGGTTCTCAATTACTTCAAGAGGAGCTCCTGAGCGAGTGGCGTAATCGATCAATTCGTCTTTGGTTGCGGGCCAAGGTGCATCTTCAAGTTTTGAAGCAAGTTCAAGTGTCCAATACATTTCTTATAGGATTTAGTTGTTGTGTTTTTCAAAAGGGCTGCAAAAATATATGAAAATATAATATCTGCAATAAAAAATACAACAATTTTACGGAAGCCACTTGTCTTCTTGCTCTTCTCCTGTCACACAAAGGTATCTGGCGAGTACGAAAAGATAGTCAGAGAGCCTGTTGAGGTATATCTGGGCCTGTCTGTCTACATCCCTGAGCTCACCGATGGCAACTACGCTCCGTTCGCACCGGCGGCACACCGTCCGGGCTACGTGACACTCTGCGGCTTCGAAAGGTCCGGCAGGCAGAAGGAAGGTTTTCTGCGGCGGAAGCAGGGCGGTCATCCTGTCGATCTCACCTTCGAGGAATGTGACTTCGGCATCATCAAGCGCCTTGAGTTTCGGGCAGAACTTCTCGGTGGCGAGATGGGCCGACACGTTCATCAGGTTGACCTGGATACGGCGCAGGGGGATGTCCGGTGAAACCTTGCTGCGGAGTATGCCCAGATGGCTTATGAGTTCATCGATATCGCCGTATGCCATGACTCTTGCACTGGCCTTGCTTACTCTGGAACCGTCCGCCAGGCTGGTGGTTCCCTTGTCTCCTGTCTTTGTGTAGATGCCCATATCGGATTGATTTGTAGTTACGCTAAAATAGCTAATTGTTAAGACAATTGAAATATAATTTGTAATTTCGCAATACTATGGCTTACAATAAAATTGAAGAATACGACCCTCAGGTGACGGAAGAACTCGCCAGGCATTATGCCGAGATACTCCGGCTGCTGGGCGAAGATCCTGACAGGGAAGGCTTGCTGAAGACCCCCGGCAGGGTTGCAAGATCCATGCAGTTCCTCACGAAAGGATATGCTGAAGATCCTGCCGAAATACTTCGTTCTGCACTGTTCAAGGAAGAGTACAAGCAGATGGTGGTGGTCAAGGACATCGAACTCTATTCCATCTGCGAGCATCATATGCTTCCCTTCTACGGAAAGTGCCACGTCGCCTATATACCCAACGGACAGATTACAGGACTGAGCAAGGTGGCGCGTGTAGTTGAGACGTTCGCCCGCAGGCTGCAGGTGCAGGAGCGCCTTACAGTCCAGATTCGTGACTGCATCCAGGAAACCCTCCAGCCCCTGGGCGTGGCGGTGGTGATCGAGGCTGCACATATGTGCATGCAGATCCGCGGTGTCCAGAAGCAGCATTCCGTTACCACCACGTCGGCTTTCACTGGCATATTCTTGAAATCGGAAAAGACCAGGGCGGAGTTTCTCACCCTCATAGGAAAATAAGGTATGAACATCATAATAGCAGGTGCAGGAGATGTGGGTTGCCATCTGGCAAAGATGCTGGCTGGCGAGAACCATAATCTGACCGTAATCGACAGCGATCCCGGGCGTCTTACGACCATCAGCGATGAAGCAGATGTCGTTACTGTCCTGGGCAATCCCACTTCGATAGATATTCTGGAAAGGGCCGGAGCCAGGACAGCCGATCTTTTCGTGTCGGTCTTCCCCGATTCAGACCAGTACGTGAATATACTTGCCGCATTGCTGGCCAAGCAGATGGGTGCTGCAAAGGTTACCGCACGCATCAACAATGCCGAATATCTGAGCCACGAAAACAAGTTGCTGTTCACGGATCTCGGAATCGACCTGCTGTTCTATCCCGAAAGGATAGCCGCTTCAGAAATACTCGAACTCATCAAGCAGGCTGAAACTTCGGAATTTGCAGAATTTGCACACGGCAAACTGCAGCTCATCGTCTTCAGGCTCGAGGAGTATGCACCCCTGATCGACAAGACGGTCTTGGAGTATGTCACTGACAACAACTTTCCCCCGTTCAGGATTGTTGCTGTCTCCAGAGGCGACCAGACCATCATTCCCAACGGAGAGACCCGTTTCCGCCTCCACGACCAGGTGTTTGTCGTGACAAAGAAGGAAAATGTCGAACTTGCCAGAAGCATAGCAGGCAAGGTGGATTTCCGTGTGAAACGTCTGGCTATACTCGGCGGCGGACGTATCGCCGAGATGGTGGCCGAGAAGGCGGAGAGGTTCATCGAGGAAGTCAAGATAATCGAGGGTGACAAGGCCCGCTGCGAAGAACTTTCTGCAAAGCTGAACAAGACACTTGTCATCAACGACAATGCGAAGACAGGCGATTTCTTCTATGACGAGAACATCAAGGATTTTGATGCCTTTCTGGCTGTGACTCCGAATTCAGAAGCCAACATACTTGCTTGTGCGTCGGCCAAGAGGTTCGGTGTGATGAAGACAATCGCGGAGGTCGAGAATCTGGAATACATACAGCTTGCAGAGGAGATGGGCGTCGACGCCGTTGTCAACAAGAAACTGATAACTGCCGGCCGTATCTTCCGGTTCACTCTCAGCAACAAGGTGCGTACGATCAAATGTCTTTCAGGATCGAACGCCGAGATACTCGAGTATATGGCGCATCCCGGCAGTCCGATCACGAAGAAACCGCTCAAGGACCTCAATTTCCCTGAAGGAGCCATCATAGGAGGCATAATCCGCGGAAGCGAAGCCATCATAGCCGTCGGTTCCACCCAGGTCAACGACTACGACCGTGTGGCGGTATTCGCCTTGCCCGCAGCCCTCAAGGAAGTGGACAAGTTCTTCCTGTAGGCAGAAGCCGTAGTTCCATATTCGCGTTTGAGGTGTTTGTTCAGGGTGTAAGCTGAACCGAACCCGCATCTGACAGCCATATCTTCTACCGTGACATGCCTGTTTTCCTTGAGGCGGGCAGTCTCAAGGAAAAATCTCAGCCGGAACGAGTTGACATATTCATTCCACCTGCAGTTGCGGCATGTGGACAGGGCTTCTCCGATATAGGTCCTGTTGCTTCCTAATTCGATTGCAAGGTCATCTTTGCAGAAATGCTGTTTTTGAAATAGTCTCTTCTCGTAAATCACCTTGTCGGCACGCGTCATCAGTTCTTCCAGCCTGGCCCTTCGCAGCTTCTCTCGTCTTCTTCTCCGTCTTAACCATTTCATATCGCATGTTGTTCTTGTATTTCTTGCACCATTCTCCAGGCGTCATTCCGGTGTATCTGGTAAATGCGGTATTGAAAGTAGTCATTGACTGGAATCCTGATTTGTCAGCCATTGTCGAGATGTCAATCTTCGGGTCTCTCATATACAGCTCCATCGCATCGCGAATGCGGTACCAGTTGATGAACTGACTGAAATTCTTCCGGAAATATGAATTGATTATTTTAGAAAGGTAGGATTTGTTTGTATTCAGATGGTCGGCGATGTCCATGATCTTGACGTTCGGATTAAGATAAGGTTTCTCCTTTTCAAAATAATCCATCAGGTTGTCGCAGATGGCTTGATGGTTTTCGCACAGGAGGTTGCCTGTGACGCGGATATCATCGTCAGCCACCATCTCAGGACTTATGTATGGACGTACCGGAGCCTGGGATTCAGATTGTTGGAGATGTCTTGCACGTCTGTAAAGGGAAACACAGAGGATAGTCAGAACTGTAGTGAGCAGTGCGGCAGTAATTAATAGTGTCAGCATCATTTTCATTAGGTTTTGGCGCAAATTATTAAACTAAAAAGCGCCAAAAATTCAATAATGGACACAGTTATGCAAGTTTTTCCAAATCCAAGAATGGAAAAGCAAATCTTATTTTTTGATTTGCTCGAAACCTTTGCCGAACACGCCGCTGACGTTGTTTACCGATACGAATGCAGTGTCGTCGACCTTCTTGACAATCTTGAGAATCTGACTTGATTCCTGTTTTCGGGCGATTACGGTTACGATTTCACTTTCAGTGTGAGTGTACCATCCTTCGCTGTGGATGGCAGTCACGCCGCGGTGGGCTTCCTTGGTTATGGCGTCTGCAATCTCGGCATACTTGTGCGAAAAGATCATAATCTGCACGCACTGCTTGTTGCCGTTCAGGAACAGGTCGAGCGTATAGCTGAAAACGGCCGAGGTCACGAAACCGTAGATGACGGTGGCCAGCCTGGTGCTGAATGTTCCGGCAGAGGGTATCAGCATAGTAGAGGACATGATCAGAATGTCCAGGGATACTATGATGCTTCCCGGCGAGATGCTGCGGTACTTGTTGATGATCAGAGCGATGATGTCGGTACCGCCGCTGCTGCCTCCCTGTGTGAATGTGATGGCGATTCCGATGCCGGAGAGCGCTCCTCCGAAGAGGGCGCAGGTCAGTTTCCCGTTCTCGTGGGCTATCTGGTTGATGAATTCATCCGGAATGATTTCAGGGATGATTCGGAACAGCACCGTAGTCACGATCACTGCAAAAACTGTCTTCGCTCCGAAACTCTTGCCGAGAATCTTCAAGGCGATGGCCAGGAGGACGATGTTGACAATGAAATAAGTGTAGCTGATAGGGAAGCCGGTGGCGTACTGTATGATGGCACCCATGCCGGATACTCCGCCGCCGACCATATTGTTTGGAATCAGGAAGATGCACCAGGCCATCACGTAAACCAGAAGGCCGAGGGTTATGATGAAATACTCCTTTAATCCAGTCCAGAAATCCTTTTTCGTCAGCATACTACGTTGATGATCTTCGAAGGCACTACGATAATCTTCTTGATGGCGCCGCCGTTCAGGTATTTCTCTGTCCTCTCGTCATTGCGTACTGCGTCTGCGGCTTCCTGCTGTGACAGGCTCTTCGGCAGGGTGATCTTGAAGCGGAGCTTTCCGTTGAACGAAACCGGATACTCGAATGAGTCTTCGGCTACGTATGCTGGATTGAACTCGGGGAAGCTTGCGTAGGTTATGGTCTCGGTGTGTCCGAGCTGGCTCCAGAGCTCCTCGGCTACGTGCGGTGCGAACGGAGATATGAGGATGACCAGCGGCTCGAGGATTTCCCTCTTGCTGCAGCCCAGAGCAACCAGGTCGTTGACGGCGATCATAAAGGCGCTCACGGTTGTGTTGAAAGAGAAGTGCTCTATGTCGTACGATTCTTTGTCGATGAGCTTGTGAAGAATCTTGAGTTCTGCGGCCGTGGCTTTTTCGTCGGTTACGACGAAGCCCTGCTCGTTGTTGAACATACGGTAGAACTTGCGCAGGAAACGGTGCACTCCGTCGATTCCCTTGGTGTCCCAGGGTTTGCTCTGCTCCAGGGGGCCGAGGAACATCTCGTAGAGACGCAGCGTGTCGGCGCCATAGTCGGCGCAGATCTTGTCGGGGTTGACCACGTTGTACATCGACTTGCTCATCTTCTCGACGGCATATCCGCAGACATACTCGCCGTCCTCGAGGATGAATTCGGCGGTGGCGTAGTCGGGAGACCAGGCCTTGAAAGCTTCGAGGTCGAGGCGGTCGTTGTGCACTATGTTGACGTCGACGTGGATTTCGGTGGTGTCGTATTTGTCCTTGAGACCGCAGGATACGAAGGTGTTGGTCCCTTTGATGCGATATACGAAATTGCTGCGGCCCTGGATCATTCCCTGGTTGATGAGTTTCTTGAAAGGCTCCTGCTCGCAGACATAACCCAGGTCGTAGAGGAACTTGTTCCAGAAACGGGAGTAGATGAGGTGTCCGGTAGCATGCTCGGTGCCGCCTATGTAGAGGTCTACGTTGCGCCAGTACTCGTCAGCTTCGCGGCTGACCAGCGCCTGGTCGTTCTTCGGGTCCATATAGCGCAGGTAGTATGCGCTGCTGCCTGCGAAACCGGGCATAGTGCTCTTCTCGATGGGCCAGCCTTCGTATGTCCAGTCCTTGGCCCTTGCCAACGGCGGTTCGCCGCTCTCGGTGGGCTTGAACTCGTCGATTGCAGGGAGTTCCAGAGGAAGCTTGTCCATAGGCATCGGATATGCCGTGCCTTCCTTGAAATAAACAGGGAAGGGCTCACCCCAGTAGCGCTGGCGGGAGAAGATGGCGTCGCGCAGACGGTAGTTGATCTTGCGCTTGCCTATGCCCTTGCTCTCTACATAGTCTATAGCTGCAGGGATGGCCTGCTGGACGGTCATTCCGTTCAGGAAACCGGAGTTGCACATGATGCCTTCCTTTGCGTCGAAGCTCTCTTCACTTACGTCGCAGCCCTCGATGAGGGGGATGATCGGCAGGTTGAACTCACGAGCGAAAACATAGTCGCGGCTGTCGTGTGCCGGAACCGCCATAATGGCGCCCGTACCATATCCGGCCAATACATATTCTGAAATCCATACGGGAACTTTGTCGCCAGTAAGGGGATTGACTGCATAGGAACCGCTGAAGACACCGGTTACGTGGCGGGTCTCGGCGATGCGCTCCCTTTCTGTCTTCTTCTTGGCTGCAGCCAGATAGGCTTCCACAGCCTCTTTCTGCTCGGGTGCGGTAAGATTTTCGACCCAGTCGCTCTCCGGGGCCAGTACCATGAAGGTGACTCCGAAGATGGTGTCTGCACGGGTCGTGAAGATAACCATATCATATTCCTTGCTGCCGTTGAAGACCTTGAATGTCATCTCGGCTCCCTGCGAACGGCCTATCCAGTTGCGCTGCATCTCCTTGAGGGAATCAGTCCATTCGAGGCTGTCGAGGCCCTGCAGCAGTCTTTCAGCATAGGCGCTGACGCGCAGCTGCCACTGTTTCATCTTCTTCTGCTCAACGGGGAACCCGCCTCTTACAGAAAGACCTTCCTTTACTTCGTCGTTGGCCAGCACGGTGCCGAGCTTGGGACACCAGTTGACCGTGGTCTCGCCCTGGTAGGCAATCCTGTACTGCATCAGCACGGCCTGCTTTTCGGCTTCGCTCATTGCCTTCCATTCTTCCGCGCTGAAATCCTTGACATTGCCGCAGGCTGCATCCGCCGCTGCACTGCCGCCTTTCTCGAAGGCTTCCACGAGAGTCGCTACCGGCCTGGCCTTGTCCAGAGACTTGTCGTACCAGCTGTCGAACATCTTCAGGAACGCCCACTGGGTCCACTTGTAATAGCCGGGGTCGCAAGTGCGGACTTCTCGCTCCCAGTCGTATGAGAAACCGATCTTGTCCATCTGCTCGCGATAGCGGGCGATGTTGTTCTCGGTGGTTGTGGCGGGATGCTGTCCGGTCTGGATGGCGTACTGCTCGGCAGGCAGTCCGAAAGCGTCGTAGCCCATCGGATGGAGCACGTTGAAACCTTTCAGTCTCTTGTACCGGCTGTAGATGTCGCTGGCAATGTATCCCAGAGGGTGGCCTACGTGAAGTCCGGCACCGCTGGGGTAGGGGAACATGTCCAGAACGTAGAATTTTGGTTTGGAAGATTTGTTGTCTGTGTGAAAAGTGTGGTTGTCAGCCCAATATTGCTGCCATTTCTTTTCGATCTGAGCGAAATTGTAGTCCATTTGCAGGTTAGAAAATTATCCGGCAAATATATAAAATAAGTAGTAATTACTTGATTAATTAACGCCTGATGTCGAAACGGCTGCCTTTCTGAAGGCGGAACTCCACGGGAACGGTGATCTTGCAGCGGACTTTTTTCCGGCCAATCTCTCCGGCACTCCATTTCGGCGAAGCGGAGATGACCTTTACGGCTTCTTCATCCAGAATCTCGTCAACACCCTTCTCAACCTTGACGTTCGTGACGCTGCCGTCCTTCTCGATAATGAACGAAACGTTGACGGTACCCTGGATACCTTTGTCTACGGCACTCTGGGGATACTTGACGTAGCTGTACACCCAGGCGTTCATAAAGTGCTTCAGGTCGGAATGGAAGAACTGGGGCTGCCTGTCGCAGTCCGACATCGAATATGCGAAGTCGCCGCTTTCGGGTTCGGATACTGTAGCAGACGGGAACAGATGGTCCTTGTAGGCCAGACATTTCAGGAATGTGGCGATATAGTGGGTCTCGGCCGCCAGTTTGTTGTACAGAATAAGTTCAGGCACATCCCTCGGGGTGCGGTACTCCCTGCTCCTTCCGGTAGAGAAGGTGAGAGTAGGAATGTCAGCATATTCGAAAGCGAGATGGTCAGAAGGAAAAATCTCTCCGTTGTGGATGCCAGGCCTGGTGGTGACGGATTCATTTTCGGTCACATACGATGTCATTGATGCCAGGTCGTTCCTGCCGAGCATGGAATATATCTCGAAAGGATTGTCCGTGTTGCCCCGGCCAAGCATATCGAGGTTGACCATCAGTTTTATGTTTGAGGTGTCGCTGAATTCTCCTCCCGAGGCGAAGAACCTGGCTCCTGCATACTCTTCCTCTCCGGCCCCGAAGCCGACAAAGAGAACCGAACGTCGCAGGAACATTGCATTGCTGCCGAGGATATTGGCGGCTTCGATGAGTGCGGCCACTCCGGAAGCGTTGGCGTCGGCGCCGCGGTAGACACCGGTCATCTGCTCTCCGTCGACAGTTACGTCGTATGTTCCGAGATGGTCGATATGGGCGCCGACCACGATATATTCCTCACGAAGATCATTGTCATAGCCCTGGAGTATGCCTGCCACGTTGCACGAACGCAACGTGTCACCGTCCTCGACAATCAGGAAACTGTCGCCTTCGCGACCGGTAAGCATTGTCAGGCCTGCCTGGCTGAGCTTGTCGTACAGATAGGCTGCAGCCTTGGCTTCGCCTTCGCTGCCGGCCTTGCGTCCCTGCAATTCTGTCGAGCTGAGATAATCTATGTGCCGCTTCAGGTTTGCGGAAAAATCCTGTGCGGCGGATGTCATGACAACCGCCAGGGCGAGCGCTATGGTAAGAGCGATTTTTTTCATCGGTGCGAAGAACGCTCAAAGATAATACCAGAATTGGAAATTTTTGGTAACTTTGGAAAAAGTGTCCACCTATGAAAAAACTGATAATCTTACTTGCGATGGCGCTCTGCATCAGCGCCAACGCCCAGGATGAGGCGCTGAGGCTCATCACAGAGAACCCCGACCGTGCGGCGAACAATATGCACTCATATGAGTTCAACCCCATAGTCGACACCAAAGCACCCAAGGGGTTCAAACCTTTCTATATCTCTCATTACGGCCGTCACGGATCCCGCTATGAGCAGAATTCCACTTTCGCCCGTGCCGCGCTGAGCGGATTTGCATATCTGGATTCGCTGGATATGCTGACCGAGACAGGCAAAGCTCTGTATGCAGATGTCAAAGCCGTAGTAGACGCTCACGTCGGAATGGAAGGTTCCCTTACGCCCCGCGGCGCCAAAGAGCATCAGATGCTGGCCCAGAGGATGGTGAAACGCTTCCCCGAAGTGTTCAAGAACAAGAACCGCTGGGAGGTGAACAGTTTCTCCAGCACAAACTTCCGCTGCATCGTGTCGATGTGCAACTTCACCAACGCCCTGAACGAGGAGAGTCCCCGTCAGGAGTTCACATATACCAGCGCCGAGCGTTTCATGAGATATATCAACCCCAGCCTCAACATCCCGAGACCTGGAGTTCCGCCGCCCCCGCCGCCTTCTGCCGAACAGCTCGCCCGCTATCGCAGCAGTAGCAGCAGTTCATCGGCACCAGCCCCCTTCGCGCCCTCTCCCGGCATCCCCGGCTATGACTTCACCCGTTTCCTGACTCCGCTGTTCAAGGATCTGGACGCCGCTCTCTCGGTTCTCGGCAACCCCGAGCCTTTTGTAAAGGCCTGCTATACTGCCGGCGGACTTTGCCAGGTAATCGACTTTATGGGCATCGATATCTACCGCAAGTATTTCGTGCCCGAGGAACTGGTATATTTCTGGTACAGCGGCAATGATTCCATCTACCGTATGTGGGGAGGTTCAGTCGAGAACGGAGACGTGATCCGCTATGCAATCAGGCCTTTGATGATGGACTTCATAGAGAAAGCGGATGCCGCGATGCAGCCTGACAGCCACCGCACGGCCGACCTGCGTTTCGGTCACGACACCTCCGTGCTGCCGCTCTTCGCCCTTATGGGCGTCGACGACCCTCAGAACCGCGTGTTCCCCTACCAGACAGCTCACGAGATGGGCTGGTATGCATTCTTCCAGATTCCTATGGCCACCAACTGCCAGATGATTTTCTACCAGAACAACAAGGGAGAGGTGCTGACCAAGGTGCTCTACAACGAGAAGGAAATACTCATCCCCGGCGTCGAGCCTGTTTCAGGGCCTTATTACCGCTGGGAAGACTTGAAGGCTCACTTCATCAAGCTGTGCGACGAAGCCGCAGCTCCCTGGAGAAGGGCAGGAATCTTTAATTAAGGATTAATCACTTGTCGATACCGAGCTCATGGGCTTTCTGTTCCATGAGCTCGTATGCTGCATCATAGTCGTTGGGAATTACTCCGTCGAGGATGGCGTTCTTGACGTATTCCTTTATTATACCTATCTGGTTGCAGGGCGGAAGACCGTATTTCTCCATGATCAGGTCTCCCGTGATGGGATTCTTGAAATTACGGATGCGGTCTTTCTCCTCGACCTCCCGTATCTTGTCCATAACGAGGTCATAGTTGTGCTTGTACAGCTCGACCTTCTTGTCGTTCTTGGAGGTGATGTCGGCCTTGCAGAGAATCATAAGGTCCTCAAGGTCGTCGGAGGCGTCGAAGATGAGACGTCGCACTGCCGAATCCGTGACTTCGTCGGTGACGAGGGCGATGGGGCACATATGGAGCTGCACCATCTTCTGCACATACTTCATCTTTTCATTCAACGGCATTTTCAGCTGCTTGAAGATGCCCGGGACCATCTTGGCCCCGACAAAATCGTGGTTGTGGAAGGTCCAGCCGACAGAGGGATCCCACTTCTTGGTGGCAGGCTTGCCTATGTCGTGCAGCAGCGCGGCCCAGCGAAGCCACAGGTTGTCGCTCACATCTGCAACGTTGTCCAGCACTTGCAGCGAATGTTTGAAGTTGTCCTTGTGTCCCCGGCCTTCCATAGTCTCGATGCCCTTGAGGTTGGCCACCGCGGGCAGGATGAACGGCAGCAGCTCGCAGCTGTCGAACAGTTCGAAACCCCTCGACGGTTTGGGCGCCATGAGTATCTTGTGCAGTTCTTCCGCGATGCGTTCCTTCGAGAGAATCTCCAGCCTCTGCTTGTTTCGGCGGATGGACTCGATTGATTCAGGCACTATGGTAAGCCCCAGCTGGGTCGAGAAACGGATTGCGCGGATCATCCTCAGAGGGTCGTCGCTGTATGTCGTGTCGGGGTCGCAGGGGGTGCGGATAATGCCGTTGTTGAGGTCCTGGATGCCTCCGAAAGGATCTACGAGTGCGCCGAAATCCTCTTCCTGAAGGCTGAATGCCATCGCGTTGATGGTGAAGTCACGCCTCAGCTGGTCGTCCTCGAGCGTGCCGTCCTCCACGATGGGATTACGGCTGTTGCGGTTGTAGGATTCCTTGCGGGCGCCCACGAACTCCACCTCGATACCCTTGTATCGCAGCATCGCAGTTCCGAAGTTCCTGAATACCGAAACCTTGGTGCGGAGCCTTGCGGCCACGGATGCGGCGAGCTCGATGCCGCTGCCTTCCACCACGATGTCCACGTCGTTGCTCGGTCTGTGCAGGAACCAGTCCCTCACGTAGCCGCCGATTACGAAGGCCCTGACACCGAGCAGACGGGCCTGCTCGCTGACAATCTTGAATATGCTGTGGTCAAGGGCGCTTTTCATTTCGTGATATCGCTGTATTTGGGAATGGAAGTCAGGAATTCGTATTTCCCGCTTTCGTGGTCGAGTTTGCAGATGCAGGTCTTGCGGCCGTTGGATATCATGATATAGTCCACGCCAAGGACCATATTGTAACGTACTACCTGGTCGATGACCTTGCCGGTGAGCCTGACAGACGGAGCCTTGCACTCCACCAGCAGGGCGGGGGCGAGGTCCCTCCCGTAGACGATAATGTCGGCGCGGTACTGCAGGCCGTTGAACTTGAATCCCTGTTCCACGGCGATGTGCGTTTCGGGTACTTCCATCACATCCATCAGACTGGATATGATGCCCTGGCGGACCTCCTCTTCAGGAGTCTGCTCCACGTATTTTTTGCGTATGGGATCGAAGATCTGCGACATTTCGGGTACGGAAAACTCGTTGCAAAGATACTCAAAAATAATTACCTTCGCCTTATGGCAAGAAGCACTTCAGATACGGTCCAGCAGTACGCCGCCATCGAGGCGGACATCCTCGCCGGCAAGTTCAGCCCGTACTATCTCCTGTTCGGCAAGGAGCACTTCTACATTGACCGGCTCTGCTCTCTGCTGATGGAGAAGACACTGCCGCCGGAGGAGCGGGATTTCGGGCAACTTGTGTTCTACGGTGCGGATGCCGATCCGGCCCAGGTGGTCAGCGCGGCCAGGCAGTACCCGATGATGGTGTCCCGTCAGGTCGTGGTGGTCAAGGAAGCCCAGATGATGAAGAAGATCGAACTCCTGGCCGACTATTATCCCAACATCGTACCCACCACAATCCTCATAGTGTGTTACAAGACTCCCAACGAGAGCGGCAGCACCAAGAACATTGACAAGCGCACCAAGTTCTTCAAGGACGCATCCAAGGTGGGCGTGGTGTTCGAGTCTAATCCCGTACAGGAGGGGCGCATACCGCTCTGGATAGAAAGGTATGTGAAGTCGCAGGGAATGGATATAACTCCCGATGCTTCGATGATGCTGGCTGAGGCATGCGGAACGGACCTGAGTAAGATTGCGCTGGAGGTGGACAAACTGTCAAGGCTCTTCGGCGAATCGCAGCAGAAGAGTATAACGGCTGACGTGGTGGAAGAGAATGTCGGGATAAGCAGGGATTACAGCGTGTTCGAGCTTACCAAGGCGCTTTCAGCCAAGGATGTGGCGACCTGCTACAAGATTGCGGCTTTCTTCGGCCAGAGCCCCAAGCGTTTCCCGATACAGCTGCTGATGGGAGCCCTGAGCAGCCATTTCATCAAGATACTGAGATATCACGCGGCTGTAGCCGACCGCGCTTCCCGCGCTGAAATCGCCTCGGCGATAGGCATCAATCCATATTTCATCGGAGAGTATGAGACTGCGGCCCGCAACTATCCTCTCAAGAAGTGTATGAAAGTGATCGCCATCCTCAGGGAATACGATTACCGCAGCAAGAGCAACGCACGCGGCAACGCTGATGACGGGGAACTTCTGCTGGAACTTGTTTCCAGGATTCTCAACAGCTGATCAGGGAAGCACGACGTCGGCTATCCGGCCGATGAGCGAACTGTCGTACGGCCGTTCAACCATGATGTAGTTCCTGGTGTATCCGAACATCTTGCCTCCCTTGTCCGTACTTTCGAAAAGCACCTGCTCGCGGCGTCCCTCATTTGCCTTGCAGAACTCGGAATGCAGCCTTTCGCAGAGCTCCTCGAGCATCTCGACGCGCCTTGTCTTGATACATTCCTGCACCTGCGGCTTTATCGCGGCGGCGACTGTGCCGGCCCTGCGGGAATAGGGGAAGATGTGGATGAATGCGGGGGCGATCCTTTCAAGGAAACGGTAGGTCTCCAGGAAGTCCTCGTCGGTTTCTCCCGGGAAGCCAGCGATTACATCTATTCCGAAGAACACGTTGTCCATCCTGGAACGGATGTATGCTATCTTATTCGCAAAGAACTCAGTGTCATAGCGGCGGTGCATGGCTGTCAGAATCTTGTCGCAGCCGCTCTGAAGCGGAATGTGGAAATGAGGAAGGAATTTCGTGCCGGAAGCTATCCAGTCGATGATTTCATCGGTGAGGAGATTCGGTTCGATGGACGAGATGCGGTAACGCTCGATGCCTTCCACTTCGTTGAGGACTTTGAGCAGGTCGAGGAACGATTCGCCGGTGCTGCGGCCGAAATCTCCGGTGTTGACGCCGGTGAGCACTATCTCTTTGATTCCCTTAGCCGCGATCTCCTCAGCTTGTGCTCTCAGGTCGGCAATCGGAAGGTTGCGGCTGGCTCCTCTGGCCAGAGGTACGGTGCAATAAGTACAGAAGTAGTCGCATCCATCCTGCACCTTGAGGAACGACCGGGTACGCTCGCCGAAAGAATATGCGTTCATAAAGCCGGAAACCCCGGACCTCGGCGTATTGTATACTCCGCCCTTTCCTTCAATCGCGATTTCTGCCGTCCTGCCTTTGTCCTTCGCTCCGAGAACGGCATACACTCCTTCCAGTGCTGAAATCTCTTCCGGCTTCAGCTGGGCATAGCAGCCTGTCACTACGATGCGGGCCTGCGGGTTGACCTTGTGCAGGCGGCGGATTATGTTGCGGCATTTCTTGTCTGCATGTTCAGTCACCGAACAGGTGTTTATCACATAAATGTCTGCGGGCGAAGCGGCATCGACCTGACGATAGCCCCGTTCCTCGAAGGAACGGGCCATGGTGGAGGTCTCGGCGTAGTTCAGTTTGCACCCGAGGGTGACGAATGCGACAGTGTTGTCCATATCAGCAGTTAATCGTGACAGATACGTAACCCTGACCCCGTGGTTCGTATTTTCCGTCATACGGAGGATTGAACTTGGTGACGGTGACCGAGCAGCTGTGGATCTGGGGGAATCTTTCCCTGACGGCAGTCCCGATGCGGCCGGCTACGTGCTCCAGAAGGTTGGAAGGAGTCCGCATCTCTTCAGCCACGATACGGTAGAGCTCAGAGTAGTCGACGCTGTCTTCAAGGACGTCGCTCTCCGCAGCCTTGCCAAGGTCCAGATTGCACTCCAGGTCGACCTGGAAGTCGTTGCCGTGCTGCCTTTCCATCTCCAGACAGCCGTGGAATGCGAAGAAACGCATTCCTGTAAGGGTTATCCTGTCGTCAATGCCGTTCATGTCATGCAGATATTATGAAAACGCAGGGACGCTTGCCGACAGTCACAGGCGACTTCTTCCACATGGCCACGGTCCTGGTCCTGATGTATTGGGTGGGAAGGGTGATGTCGGCTGCGATGCATATGCGCGTGGTGTCTTTGCAGACCTCCAGCATATCTGCAAGCATTGCGTCGTTGCGGTAAGGGGTTTCTATCAGAATCTGTGTCTGTCCGGTCTGGACGGACAGCCTCTCAAGTTTCCGCAGGCTTTCTTTCCGCTGCTGGGGCTTTACGGGAAGATAGCCGTTGAAAGCGAAATTCTGGCCGTTCATCCCGGAAGACATAAGGGCCAGCATCAGCGAAGAGGGCCCGGTCAGGGGGATGACCTCTATGTCGTGCTCGTGGGCCAGTCTGACAAGCGCGGCGCCAGGGTCTGCCACTGCAGGCAGGCCTGCCTCGCTCAGAAGACCTACATCCTTGCCTTCCAGCAGCGGTTTGAGACAGCGCTCCGCATCCTGGGCGGTGGAATGCTCGTTGAGTTCGTACAGCTCCAGGCTGTCGATTCTGCCCTTCAGGCCCGCTGCAGAAAGGAAACGTCTCGCCGTGCGGAGTTCCTCTACTGCGAATGTGTCAAGTCTCGAGACGGTTTCGAAGACTGCGTCAGGAAGTACATGGCGCAGGTCGTCGCCTCCAAGAGGGGTGGGAATTAGAAATAAATGGCCGTGCATAAGTGCAAAGGTATGGAAATTGCGTACATTTGTAAAATATTGTCTGAAAATCGGTCATGCGTATCACATTCTTCGGCACAGGCACATCGTTCGGCGTCCCGGTAATCGGATGCCACTGCGCAGTGTGCAAATCCACGGACCCGAGGGACCGCAGGCTACGCACCAGTGCCTTGATCGAGGCAGAAGGACAGAACATACTGATCGATGCAGGACCCGATTTCAGATCTCAGATGCTGCGCTCCGGGACAGAGCACCTTGACGCAATCCTGCTGACCCACCATCACAAGGACCACACCGGTGGCCTGGACGATGTAAGGGCTCTCAATTTCCTGGAAAGGTGCTCCCTTCCGATTTACTGTGAGGAATATGTGCAGAAATCCCTGAAGATGGAGTATTCCTATGCTTTCGACGCAGCGAAGATTTATCCCGGAAGTCCTCGCTTCCAGTTGGAGACTGTCTGTCCGGATAAGCCTTTTGAGGTGAACGGTGTGGAAGTCGTGCCTGTCAGGGCCTATCACGGCAGGCTGCCGATTCTGGGCTTCAGGATTGGCTCTATAGGCTATATCACTGATGCCAACCGCATCCCCGATGAGGAGTTTGAGAAACTTCACGGGGTGGAAGTCTTTGTGGTCAATTGCGTAAGCCACAGACCTCATCCTTCTCATTTCGGCCTTAACCAGGCGCTTGAGGTGATTGACAGGGTAGGGGCTAAGCAGTCTTTCATTACGCACATCTCACACGCTCTCCCCGGATATGAAGAATTTGCGGCTGTACTTCCTGAAGGAGTGTATCCCGCCTATGATATGCTTTCTGTTGAAATATGATGAAAAAAATAACGGCCATAACATTGTTCTGCCTCTTGGCACTTTCTTCCTGCGTGAAGATGGACACTCCCCGTCCCCAGTCTTTCTCCAGGACAGTCCTGCTGTATCTTGCAAGTGACGGCAACAATCTGCAGCCTTATGCTGAGACTGACCTTGCCAATCTGGTCAGAGGATATCTTCCCGTACGTACCAACAAGGATGAAGCGCTGCTGATATTCCTGGACGACGGGAAGGACCAGCCTGCCCTGCACAGGTATTACGCTTCAGGGCGGAACGGAGATGCCTACAAAGAACTGGTCAAGCGATATGACAGCAGTTTCAACAGCGCAGACCCTGACTGTCTGCGACGCGTTCTCGACGATGTGGAAACATACTATCCAAGCGAGCGCCGCGGACTTGTCCTCTGGTCACACGGTACAGGATGGCTGCCTCCAGGATATTATGCCAATCCGAAGGAAACGAAGTCGGCCGGCGTAAAATCGTTTGCCGAAGAAAGCGGCACCGAGATGGACATCAGGGATCTTGCCGATGTTATCACGCGTCACTATGAATTCATTCTTTTCGACAGCTGTCTGATGTCCACCGTCGAGGTGGCATACCAGCTGAAGGACAAGACTGACTATATAATAGCCAGCTGCGCAGAGGTCCTTGTGCAGGGCTTCCCGTATACTTCCATAGCGCAGGACTTTTTCTATGACCATACCGGTTCCGGGAATTCTGCCCTCAAGGATATCTGTGACAGGTATTTTGTTTATTACGACGCGTTGACAGGGCTCAGCCGCACAGCTACGGTGTCATTGATCGACTGCCGCCATCTTGATGAACTGTCTTTTGTCTGCAGGAAGATATTCAGCCTGCACAAGGCTGAAATGTCCCGGGTGGATCCTTCTTCCGTGCAGCGCTACTATACGGGTGACAAGCACTGGTTCTATGATCTGAGCGACTATATAAGCAAGTTTGCCACTGAGAGTGAGTTTGACGAACTGTCGAGTGTCATGGACAAGTGTGTGCCGTATAAGCTTGCGACCCCCTGGATCCTGGGCGTCGTGCAGGTGCGTACCCATTGCGGTCTGAGTACATACATTCCCATCCCGGATGCAACTTATCTCAACGACTACTACAAAACCCTTGACTGGACGCAAGATACGGGTGCGTTATAATTTTTTGCAATCTTATATTTTTTTGTATTTTTGCCGCGCAATAAAAACATCTGATGTTTTTGGTGCAATGGGAAAAGGGTCGGACCTTGTGTCCTTCCTGATTTGAGTAACACATTTTTTAATTTTTATCGATGAAACATTTTGCAATTGCCGGTACTGTCCGTACCATCGGCACAAAAGCGGATATCAGAGAAGTCCGCAAGGCAGGCAGGGTTCCCTGCAATTTCTATGGAAACGGTATTGAGAATGTAGCTTTCTCAGTTGATGAGAAGGAGTTTATGACTCTCGTATGCCAGCCGTCTTCATTCATTATCGACCTCGACATCGACGGTAAGAAGAACACCGCCGTTCTCCGTGAAGTCCAGTATCATCCTGTTACTGACAGACCTCTTCACGTAGATTTCGTAGCTGTTACTGAAGACAAGCCTATCACTATCGACGTTCCCGTCCGCATCTTCGGTAACTCTGAAGGTGTAAGGCAGGGAGGTAAACTTGTTGTCAACGTACGCAAGCTCCGCGTCAGCGCCCTGATGGCTAATCTTCCTGATGAACTGCCTGTAGACATCACTACCCTCAAGCTTGGCAAACGCATCAATGCAGGTGACCTTCACTATGACAACGTGAACATCGTTACCCCGAAGACTGCTATCGTATGCTCTGTCAAGGCTACCCGCAACGCTGTCGCAGCAGCAAGCGCTGAATAAGATTAAGAAAGACGGGTATGCATTACTTGATCGCAGGATTGGGTAACATAGGTTCGGAATACGAACTGACCCGTCACAATATGGGTTTTATGGCATTGGATGCCCTGGCATGGGCATCCAATGCTGTTTTTTCTGTCAAGAGGTACGGCAGCGTCGCTGAATTCAGACTGAAGAACAAGATAGTGACCCTGCTCAAGCCGTCGACCTATATGAATCTCAGCGGCGAAGCGGTAAGATACTGGATGAATGAACTCGATATCCCTCTTGAGAATCTTCTGGTCGTAGTAGACGATTTCGCTCTTGAATTCGGCACCCTCAGGATGCGCAAAAAAGGAAGCACAGGCGGACATAACGGCCTTGAGAGCATCAATTATTGTCTCGCCACCAACCAGTATGCACGTCTGAGGATAGGAATCGGCAACGGGTTCGCACCGGGAGGTCAGGTGGATTTCGTTCTCAGCGAACTCCTGCTCGAAGAGAAAAGAGCCTTGCCCCAGCTGCTGGAAAGGACTACGGAGGCTATCAGGCAGTATGTTCTGGAAGGTGTTGACAGAGCCATGAACCAGTGCAATGCCAAGTCGGCTCAGATGCCGTCACCGCTTCAGTCTCCGTCAAAGGAGTCGGAAGAATCCCACAGGGAAGTGTAGAGGTCGTCCATCTCCCTTCTTTCTTTTTTTGTCGGACGTCCGGCACCGCGGTCCCTTTTTACGAAGAATGTCTCAACCGGGGCATTCATTTTTTTCATCTCGCTTTCCGGGGTCAGATTCTGGGCATATTTCTCTACTTCCTTGGCTCCTTGCCGTTTTTCTATCGGTAGCAGCACTTTGTAAGTATAATGAACGGCTCCCTTGCGGACAGATATGATGTCTCCGCTCTTGACATCCTTGGACGGTTTTGCGTCCTGACCGTTGACGGTGACTTTTCCTCCCTTGCAGGCATCCGTGGCATCAGCACGGGTCTTGAACGCCCTGATTGACCAGAGGAATTTGTCTATTCTTGTAGAATCAGCCATTGTTGTCGTGCCATTAAGGCTCTAATCGTTTAGGTAATCGTCTTTTTCATCCCCTGCGACCTTGACATAAGCCTCGAGAACTGTGCTTTGGACGGCAGCAGGGATGATGATGCACTCGTCTTGAGATGCGGGAATCAGTATCAGCTGCCCCCGGTCAAGCCGGTAGACCTGGTTTCGGCCGTCAGCCTGCGGAGTCTGTACTTCCACCGAACCTTCAGTGCATATGTAGATTATAAAGCTGCTGAATTTTTCGGGAACCACACGGTACGGCTCCTTGATGTCAATCTTCGAGAAGGTGAACCTGTCCGTGTCGAAAACAGCCTTGCCGCTCTCGGGCTTGCGTACGATGCAGTCTTCTGCTTTCAGCGCGCTGAAATCTATGATGTCGAATGCCTCTTCGAGGTTCATTTCACGGGCTGTAGCCGGATTGTTCTCGCGGCCCCAGTCGTAAAGCCTCAGGGTAATGTCGCTTGACTCCTGTATCTCGGCTATCACCAGTCCGCCTCCGGCGGCATGGACCGTTCCGGGATTGATGAGATAGCATTCCCCTTTCCTGGGGTGGAACTCATTCAGGAGCCTGTCGGCCGTTCCCTGGCGGCATGCGTCGTAGAATTCTGTGGCGGTGACATCTCTCTTGAATCCCAGCCAGATCACTGCATCCTCGCCGGCATCCATCACATACCAGCATTCCTTCTTGCCGTAACTGTCGTAACGCTGTGCTGCGATGTCGTCGTCGGGGTGTACCTGGACGCTGAGCCTGCCATTGATGTCGAGGAGTTTGACAAGCAGCGGGAACTGGTTGCGGTAGCGGTCGTACACTTCGTCTCCCACAAGGTCTCCCAGATATGTCTCAAGGATGTCCTCAAGGGTGTTGCCCTTCAGGAACCCTTCGCTCACCACGCTTTCTTCCGCCCCCATATCGCTCAGTATCCAGCTTTCGCCGATATGGTCCGGATCGAGGCCTGCAGCCTCGCCGCCGTCTTCAGGCAGTGTCTGGTTATATTGTGTCGTCAGCTTTCTCCCACCCCAGACCCGGTTCTTGAGAATCGCATTGAACTTCAAAGGATGCAGCTTCGTCATTGTTGTCCAGTTTCTTGTAGAGAACATAGATTATGGCGCAGAAGATGGCCAGGGATAAGAAATACAATGTTGCATAGGCGCCTTTTCCCATCAGTGACGAAAAAGTGTCGCTGACTCCAATCTCGGGAAAGGCGATAGTCAGTGCTGCGGAAGTGGCGTTATTGACAAAATGCATGAATACGCAGGCCCACAGGCTGTGGGTCTTGTAGTAAATCCAGCCGAAGAAGCATCCGAGAATGAATGCGGGTATCGCCTGCCAGGGGTTGAAATGAATCAACGCAAAGATGAACGCCGACCAGAGGATAGCCTTCAAGGGGCCTTTCTGCACCAGTATGCCTCGCATCATATTGCCCCTGCACAGGAACTCTTCGCAAAGCGGTGCAAGTATCGCTGTCGAAATTATCAGGTCGACCGGCTTGGAAGCGTCGAACGCGGCCTCGAATGCTTCCTTGATCATGTCGGGCATTTCCATCCACGATACCAGGGGTTCGGTGATGATGCCGAGTGCCCATACTGCAACTGCAAGCAGCACGAACAGGGGAAATGCGCCTATCTTGCCGAAATGCGGCTTGTTGAGCTTGACATATTTCGGAGCGTCCAGCACGGGACTGGCATTCTTTTTCGCCTTGGCAGCGATGTACCAGAATGGAGGAACCATCGTCATGATGTAGGAAATGGAAGTCAGCAGGGCTGACAGGAACGTGTTTCTGACAATCAAAGTGACTGCCCCGCCGAGAAGACTGCCGAGAAGGACGAAGATAAGCACGAGTATCCAGCTCTCGCTGAGAGTCGGATAGTAGTATTTGAAATTACTTGATTTGAACATAGCGCTTGCTAAGATTGCAATTTTGCGTAAATATACAAATTTTGGATTAACTTTACATGTTGAAAATGACTCGCTTGTATGGCCCTGTTAGCTACAGTCAAGGATAAGATAAAGGAACTCAGGGAGAAAAGCCTTGTGTGGAAGATCGTGCTGAACAAGTATGTCATTGCCACTTTGATTTTCTTGATTATCATCGGCTTCGTCGACCGCAACAATTCTCTTGTTCTTTTCAGGAGCCTTTCCACCATCTCCGACCAGAACAGGCAGAAATTGTACTACCGCAATGCGACCGACGCCACGACCGAGAAAATCAACCAGCTGACTTCCAATGCCGACACGCTTGAGATGTTCGCAAGGGAACAATACTATTTCCAGAAGGATTCCGAGGTTGTCTATCTTCTAGAATTCGACGATGAAGATTAAGCTCCTTGCCATATTTACGATAATGGCGGCCGTCATCTGCAGCTGCCAGGAACCTGCTGATCCGGAAACGGCAAAGATGCAGCCTGTCAAGAAGTACATCCATAGCCAGATGCAGTATTACTACTATTGGAACACCGAGGTTCCGAAGACTGTCAAGTATACCGGACGTGAAGATGTAGAGTCTTTCTTCAACAGTCTCCTGGCAAATCAGGACAGGTGGAGCTGGATGGAAACGGGAGAAGAATATGTGGCTGAGGAACAGGGCACTTCTTATGGCACTTACGGAGCTTCCCTGGCTCAGCCTCTGGAGTATTACGATGACTATGACGTAAAAGTCAGATATGTGATCCCAGGTTCCCCTTTCGACAAGGCAGGTGTGAAAAGAGGCTGGACTATCGCCTATATAAACGGTAAAAGCAAGGACGAGCTCGTCAACAGCGGTCAGTTCAACGAAGTGTTCTACAATCCTCCCACAAGCCGTCCGCAGACTTTCGTGTTCCGTGACCTGGACGGGGCGGCCCGCGAGATGGATATCACCGCCGCAGAAGTGCTCAACAGACGGCCCGGACTCATCACCAGGGTATTCGATTCTGAGGACTGGCCCGGCCTGAGAGAAAAAGTCGGTTATTTCAACTACCTGGGCTTCCAGGCCGGCCGTGACATCAACGGCAAACCCATGATCGACGACATTAAAGAAAGTATGCAGGTTTTCCGTGCTGCCGGTGTGAAGAAACTTATCCTTGACCTGCGCTACAACGGTGGCGGCGATTCCAGGGCGAGTGACACTCTTGTCAATTATGTCGCGCCAGCTTCTTCAGTAGGACAGGTTTATGTGAAAAGGACACATAATGCGAATCTCAGGAAATATGACGATTCATATTCGATAACGCGCATCAAGGATGCGTCGGGTAACGACATCTCCCTCGATATTGACAGGCTCTATATAATTACCGGCCGGGGAACTGCTTCGGCAAGCGAGATGGTTCTCAACGGCCTCTCGACGCTTATGAATGTCGAGCAGGTCGGTGATACGACCTATGGAAAGCCAAACGGAATGTATGTGCTTATGTATCCTGACGACAAGCAATACCAGAATGAGTACAACAGCGGCAATTACCGCAATCTGGAGTATGCCTTCCTGCCGATATGTTTCTACAACAGCAACGGAAGAGGGCAGAACATTCCCGATGACGGACTGAAGCCCGGAAACGGCTACCGTCCCGACGACCTGTATCACGATTTCGGGCCCGAGGAGGACAATATAGCCGCCTGCCTCTATCATATTGTGAACGGGAGCTATCCTGCGCTTCCGAAAAAACGGCCGTCTTATTCTTCAATTCCATCAAAATCAGCTGCCGGAATGAGGGACGCAAAGCTTCCTGAAGAGGCAAGAGACCCGAATTATGGTATTTTTAAAGACAAACCCGCTGAAAATCAACTTTTATTTTGAGAATTGAATATCAATAGTTAAATTCGCTTATCAGATAGAAATTAACAACCTAAAAACTAACACTATGGACAAACTCCTTGCACAAATCAAAGCTGAGATCGACGCTTTCGTCAAAAATGCAGATGCACAGGCTGTAAAAGGTAACAAAGCCGCTGGTACTCGCGCCCGCAAAAATGCGCTGAATATCGCAAAACTGATGAAAGACTTCAGGAAAGTATCTCTCGACGCAGCAAAGAAATAATCTTTGTGATCCTTGTGTAAAATGAGAAGAGAGTCCAGGCGACTCTCTTTTTGTTTTTATAGGCTTCCTTCGGGAATGATGACGCCGGTTTTCATAGTTTCGTTCCACAGCCAGACTCTAGAGTTTTCCGTCTGGACTGACTGCAGTTTGAGCAGCATGAGCGTCACCTCGTTGTTCTTGCCCAAATATTCGACCTGATATGATGAAGATGCCGACTGGGATGCTTTCTTGACGTTGAGGTAAGCGCTCTGGTCGTCGCGCTGGATGCGGAAATAACCGCCGTCGACGCTCCAGGCTTTCTGATAATTGAATTCATCATAAAGCACTATGCCTTCAGTATCGATATAGAGGCCTATCTCGCTTTTCTGCAGAAAAGCCTTGAGGCTTTCTGAAACCGGGTCCGGCTCCGGCGGCGTAGGTGTCGGTGGCGGCGGCAGCGGCTCTGCACACTGGAATGCCATCAGCATCACCACTACCAGAGCGGCTGCCAGACTGATGATTGTATGAAGAGCGCTTCTCATTCTACGGTTACGGTCTTTTCCAGATATTCACGTTTCACGCCGTCCATCGTATAAGACACTTTGATCTGGTGTCTGCCTCTGCCGGTAAATGTGACGACAGGTTCTGTCAATGCCACGCCGTCCATATACCAGGTCTGCTCAAGCGGTTCTTTTTCGATATTGATGATGCTCAGACGCAGTGCATCTCCGACTGCGAACGGATGCGCTGGTATCGAGATGAGCGGATAATTGGTCAAGTCAGGAATGGTCGTGAATTCTACGTGGTATTTCTTGCCTTCGATGCCTGATTCGGAAGCCAGGATATCGCAGACATAGGTCTCGCCGGCAGCCAGGTTGCTGAAAGTATATTCGTGGCCAGAAGGGTATACGGTTTCCATAAGGATGCTCCTGGCCGAACCCCAGCGGATGAGCCAGGTGGCGCTGCTGGCCTTGTCGACTTCCCATTCGATGCGCGCATCCCTCTGGTTCGCGAATACATTGCATTCCAGCACCTGTGGCAGTCGCCAGTAGATGTCAGAAACCACGTTGAATTCCGCGGCTCCGGTGTATGTTTCAGTAATGCTTCTGAGGCCGTATCCTGCACCGTCACCGTTCCATTTCCACAGAGCGTCGTTTTCATTCGAGATGACGACTGTCGTTCCAGAACTGCCTGGATAGAAGGCTGCAGGAAGGCTGCCGGCGTGGGTTATGTCGACCAACGATGCGCATGGGTGCGATGCACAGCAGTTGATGGCATTGACAGTCCACCTTTCTGCCGCCGTCATCGACCCAGCCGTGTTGAGGGATTTGTCGATGTGGTATATCAGAAGCCCGCTTCCTCCGATATAGGAGTCCCATTTGGCTCCGCTGCGGTATTCAATGAGAAAGTATTCGCCTTTATTGGAGGTGGGAACTCTCAATGCGGTGTTGGAGATTTCGATGGACGGAAGGAAATACTGGCGTCCGATTTCTATGTCCTCTATGTTCAGTATGCCGAGCAGCTCTCTTTCTATGGCCCCGAGATAGGGAGGGGTGCGGCCGTTGTTGTTGAGGTTGCCTTTGTCCATAATGGAGACACTCCCGAACAGGGGATTGCATTTCCCTTCGGTTTCGCCGTTTACATCATACAGGTCTGGCAGTCCTATTGAGTGGAGCAATTCGTGACAGATCGTACCTATACCTGCGGTATGGCTGTGGTCGGAACCTGCAAATTCACTGTAGCACGCCACTTTGCCGAGCTTCTTCTTTGAATAGTACTTCTTCAGCCTGCCGAGGTCGTCGTTCATCGGCCATATCTCGTCGGGACGGTCGCTCTCAGCCTCGTTGTTTCCCGGGAAAATGACGAACACCATATCGATCGTGTTGTCGGAGTTGCTGTCGAAACGGGAAAAATCTACGCCTGCAGCTTCTGCTGCGGAGCAGGCGTGCAGGTAAAGGTCATTGATGTGACTGTCTTCTCCGGATGATTTGTTGCCTCCGTAGTATGCTGCCTTTTCCGGCAGCGCGACCGGATCGATTACCGTGAAGCGGAACTGGAAAGCTGACCCGAGATTGTCTTCCAGGTAAGTGGTGACGCTTCCTGTCGTAACATTGGAATTGAGTACATAGCTGTTGAAAAGATCTTCCAGCCATGCCTGAGGGTCAGGCTGTATGAAGTTCAAGTCTGAGAAGCGGGCCGGTATGACGGCTACATTGAGAGTGACGGCTGCGCTGCGGTCGTTTGTCCCACCGGCTGAAACGGCATCCGAGCCCGCTGCTGCCATCAGAAGGACAGCGGTCAACATATGTAAAAGCCGTTTTATGCTCGGTTTCATGGGCACAAAAAGATGAGACCAATTTCGAAAGATAACCATATTCTTTTATCTTTGCAAACCACCATGTCATCGATGAACCATACTTCAGACTATCAGTTCACCATCATAGTCCCCTTCTACAACGAGGAGGAGAACGCAGCTGCAATGGAGAAGAATCTTGCAAGCTTCCTGCCGTTGTGCTCGATGTCACCGGCTTGCGTGCTGTTTGTAGATGACGGGTCGACAGACAACGGACCTGCCCTCGTCAAGGAAATATGCTCTAGACATGACGGTTTCTTCTATATAAGACTGGAACGTAACACAGGCCTCAGCGGAGCATTGAAAGCCGGTTTCGACAATTGTTTCTCGCCCTGGCTGGGCTATATCGACGCCGATTTCCAGACCGATCCTGTGGATTTCAACCTTCTGCTTCAGTATGCCGGCGAATATGAGATGGTCACGGGTGTGCGCGCAAAACGCAACGACGGCTTTGTGAAAAAAGCATCAAGCCGCTTCGCGAATGCATTCCGCAGGGCGTTTACACATGACGGAGTGTCTGACACCGGCTGCCCGCTCAAGGTGATAAGGACTGACGTGGCCCGCCGCTTTCCTATGTTCACCGGGATGCACCGTTTTCTCCCTGCCTTGACGCAGATGGCCGGCGGCAAGGTGAAGCAGGTTGAGGTAAGGCATTATCCCCGCATTGCAGGACATTCCAAATATCATCTTTTCAACCGTATCCTCGGCCCTCTCGGCGACTGCTTCGGCTACCGGTGGATGTCAAAGAGATACATCAATTATCGGATTAAGGACGACAGCGTAAATGAACAGTAGCTGGTACATATATGCTCTAGGTTTCGTGGCTCAGGGCCTGTTTTCGGCCAGGATACTGGTGCAGTGGCTTATGTCCGAAAAGCGGAAGAAGGTCGTCAATCCTACCATATTCTGGATACTGAGCCTGGTGGCGTCGATCGTCTATTTCGTATACGCATACCTGCGCAGCGATTTCTCGATAATGCTCGGGCTGTTCATCTCGTATTTCATCTATATATGGAACATGGGCATGAAGGGCGTATGGAAGAAACTTCCCGACGTAGCGCGCATTTCGATAGTGTCAATCCTTGTCGCGCTGCCGTTTGCGGCGGTTTCGGTGCTCTTCCTGAGAGATCCTGAGTCGGCTGTGGCCAACCTGTTCCGCAATGACCTGATTCCAGGCTGGATGATCGTGATGGGAACTGTCGGCCAGCTTGTTTTCACTGTCCGATTCATATATCAGTTCCTCTATTCCCGCAAGCGCAATGAATCTCTGCTGCCGGTGGGATTTTGGATAATCGGAATTGTCGGCGGAACGATTCTGGTGACCTATGGCGCCCTGCGCCATGACTGGGTCCTGCTGGTTGGACAGGCATTCGGACTTGTCACTTATATACGCAATCTGATGATATGGCACAGAAGCAGCCACGCCTCATAGTACTGTTCGGGTTCTGTGCAGCGGCTCTGCTGCCGATGATGCTGTTCAGGGACGCTACGGTCAGCAACGAGCTGCGCTATCTCAGCATCGTGGACGAAGCTCTGCGCGACGGGCATCTGTTCGCATTCTGCAACCACGGAGTGCCTTATGCCGACAAGCCGCCGCTGTTCTTCTGGCTGATGATGGCCGGCAGACTGGTCTTCGGCTGCCACAGTATGCTCTATCTGTCGCTGCTGGCGCTCGTTCCGGCCTTCGTGACGGTGGCCGTGCTCGACCGCTGGTGCGCACCTGCGATGCCGTCCGGCCTGCGCGTTCCCGCTGCCGCCGCCCTGCTCTCGACTTTCTATTTCGCAGCAAGTGCGGTGACTGTCAGGATGGATATGATGATGACCATGTTCATCACTCTGGCTCTCTATACTTTCTACCGTATGTACGAGGGAGACCGCAGGCTGTGTCTGCGTATCGCCTTTCCCGTATATGTGTTCCTGGCCATATTCTCCAAAGGGGCCGTGGGCTTCCTGGTTCCGCTGCTCTGCGTGCCGGCCTTCCTGCTTGCCACAAGGCAGCTGCGCAGCATCGGACGCTACTGGGGATGGATGACCTGGGGCATCCTGGCGCTTCTTTGCGGCCTCTGGTTCTGGATGGCATACCGCGAGGGCGGTGGAGAGTACCTGCGAAACCTGCTCCTTCACCAGACTGTGGACAGGGCAGTGGATGCCTTCGACCACAAGGCCCCTGTATACTTTTACATCCTGCATTTCTGGTATATAATGTTCCCCTGGTGCATCCTGGCGGCAGGAACGATTGCAATAGCATTCTTCCGCAGGCGGGAAACGGACGACAGGGCCGTTTTTATGGCCTGCTCGGCCGTTGTGATCCTGCTGATGCTTACGCTGGTCAGCGGCAAGCTGGACATCTATTTCCTTCCTGCCGTGGGCCTCGTGATCTACGCCGCTTTTCTGCTGTTGCCCGGCCTCCGGGAGCAAAAGTTCGTGAAATGGTCGCTGCTGGTACCGCTGATTCTGACGGCCATAATGCTGCCCGTGGTGTTCTTCATCACCAGGAGCTATCCGTCAGACACTCTGGCCGGAAGTATCAGCCCGTGGATATTCGTCCCTATGGAGGCCGGAACGCTCGCGGCAATCCCGGCCGTACTGCGTGACGATATACGGGCGGTGGTATTCAGATTTGCCGCAGGTCTTTACATTGCATTGTTCATATTCGGCCTGCAGGTAAAGCAGGTGAATCCATATATCGGCTACCGGACGCTCTGTGAAGAAGCCGTGGCCGCAGCGAAGGAGCAAGGCATCGACCGATATGTGCTGGCTACCTTCCCCGACGGAGTTCCGATGATGTCCCGTGGAGAGAATGCGGACGTCTATCTGGGCCGGCCTCTGGAACTTCAGCCTCTGTCTGCGGTGGAAAATGCAGTGGACAGCCTCGTGGGCGATTCAAATGGTATAATTGTGTTCACCATAACCGATAAAAATCCTACCTTTGCGGTCTATGGAAAAGACTAAGAAAACTATTCCGCACGCACAGCTCGAGGTCAGCCGCAGCGCTGTGCTCAACAACTATAGATATTACCGTTCAAAGCTCAACCCGGGCACAAAGATGCTGGTGGTAGTGAAGGCCAACTCGTACGGCCACGGCGCCACCGAGTTCGCTCATCTGCTGGAGGACGCCGGTGTCGATTATCTCGGAGTAGCGACTCCCCTTGAGGGCATCCGTCTGCGCAAGGACGGTATCAAGTTGCCCATCCTGGTGCTAACCACAGGCACCGAGAGCTATCCTGAGATGATTGAATACCAGCTCGAGCCCGGCATCCCTACTATGGAAGCGCTCAGGCGTTTCAGCGAGGAGGTCGATAAGTCAGGCCGCAGCAATTATCCTATCCACATTACCCTCGATACCGGAATGCACCGTCTCGGCTTCGTGGAGCAGGAACTCGGAGGATTGATGGAGTTCATGCGCGGAAAGAAGAATATGCTTGTGAAATCAGTCTATTCCCATCTCGCCGCCGCGGACGAATATGTACACGACGATTTCACCCGCGGCCAGATAGCCCTGTTCGAGAAGATGAGCGGGGCGTTGAGCGAGGCGTTCGGATATATGCCCCTGAGGCATATCCTGAACACGGCCGGAATAGAGCGCTTCACCGAATACCAGCTTGATATGGTCCGTCTTGGACTTGGCATCTACGGATTCAGCTACGATGACCAGAAACCGCTTCAGGTCACATCATATTTCCGCTGCCCGATAATCCAGATCAAGCATCTCAAACCTGAGGATGGGACTGTCGGATACGGACGCAAGGGACTCCTGTCGAAGAACGGGAATACCATAGCAACCATATGCGTAGGTTATGCGGACGGACTGAACCGCCACCTGGGCAACGGAAAGGCATCTTTCGAAGTCAACGGCAAGATGGCCCCGACCATAGGCAGCATCTGCATGGATATGTGCATGATCGACATCACCGGCATCGACGCGGAGGTCGGCGACATAGTTACCATTTTCGGCGAGAAACCCTCGGCGAAGGACCTTGCTGACAAGATTGCCACTATTCCTTATGAAATCTTCACGGCAATTGACAGCCGTGTGAAGAGGATAATGGTAGACTAGATTCCCGTGTAGCTTTCCGGGGTTATAGCCCTCAATTCATCCTTGACGTTTTCTGCAACCTCGAGAGAGTCGATGAAACTGTCGATGTCGGCTTTCGTTATGCCCTTGTTCGTGCGTGTGAGAGCCTTCAGCGTCTCGTACGGATTCGGATATCCTTCGCGGCGCAGGATGGTCTGGATACCTTCTGCAACAACCGAATAGTTGTTCTGCAGGTCTTCTTCAAGTTTCGTACGGTTGAGGATGAGTTTGCCGAGGCCTTTTAGCAGCGAGCGGAGAGCAAGCAGCGAATGGGCTACCGGAACGCCTACGTTGCGCAGGACGGTGGAGTCGGTGAGGTCTCTCTGCATCCTTGAGATCGGAAGCTTGGCGGCCAGATGGGTGTAGATGGCATTGGCCACGCCCAGGTTGCCTTCGGCATTCTCGAAATCTATGGGATTGACCTTGTGCGGCATAGCGGAAGAACCGACTTCTCCGGCTTTGATCTTCTGTTTGAAATATTCCATCGAGATATAGGTCCAGATGTCGCGGCACAGGTCGATGAGTATGGTATTGATGCGGGACAGATTCTGGAACAGGGCAGCCAGATAATCGTAATGCTCTATCTGGGTTGTGGGGAATGAGCGGTCGAGCCCAAGCGATGATACGAATTTGTCTGCGAAAGAATTCCAGTCCGTGCCGGGGTATGCGACGTGATGGGCGTTGAGGTTGCCGGTTGCACCTCCGAACTTGGCGGGGTATACTGCATCGAGCAGGTCCTTGCGCTGAAGCGAAAGCCTTGTGGCGAAAACCTCTATCTCCTTGCCTAGACGGGTGGGAGAAGCCGGCTGTCCGTGGGTGTGTGCGAGCATGGGCACGTCTTTCCACTCATTGGCGAGCCCTTCAAGCGTATCGATCACTTCGTCGAGAACAGGCATGAATGCGTCGGCTATGCCTTCCTTCATCGACAGGGGCACAGATGTGTTGTTGATGTCCTGCGAGGTCAGTCCGAAGTGCACGAATTCGCTGTGCCTGCGGCTGATGCCCATCCTGTCGAAACGGTCCTTTATGAAATACTCGACAGCCTTTACGTCATGGTTTGTGGTCTTCTCGATTTCCTTGACCTGCATCGCGTCTTCGTGGGTGAAATTGCGGTAGATATCGCGAAGGCCGTCGAACAGGGCTGTGTCGAAATCTTCCAGCTGCGGCAGGGGCAGTCTGCAAAGAGCTATGAAATATTCGATTTCGACCCTGACACGATACCTGATGAGTGCGAATTCAGAAAAATAGTCGCTCAGGATTTCAGTTTTTGAATAATAACGTCCGTCAATGGGCGAAATGGCTGTCAGCGGATTCAGCATATCTGAACTTTTTGATGGTTAGGATGCAAATTTAGAATTTTACATATGAATCGGCAAAAATGCCGAGGGAATATAAGTGATTTGAGGACCGCCGTCGGTGAACAGGACTGTGACCACATCAAAACAGATTTCCTTGTTGCTGGGGTTCTCGGCCAGATACCTTCTGGCAGCCCTGACTATCCTGCGGCATTTCTCCGGAGTCATATTCGCCGCAGGGTCGAAACCGTCGCATTCCCTGAGGCTCTTGACTTCCACGATCCTTACGGAATCGACCCATTCCATTACCAGGTCCAGTTCATAGTGCCCGCTGCGCCAGTTGCGGGCCAGCAGCTGCATTCCGCGCTCCTGCAGACATTCGAGTGCAGCCTGCTCTCCGTCTCGTCCAAGTCTGATATTTTCCATGAACGCAAAGTAGGAAAATGAAGAATTCGCCGTCAGATGCCGGCACTCCCTGATGCGTTTTTTTCTGATTGCGGAATCAGCCCTTCAGAAAATCAGCTGCCTGAGGGCCTTCGTGAAAAAGAAGGTCGAGAATAGAGAGATTGCCGATAAAACCGGATTTCTGTGAAAAAATCTGATAATACGGCTTTGGCTCGAAAATGGGTCCTTCCTTCGCCTTCGGATGTATCCTGCTCCGGAAATCAAGAGGACCTGCATCCTTGACGAAACTGTCGGTAGGAGTGAGGATGCATCTCAGATCCATTTCGGAAACGATGTGTCTGGTGAGTGCCAGGTCAAGGTCGAACAGTTTCTCCGGCCTGGACTGCAGGATTGCGTCTATGCCGTCCCAGTAATATTCGAAGAACGGGGCGGAACGGTATGCAGAGATGATAGCAATCCTGTGCTGGTGCAACCATTCACGTGAATAGTCGATGCGGATGTCGCGGACGGCGGCACTCTTGATGTTGTCGTGGCATACGGGAATCTGGAGTGTCTGGATTCCGTCGGAGGCATAGATCAGGCAGCGGTTCCGATAGGACTGCTTCTGATAGCTTTCGCAGGCTTCGACATAGACGGACGGATATTGTGCCAGCAGGTGGAAATACTCTACCGGCGGAAAATAGGCAGTGCCCAGGAGAGGGATGGTCCGCTTATCTGACGATTCCACGTTTCGAGGCTTTAACGAAGTCGGTTATCACTTTTGCATGCCTGTTGTCCGGGAACATTTCCTGAATGATGCGGCAGGCGTCGTTGACGTTGTTTTCGCTGTCGTACAAGATATTGTAGACTTGCTTGATGGTGTCGATATCCTCGAGTGAAAATCCCCTGCGGCGCAGGCCGACGATGTTGATGCCTTCGTAGGAGATGGGGTTGCGGGCTGCCAGTATGTAGGGAGGAATGTCCTTGTTTACTCCGCTCGCTCCGCCGACCATCGCGTGGGTTCCGATGCGGGAGAACTGGTGGACCATCGTGCCGCCGCCTACGATTCCCCAGTCGTCTATGTCTGTCTCTCCGGCAATGCCGCAATGGCTCACAAGGATGCAGTTGTCGCCGATACGGCAGTCGTGCGCAACGTGGGCGTATGACATTATGAGACAGTTGCTGCCGATCCTGGTCAGGGCTTTGCCGCTGGCTGCCGTGCCGCGGTTGATGGTGGCGCATTCCCTGACGGTGGTGTTGTCGCCGATTTCCACATATGTCACCTCGCCCTGGAACTTCAGGTCCTGGGGAATTGCTCCGATTACGGCTCCGGGGAACACCTTGCATCCTTTCCCCAGTCTGACGTGGTCGAAGATAACGGCGTTGGGCCCGATCCAGCAGCCGTCACCTACGGTAACGTCGGCGGCTATGTATGCAAAAGGCTCTATGGTTACGTTCTTGCCGATTCTGGCATCGGGATGGACATAATAATTGCTCATGATTTGTCTTCAGATAATTGTTTCAGCAGCATGGCTGCCACTTTCGTATTGATTCTGTGCCCGGTCTTGCTTGCGGTGATGCGGGCCTTGAGAGGGGCTCCGAGCAGGGAAAAGTCTCCTATGAGGTCCAGCATCTTGTGCCTTGCGCACTCGTTGTCGAAATGCAGGTCGACATTGCTGAGATAGCCTTGCCTGACTTTTACGTCCTGCGCATCGAACAACGCAGCGACACGTCTGACCTCAGCCTCGTTGACCTCCCTGTCGACGATGACGATCGCGTTGTCCATATCTCCGCCTTTTACCAGGCCTGCGGCAGCCAGCTGTTCGAGCTGGCTGAAGAAGCAGAAGGTCCTGCACGGAGCGATCTGACTGCGGTAATCGACGGAACTGTCGAAACTGCAGGTCTGTACGCCTACGACGGGAGAATTGAAATTTATGGTAAGCTGTGCTTCGAAGTCGCTGCAGGGTTCTGCCATTACCCAGGCGTCAGTGCGGTCGTCTTTGTACAGGAAAGGCTCCATGAGTTCCAGGAATTTCCTCACTGCGTCCTGTTCCTGCAGGCCGTCGGCGCTTATGGCTTCTGCAAACGGGGCCGCACTGCCGTCGAGCACCGGGACTTCTACGTTGTCCATCTCGATAAGGGCATTGTCGACTCCGAGGCCGGCGAGGGCTGAAAGCAGGTGTTCCACCAGCATTATCCTGACGCCGTTCTCCTCGAGCGTGGTATTGAAAGATGCATCGGCCACATTCGACGCGATGGCCCTGACGATGGCCCCGCCGAGGTCAGTGCGGGAGAAACGGATGCCGTGGCCGGCTGGAGCCGGCAGGATACGGAGGCTCGTGACCGCTCCGGTGTGAAGGCCCTTCCCTGTGAACTCATAGTTCCGCCTGACAGTGTGCTGCTTCATCATTCCTCCTGTCCGCTCTGCCTGAATTTTATCAATGCCTTCTTGTACAGGTCGGCATCCATAGCCGGGTAACCCATAAGGGTCTGTCCGCTCTTGCGTATCGTCTTGGTTATGACGCTGTCGGCAGCCAGGGTGGTATGGTCCGCGACAGAGATGTGGCCTACTACCATGGTCTTGCCGCCGAAGGTACAGTATTTCCCGATTTTGGCGCTGCCGGCTGCTCCGCTCTCTGCAGCCATGACGGTGTGTGCGCCGACTTCCACATTGTGCGCTATCTGGCAGAGATTGTCCAGTTTTACGCCGGTGCGGAGTATGGTGGAACCCATCGTGGCTCTGTCTACCGTAGTGCAGGCTCCTATTTCCACGTCATCCTCAATAACTACGTTGCCTGTCTGGGGGATCTTCTTGTAGCTGCCGTCGTCCTGAGGAGCGAAACCGAAACCGTCGGAGCCTATCACGCAGTTGGAGTGCAGGATGCACCTGCTGCCGATGATGCAGTCGCTGTAGACCCTTGCTCCGGAATAGAGGACGGTATCGTCCCCGATGGTCACGTTGTCGGCTATAGATACGTTAGGATATATTGTACAGCCCCTGCCTATTGTACATCCGGCACCGATGGTGACATAGTCGCCCAGCCAAGTGCCTTTGCCTATGCGTGTTCTGCGGCCTATGCGGTGCCGTCCGAAAATGCGGGACATAAAGCCGCGTTTCCTGCGGTTTTTCTTGAGCGACTGGAACCAGGAGAGCAGTTCGGCCACGGCCTGATATGCGTCATCGACCTTGATCAGAGTGGCTGAAATCGGCTGCGCAGGCTCGAAAGACCGGTTTACGAGTATCGCAGAAGCCTTGCTGCAATAGACGTAGCGTTCGTATTTGGGATTGGCAAAGAAACAGATGTCGCCGGGCTTGCCGTATTCGATACGGGCGGCAGACGTGACTTTGACGTCCGGATCTCCGACTGTCTCTCCGTTCAGCCTCCGGGCTATTTCCCTTGCAGTTACTTCCATAATTCAGCGCTAAATGGCAGGTTCCCCCGCAAACATTATGCAAAGAAAACTCTTTTTGGCGAATAAAGGTCAATAAATATTTGATATATAGTTGAGAATGTATATATTTGCGACCGATTTGAGGGGACCGCAAAGTCCTCTTTTTTGTTACTATGAAGCAGAAAGAACAATTGGAAAAGGCTGTTGCCGAATTTGTCGACGGAAAGGATCTCTTCGTCGTCGAGATAAAAGTGTCGGCAGACAACGATATCGACGTTACCATAGAGTCAGACGAGCGCGACGTGACTCTCGACGACTGCGTCGAGATGAGCCGCTATATCGAGAGCAAACTCGACCGTGACGTGGAGGATTTTTCTCTCACCGTAGGTTCGGCCGGACTGACCGCTCCGTTCAAGCTCCCGAGGCAGTACCGCAAGTTTGTGGGCAGCACAATAGAAGTGACATTCCGTGACGGACACCGACAGAAGGCCTTGCTCGAGAGTGCCGGAGAAGAGGAGTTCGAGATCAGCTACGAACAGATGGTGCAGGTGGAAGGAAAGAAGAAGAAAGAGCGTCAGACTATGCACCAGACTCTGAAGTATTCCGATATCAAGACAGCCAAAGCAGTAATAAAATTTTAAAAATATAAACTTATTGACATGGAAGGTTTGAACCTTATCAGCACATTTGCTGAATTTAAAGAACTCAAGAGCATCGACCGCCCCACTATGATGAGCGTGTTGGAAGATGTCTTTCGCACCCAGTTGGAAAAGATGTACGGCGAGGATGCCAACTTCGACATCATCATCAACATCGACAAGGGAGACTTCGAGATCTGGAGGACCCGCCAGGTGGTCGAGAATGTGGAGAATCCCGCAACAGAAATTTCTCTGGAGGAAGTGAGGGCAATCGACGATTCTTATGAGGTGGGTGAGGATTACACCGAGAAGGTGGAGCTTTCAAGCTTCGGCCGCCGCGGCATTCTCAACCTGCGCCAGAATCTTTCCGGCCGCATTATGGATATCGAGAAAGCCAATCTTTACAACAGCTACCGCGACCGCGTAGGTGATGTCATAGTAGGTGAGGTATATCAGTCATGGAAAAAAGAAGTGCTCGTGATGGACGAGAACGGCAACGAACTGGTATTGCCCAAGGCAGAACAGATTCCTACGGACCATTTCCGCAAGGGAGAAACAGTAAAGGCTGTCATCATCAGCGTCGAGATGCGCAACAACACTCCTGTAATCACCCTGTCCCGTACGTCGCCTGTCTTCCTTGAAAGACTGTTCGAACAGGAAGTTCCGGAAATCTTCGACGGACTGATCACCATCAAGAAAGTTGTCCGTATCCCCGGCGAAAGGGCCAAAGTGGCCGTCGAGTCTTACGATGAGAGGATCGACCCGGTCGGAGCATGTGTCGGTGTCAAAGGTTCCCGTATCCACGGAATCGTCCGCGAGCTCCGCAACGAGAATATCGATATCATCAACTGGACATCCAACAAACAGCTTCTCATCCAGCGTGCTCTGAGCCCTGCCAAGATTTCGTCGATGGAATTCAACGAGGCTGCAAAGAGTGTCAACGTATATCTCAAACCCTCTGAGGTTTCACTCGCAATCGGCAAAGGCGGCAGCAACATCAAGCTTGCCGGCATGCTTGCAGATTACAACATCGAGGCTTACCGTGAGGTCGACGAGAATGAAGAGATGGACGAGGAAGATGTAATGCTCGAAGAATTCGGTGACGAAATCGAAGGATGGATCATCGACCAGCTCAAGAGCATCGGACTGGATACGGCAAAGAGCGTGCTTGCCCTGCCGGTAGATGAGATAGCCCGCCGCAGTGATCTTGAAGAAGAGACTGTAGAAGATGTACAGAAGATTCTGAGGGCTGAATTCGAAGATTAATCATAAACGAAAAACGGGAGATAACAATATATGCCAGAAGGAACGATAAGAATAAGTAAGATACTGAAGGATTTCAACATAGGTCTCGGTACCCTTGTGGAATTCCTCAAGAAGAAAGGGATCGACGTCGAGCCGAACCCCGGCGCCAAGATCAGCGCCGATGCTTTCGCCCTGGTTGAGAAGGAGTTCAGCAAAGAACAGCTCATCAAGGAACAGTCCAGGAAAGTCGCCATCACTGTCAAGGAAATAACCGACAAGGTGGAGAAGCGCCGCGAAGGTATCGATGATTCCGATATTGAGAAGGAGATCATAATCAAGACCAATGTGCTTGCTGACAAACCCATTGTCAGGAAACCCGAACCTGCAGCAAAGGCGGAGGAACCTAAAACTCCCGAAAACGTCCCTTCTGACCGCCCCGAGCTCAAGGTTATCGGCAAACTGGATCTTGAAAAGGCTGCTGCGCCCAAGGCTCCCGAGAAAGTCGAGAATGCTCCTGAAGAAAATACTCAGAAGCCCGAGCCTCAACCCGAAGCTCCCAAGCCCGCGGCAGAGAAACCGGCGGCACCCGAATATATCGAGACTAAGGTCGAGAAGCTGCAGGGACCCAAGATCAGCGGTTCTATCGACCTGAGCAAGTTCGAAAAGAAACCGTCGCAGAACCAGAACAAGGAAGCGCAGCGCAATGAGGCGCAGGCCGACAAAGACAAGGCGAAAGGTCACAAAGGCAAGAGAGAGCGTATCCATAAGGGCGGTGCAAACAAGGTTGATGTCAACAGCCAGAACGGCCAGAACAACCGTGACAACCGCCGCAATGCCGGTCGCGGCCGTAGCAAGGATTCTTTCAAGTTCGTGAAAGCCGAACTTGACGAGGAAGAGATCCAGAAACAGATCAAGGAGACCTACGCCAGGATGACCGAAGGCAAGGGCAAGACCAAGGGCGCCAAGCACCGTCGCGAGAAGAGAGACCTCTTCGAGCAGAAGATGGAAGAAGAGCACCGTATGGAGATGGCCACCAGCAATATCTTGAAGGTAACGGAGTTCGTTACCGTCAACGACCTGGCCATCCTTATGAACAATACTCCGGTGACCAAGGTTATCGAGGCTTGTATGAACCTCGGACTGATGGTGTCCATCAACCAGCGTCTCGATGCTGAGGCGCTCGTGCTCGTGGCAGAAGAGTTCGGATACAAGATCGAGTTCGTGGATGCAGACACCCAGGGCAGCATCGCCCAGGAGGAAGACAAGCCTGAAGAACTGGTAGAGCGTCCGCCTATCATCACCGTGATGGGACACGTCGACCACGGTAAGACTTCGTTGCTGGACTACATCCGCAAGACCAACGTTATCGCCGGTGAGGCCGGTGGTATCACCCAGCACATCGGTGCGTACAACGTGAAGCTTCCTGACGGCCGCCGTATTACATTCCTCGATACCCCCGGTCACGAAGCGTTCACCGCGATGCGTGCCCGCGGCGCCAAGATTACGGACATCGCCATCATCATAGTGGCTGCCGACGACGCAGTGATGCCCCAGACAGTCGAGGCCATCAATCACGCCCAGGCCGCCGGTGTCCCGATGGTCTTTGCAATCAACAAGATAGACAAGCCAGGAGCAAATTCCGACAAGATCAAGGAGCAGCTTGCCAATATGAACATCCTCGTCGAGGACTGGGGCGGCAAGTACCAGTGCCAGGAAATATCAGCGAAGAAAGGCATCAATGTCGACAAACTGCTCGACAAGGTGCTGCTCGAGGCTGATATGCTCGAACTCAAGGCCAATCCCAACAAGAATGCTGTCGGCAGCGTGATCGAGTCTTCTCTCGACAAGGGTCGCGGCTATCTGGCAACGATCATGGTCCAGGGCGGTACGCTCCACGTCGGTGACGTGATGCTCAGCGGCTGCTATTCGGGCAAGGTGAAGGCTATGTTCAACGAGAGGGGACAGAAGATTGAATCCGCAGGACCTTCTACTCCTGTTTCCGTACTCGGTCTGAACGGCGCGCCTACCGCAGGTGACAATTTCAACGTGCTGGACGACGAGAAGGAAGCCAAAGATATCGCGAACAAACGCGAGCAGCTCATCCGCATCCAGGGCATCAAGACTACACAGCACATCACTCTCGAGGAAATCGGACGCCGTATCGCCATCGGCAACTTCAAGGAGCTCAACATCGTGCTCAAGGCTGATGTGGACGGTTCTATCGAAGCCCTTACTGATTCGCTGATCAAGCTGTCGACCGAGGAGGTCAAGGTGAACGTCATTCACCGTGCTGTCGGAGCCATTTCTGAAAGCGACGTGCTTCTGGCTGCCGCATCCAACGCCATCATCATCGGTTTCCAGGTGCGTCCGAGTGCGAACGCCCGCAAGATGGCCGAGAAGGAAGGCATCGAGATCCGCCTGTACTCAGTCATCTACGATGCGATCAACGAAGTCAGGGACGGTATCGAAGGTATGCTTGCACCCGAAGAGAAAGAAGAGATCACTGCCACCGCCGAGGTTCTCGAAACCTTCAAGATATCCAAGGTCGGTACGATTGCAGGATGTATGGTACGTGACGGCAAACTTGTCCGTGCTGCCAAGATCCGCGTAATCAGGGACGGCATTGTGGTCTATACAGGAGTGCTCGGCTCGCTGAAGCGTTTCAAGGATGATGTCAAGGAAGTCGCATCAGGATTTGACTGCGGTCTGAACATCGAAGGATACAACGACATCAAGATAGGTGATATCATTGAATCATACACAATAGTGGAAGTTAAGAGAAAACTGTAATAATGGATAGTATGAAAAGAACAAAGGTAAAGGAACTGCTCGCACTGGAACCTGGTTGCGATGTCCTTGCCAAGGGTTGGGTAAGGACCAAAAGAGGAAACAAAAACGTATCGTTCATCGCTCTCAACGACGGTTCTACGATAAACAACATACAGATAGTCTGCGATGCAGCAAAGTTCGATGAAGAACTGATGAAGCAGATTGGCACGGGTGCCAGCATTGCAGTGAAAGGACGCCTGGTGGCATCTATGGGCAGCGGACAGGCTGTAGAGATACAGGCTGACGAGATCGAAGTATACGGCACTGCTGACGCTACCTATCCTCTCCAGAAGAAAGGCCACAGCATGGAATTCCTCCGCGAGGTGGCTCATCTCCGTCCCCGTACAAATACTTTCGGCGCTGTGCTGAGGATCCGCCACGCTATGGCTTTCGCCATCCACAATTTCTTCAACAGCAAGGGTTTCTATTATCTGCATACTCCTCTCATCACTGCAAGCGACGCCGAGGGGGCAGGTGCGATGTTCCAGGTTACCACTCTTGACCTTAACGATGTGCCGAAGACTGAAGACGGCAAGGTGGATTTCTCTTCTGACTTCTTCGGACGTCAGACTTCCCTTACAGTGAGCGGTCAGCTCGAGGGCGAGCTCGGCGCGATGGCTCTCGGTGAGATCTATACTTTCGGCCCGACTTTCCGCGCTGAGAACTCGAATACGCCGAGGCATCTCGCAGAGTTCTGGATGATAGAGCCCGAGATGGCGTTCTATGACATCAACGACAATATGAACCTGGCTGAGGAGTTCATCAAATACTGCGTGCAGTATGCTCTCGACAACTGCGCCGACGACATCAAGTTCCTCAACGATATGTTCGACAAGGGTCTCATCGAACGTCTCCAGAGCGTTCTCAAGGAGAGTTTCGTAAGGCTGACCTACACCGAAGGCGTCAAGATTCTCGAGGATGCCGTGGCCACCAAGGGCGTCAAGTTCGAATACCCGGTAGGATGGGGAATCGACCTGCAGAGCGAGCACGAGAGGTATCTCGTGGAGCAGCATTTCTGCAAGCCGGTTATACTTACCGACTATCCGAAGGAAATCAAGGCGTTCTATATGAAGATGAACGAAGACGGTAAGACCGTACGCGCAATGGACGTGCTGTTCCCGAAGATCGGTGAAATCATCGGCGGTTCGCAGCGTGAGGAATCTCTCGAGAAACTCGAGGGCATCATCGCCGAAAGGAATATGGATACCCGCAACCTTTGGTGGTATCTTGATACACGCCGCTTCGGTACGGCTCCTCACAGCGGCTTTGGCCTGGGATTTGAACGCCTGCTGATGTTCGTGACAGGAATGACCAACATCCGCGACGTGATTCCTTTCCCGCGCACTCCGAAGAACGCAGAATTTTAATTGATAACGATATGCTCATCATTGGTATAGCCGGAGGTTCCGGTTCAGGCAAGACGACAGTTGTCAGCCGTATCCAGGAAGCCTTTCACGACCGGGTGGTCGTAATTCCGGAAGATTCTTATTACAAGGATAACGGTGACCTTCCCGAAGAAGAGAAGCGCAGGATGAATTTCGACCATCCCGATGCCGTCGACTTCGACCTCCTGACTGAGCATCTGAAAATGATCCGTGCAGGCCAGGCTATCGAACAGCCGGTTTATTCATATATTACCTGCGGACGTTCCAAGACAGAAACTGTCCACGTGGAGCCTGCAGAAGTGATAATCGTCGAAGGAATCCTGGCCTTCTGCCACAAGCCCCTCATCGACCAGATGGACATCAAGATATTCGTCGATGCCGATGATGACGACCGTTTTATGCGCATCCTTTCCCGCGACATCGCGAGCAGGGGCAAGGACGTGGAATGGGTGATAGAAAGATACACCAATACCGTCAAGCCGATGTACCTGCAGTTCATAGCGCCCAGCAAGCGTTATGCCGACATAATAATCCCCCAGGGAGGTCACAACCAGGTGGCGATAGATATGCTGCTCGCCCGAATTGAGAAAGCCCTCGGTCCAGAATAACAGAAGGTGTCTGCAGAAGAACATAAGAAGGAAAGCAAGGTGGGACTGTATTCTACCTTGATTTTCCATTTGTCTCTTCTCATCATCCTGCTCATTGCTTCGATAGGCGGGGTGGTGAGCAAGGAGAATACCTTCGTCCTGGATTTTACAAAGCAGGAACAGAGAGAAAAGGAGATCGAAGTCGAGAGGATGAAGCAGAGAGTCAGCGAGGAAGTGGACAATCTGCTCGCAATGGCCAGGTCTTCTGCTTCCAGCCAGGTGCGCAATGTGGCGGTCGATGCAAACGAACGCCTGCGCGACGACCGCAACGCCAACCCTTCAAGAGTATACGACGAGGCCAGAGACCTGCAGAAGAAGCTTGATGCAGCAGCCCAGCTCTCGAAACAGCTGGATGCCAAGGATGCACAGGATTATGCCAGTCTGGATGACAAGAATGACAAGTCGGACAAAAACGATTCACCGGCATATTCTGGTCCTTCGGTCATATCTTATGATCTGGAAGGCCGCAAGGCCCAGAGCCTGCCTGTTCCGGCATACAAGGGGTATGGGGGAGGAGATGTCAGCGTCAAGATATATGTCAACAAGGCCGGAAGGGTTATAAAGGCTGAAGTCATAGAAAGCGCATCGGCCCCTGACCGCTCGCTATGGAGTTTCGCGGAAGCAGCGGCAAAGAGATCCAGGTTCACATCTTCGACCACTGCACCTGACCCCCAGATAGGAAGCATCCTGTACCGCTTCATCAGGCAATGATGAAAAAAACGGTCAGGACACTGTGAAATATCAATAATTGTTTTATATTTGCATTCCACTAACGCTCGATTCGTCTAACGGTTAGGACAAGAGATTCTCAATCTCTAAATAGGAGTTCGATTCTCCTATCGAGTACAACAAACTGCTTCCGGGCGGTTTTTTTTTTAATAATCAACTCGAAAATGACTCAGAAAAGGCGTGTAAGGGTACGGTTTGCCCCCAGTCCTACAGGTCCGCTCCATATCGGCGGAGTTCGTACAGCTTTATACAATTATCTCTTTGCAAAACACGAAGGAGGAGATTTCATACTCCGTATCGAGGATACTGATTCCCAGAGGTTCGTCCCCGGTGCAGAAGAATACATCATGGAAGCCCTGGAGTGGTGCGGAATCAAGCTGGACGAGGGTATCCGCGAAGGAGGCCCGCACGCTCCGTACCGTCAGAGCGAAAGGAAGGAGATTTATCTGAAGTACGCCCTGCAGCTGGTAGAGAGTGGCAACGCTTACTATGCATTCGATACTGCAGAAGAGCTGGATGCTCTCCGCAAGACTGCCGAATCGCAGGGGAGAAGTTTCTCATATGACGCTTCCGTTCGCGGCAGCCTCAACAACTCACTGGCCCTTCCTGAAGATGAAGTCAAGGCCCGCCTCAACAGCGGCGCACACTGGGTGATCCGCTTCAAGATGCCAGAGAATGAGAATGTGGAAATGGACGACATCATCCGCGGACACATCACCATCAATACCTCTACTCTTGACGACAAGGTGCTGTACAAGTCCGCCGACAGCCTTCCTACATACCACCTGGCCAACATTGTCGACGACCATCTGATGGAGATCAGCCACGTGATCAGGGGAGAGGAGTGGCTGCCTTCGCTGCCGCTTCATTATCTGCTCTACAGGGCTTTCGGATGGACAGACTCTCAGCCTCAGTTCGCTCATCTCCCTCTGCTTCTCAAACCCCAGGGACAGGGCAAACTCAGCAAGCGTGACGGCGACAAGTTCGGTTTCCCGGTGTTCCCTCTCGAGTGGCATTCTGCCGAAGGCGAGGTTTCGATAGGCTATAGGGAAGAAGGCTATCTTCCCCAGGCTTTCATCAATATGCTGGCCCTCCTCGGATGGAATCCCGGCACTGAGCAGGAGATTTTCTCTATGGACGAACTTGTCGATGCTTTCTCTCTTGAGAAAGTCAGCAAGTCCGGCGCCCGTTTCAACCAGGACAAGGCGAAGTGGTTCAATGCCCAGTATATCCGCAACAGCAGCGACGAGTTCCTCGGCGCCCAGTTGAAGAATATGCTGGCTACACGCGGCATCGATGTGACCGTGGAGCGTGCAGCAGCAGCCGTTGCCCTGATCAAGGAAAGGGCCGTACTGCTCAAGGATCTGCTCCCTCTGACTATCTATATGTTCGAGGCGCCGAAAAGCTATGACGAGAAGTCGGTGAACAAATTCTGGAAGGCTGAAGATGTAGAGAGATTCAGGACCCTGCGCGAAAAGTTTGCAGCTGCCGACAGCATCAGTGTGGCGGAAACAGAACCTTTCATATGTCAGTGGGCAGCTGATAACGGGCTTCCGCTCGGCCGTATGATGAACGGACTGCGTTTGGCCGTTCTCGGCATCAGCCAGGGACCCAGCATATTCGCTATCTGCGAATTCATCGGCAAGGATGAAACTATTGCCAGGATGGATGCGGCTCTGGCTGCATTAGGCACTCCCGTAGAATAAAACTAATAACACGAAAACACCGCATCAACGGATGCCGATTTGCTTCGCAACCCTATCCGGGCAAAGGCATCCTTATTATGCGGTTTTTTCGTTATAAAGAAAGAGAGGCTGTCCAAACGGACAGCCTCTCTTTCATATAGAGAATACTTGAATTATCTAGCACCATACATGATCTTCAAAGCTGAGCAGCGACGAAGCTCTTGCTTGATGTCGGTGATGATACCCATACGGGTGTCCTCGTCAGCTTTGATAGAAACAGTCATGAACGGACGGTCGATCTCGCTGAGGTTTTCACGCTCTGCAGCGATGAAGTCGCGGATCTCATCCACTGTACGGAATGAATCGTTGAGCTGGATACGGCTGTCAGTACCATATTTTGACTG
>JAFZBF010000040.1 GCA_017561885.1 Bacteroidales bacterium | reverse complement strand
CGGTCTAACCTCTGTCGGCACCTGGAAGTTCGCACCACCCACGCGACGGCTTTTAACCTCGACCTGCGGTGTGATGTTTACAAGAGCTTTTCTCCAGACGTCGATAGGAGCCTTTTCAGAATCTTTCATCTTCTCGCCTACCATATCAATGGCATCGTAAAAAATAGAATACGCGATACTCTTCTTCCCCTGCAACATAAGATTGTTCACGAAACGTGTAACGTTAGCGTCGTGATACTTGGGATCAGGAAGTAGAATCCTCTTTTTAGGCTTCGATTTTCTCATTTCTTCAATTAATTAACTGTTAAAAAATTACTTCTTAGATTTCTTCGGACGTTTTGCGCCGTAGAGAGAACGACTCTGAGTGCGTCCATCTACGCCTGCGGTATCCAAAGCTCCCCTAAGGATGTGGTAACGAACGCCGGGAAGGTCCTTCACACGACCGCCACGAACCAGCACGATGCTGTGTTCCTGAAGGTTGTGACCCTCACCCGGGATGTATGCATTGACCTCTTTCTGGTTGGTGAGACGTACACGTGCAACCTTTCTCATAGCTGAATTCGGCTTTTTGGGAGTGGTTGTGTAAACACGTACGCACACACCGCGTCTCTGAGGACATGCATCGAGCGCGCGAGATTTGCTCTTGACTTCAATAACCTCGCGACCTTTGCGAACTAATTGTTGAATTGTCGGCATAAATAGTTGTTATTCTTGTATTTATGTTAAATTCCCGCTACTTTGCGGGGCTGCAAAGATAGTAATTTTTAATCAATTACAAACATGTTTTAAACATATGAACAATCTGATATCAAAAAAAATTTGCAGAATAAAAAAACGTTAGTATCTTTGCGATATCAAAATAATATCAAAACACTAGCTATGGAAAATAAAGAATTCACTTTCAAAGGTTTAAGGGCAAACGGATTTGTAATGCTCTTCGTCACTCTGGCTATGACAGTATTCCTTCCCGCATATATGGTAATCGCTGGCGTCAACGAAAACATACAGCCCGGATGGATGATTCTCGGCATCGTTCTCTTCCTGCTCTCGATGTTCTTCTGGAACGGCTTCATCAAGCTCGAGCCCAACGAGGCAGCCGCCTTCCTGTTTTTCGGCAAATATCGCGGCACCTACGCCGAGACCGGTTACCACTGGGTAAACCCTCTGTTCACCAAGAAGAGAGTCTCTCTGCGTGCCCGCAACCTCAATCCCGAGCCCATCAAGGTAAACGACCGCAACGGTAACCCTATACTTATAGGTATGGTAATCGTATGGAAACTCGAGAATGTCTACAAGGCCCTCTTCGAGATCGATTCACAGTCTCTTGCCGTCAACACCAGAGCCGTCAATACAGCTGACAGCACCAGCCTTGTCGTTGCAAAGCGTATGAACGCCTTCGAGGAGTTCGTTAAAGTTCAGAGCGACGCCGCACTCCGTCAGGTTGCAGGTCTCTATGCCTATGACACCCTCGGCGACGAGAAAGACGGCATCACCCTCCGTGCAGGCGGTGAGGAAATCAACCAGCAGCTGGCCGACAAGCTGAATCAGAGGCTCGCGATGGCCGGCATCAGCGTTGTGGAAGCCCGCATCAATTACCTGGCATACGCTCCCGAAATCGCAGCAGTGATGCTCCGCCGCCAGCAGGCCGAGGCCATCATCGCCGCAAGGGAGAAGATCGTCGAAGGCGCAGTATCTATGGTCAAGATAGCTCTCGACAAGCTCTCCGACGAGGAAATCATCGAGCTCGACGACGACAAGAAGGCTGCAATGGTAAGCAACTTGCTCGTAGTGCTCTGCGGTGACGAGCAGGCTCAGCCCGTTGTGAACACCGGAACCCTTCACAAATAAAATGGCTAAGGACAAACAGGACACGAAAAGCTTTGTGCTGCGGATCGACTCGGCCACTATGGAGAAACTCGAACAGTGGGCCGAGGACGAATTCCGCAGTATCAACGGGCAGATTTCGTGGATAATCGAGGAGGCGCTCAAGAAGAGCGGACGCAAATGAACACTGAGATTCGCAACTGGCCGCATTTCGCGATGGAAATGCTGTCGATACTGCTGCTGATTTGCTGCTTCATACCGCTGCTGAAAATTGGCCAGCTCAACGGAGCCGAAGTGCCCATCCACGTCGACGCCACAGGCGCCGTGGACCGCACCGGCAAGGCCAGCGACCTTATCGCAATGCCCTTGATGGCTCTGTTTATGTTCGTGGTGCTCTCAGTCGCCGAGAGATTTCCCAAGTTGATAAATGCACCGAAGAAGCTGTCAGAAAGTGGCAAGGAATACATGGCCGCCAACGGCTGGAAATTGATGCGCGAACTCAAGCTCTGCACGATGGGCCTTATGTTCTACTTGACTTACTGGATGTTCGCCATCGCCTACGGCAAGGCTGAAGAGATGCCTATCTGGGGGTTCACTGTCTTCATCGGTGCGATGCTGATCATTATGATCCGCTTCTATTACCGACTGTACAACTACAATTAGTCCTTGCGGACTGTTTCGAAAAGATAGACCTTGTCACTCCGGCGAAGCTTCACCGGCACAGGGATCGAGCATAGCTCACCCTTCACTGTCTGCTGCACAGGCTTCAGATCAACCCTGATTTCAGGGACGACACCTTCATAGACTCCGGTGGTCGGCCCGGAAATTACTATTGTATCCCCCACCGAAAGGCTGCCGGTCTCCATCAGAATCTCTGCCACGCCGATTTTCTCAAAGTAATTGGTAATCTTGCCCACGTAGCATTTCATCCGGGTGGCGCGGTTGCCGTACACTTCGCTCCACTGCCCCATCTTAGCGCCTAGATAGTATCCGTCCCAGAATCCCCGGTTGAAGACGGTCTCCAGCCTTGACTTCAGAGAGGCCGCAAACTCGGGAGTATAACTGCCCGCCGCCACAGCATCCGCAGCCTCGCGGTAGGCCTGGGTGACAGTTTTGACATATTCCGACGAACGTGCACGACCTTCGATCTTGAATACGGTGACGCCGGCGTCGATTATACGGTCCATGAATTCTATGGTACACAGGTCGCGCGGCGACATGATGTACTTGTTGTCCACCACCAGCTGGCTGCCGGTCTCAAGGTCTGTCACTTCATAGCCGCGTCGGCACACCTGGTAGCAGCTGCCCCGGTTGGCCGAAGCATTGTATTCGTGCAGCGAGAGATAGCACTTGCCGGACACCGCCATGCACAGCGCGCCGTGGCAGAAAAGCTCGATTCGCAGCGGATTTCCAGACGGCCCGCAGATGTGCTCTTCGTCGATAACCTTCTTTATCTCCTTCACCTGCACGAGCGTGAGTTCGCGGGCCAGCACCACCACGTCGGCGAACTGGGCATAGAACCGCAGTGACTCGCGGTTCGAAATGCTGAGCTGGGTGGATATATGCACCTCCAGCCCGAGGCTGCGGGCATAGCTGATGGCAGCCATATCGGAGGCAATCACGGCAGAGACGCCAGCTTCCGCAGCGGAACGCAGCACCTGCCGCATATCCTCGAGGTCCTCGTCGTAAAGGGTGATGTTGAGCGTGAGATAAGAGCGCACGCCGTTCTCACGGCAGATGCGGCAGACCTCCGCAAGGTCTTCAGGAGCAAAATTGTTGGCTGAATGCGACCGCATATTCAGGCGGCCTATGCCGAAGTAGACAGAATCCGCCCCGCCCTGGATGGCGGCTTGCAGGCATTCGAAATTGCCCGCAGGGGCCATTATCTCCAACTGTCGGGAATCCATCTCTAGAACCTTCTGTACACCATCCCCCTCGCGAACTCGGTGAGGCAGGCGCGCTGGTCGCGGTCAAGGCCGATATCCTGAAGGAGAGACAGGGCCTTCTCGTGATACTGGCCTATGGCGTCGAGGGCCTGGGAATCGACCTTCAGCTTCTTGTACAGAGCCTGCATGGCAGCAACCTTGGCAGGCATATCCTCAGTCTGCGCCAGCAGATTCTCTAGATACGGACGGTCTTCGCCTGTCGCAAGCTTCTGGCACTTCACGAGCAGCCAGGTCTTCTTGTTGTTTTCGATGTCGCCGCCGATCTTCTTGCCGAAGATGGCAGGATCGCCGAAGGTATCCAGATAGTCGTCGGTAATCTGGAAGGCCATGCCAAGATTCCATCCGAATTCGTACAGAGCGTCGCAGATCTGGTCGCTTGCACCGGCTATCACTGCGCCCATCTTTGCGCTGCAGGCGATGAGAGCAGCCGTCTTGAGGCCTATCATCTTCAGGTAGTCGTCCATCACGATGAGCTGCTTGCCCTCGAAGTCCATATCGTACTGCTGTCCTTCAATCACCTTGATGGCAGTTTCAGTGAACAGCTCGATTATCCTCTGGAACTCGGGGCCCTTGTATCCCTGAAGGAACTGGTATGCGACGATGGTCATCGCGTCGCCGCTGAGGACGGCGCAGTTGTCGCTCCATTTCTTGCGGACTGTCGGAACTCCGCGGCGGATGTCGGCGTTGTCCATAATGTCGTCGTGCATCAGGGTGAACGAGTGGAAAAGCTCCAATGCAAGGGCCGGCAGTATGATGTTGTTGTCGATATTGTCCTTGAATAGGGTGAATGTCGTCAGACAAAGCCTCGGCCTCAGGCGTTTGCCGCCTACAGCTATCATATATTCCAGCGGTTCGTAGAGCGACGAGGGCTCTTTCTTGAAATCGATGGCGAAAACTGATTTGCGGATTGTTGAATCTATTTCTTGCAAAGTATACATACTTCTCCTCCCGTTTAACTTTCAAATATAACAAATTTCTCTCAATTTTGTAATATGAAAAAGGGGACGGCAACTGTAGTAAAACACACCGGCAGCCATTATCTGCTTAGCGAGCTCCCGGCCTGGGATCTTTTCCCTGCCGTGGTGAGAGGTCGCATCCGTCTCAAAGAGAGCAGCAATACCAACCCCATCGCGGTCGGGGATGTCGTGGACTACAGCATTGAAGAGGATGCCGAGGATGCGATGGGTACTATCGACGCCATCCATCCGCGCCGCAACTACATCATCCGCCGCTCCACAAACCTGTCGCGCGAGGCGCACATCATCGCCGCCAACGTGGACTGCGTCTGGCTCATCGTGACGATGCAGTTTCCGGAGGTCAAGCTTCCGTTCGTGGACCGTTTCCTGGTGACCTGCCAGGCCTACGGAGTGCCCGTGAACATAGTGGTGAACAAGCGCGACATCGACGACGAGTATTCGCTCGCCCTTCTGAAGGTGTTCAAGGAAATCTACGCCGACCAGGCCGGCTACAATGTAATCGAGGTTTCTGCCATAACTGGAGAGAACATCGAGACTGTACGTGAGGCCTGCAAGGACAAGATCAACCTGTTCTCGGGAGTTTCAGGCGTGGGCAAATCGTCTCTCATCAAAGCTATCGACCCGAAGCTGGAGTATATCCGCACCGGCGAGATTTCTCTGGCGCACCTGCAGGGCAAGCACACCACAACTTTCTACGAGATGCATCCTGTCTCTTCAGGCGGTTTCATCATAGACACCCCGGGCATCCGCAGTTTCGGTCTCATCGATTTCGAGAAGGAAGAACTCAGCACTTATTTCCCTGAGATGCTGGCGGTGATGGACAACTGCCGTTTCAAACCCTGCACCCACACTCACGAGCCCGGATGCGCCGTCAAGCAGGCCGTTGAAGACGGAGCCATCGCTCCCGAGCGCTACAATTCCTATCTAGGCATGTTGGAAGACCAGACGAAATACCGGTAATTTATCGTTGCAATGAAATGATCTTTGCAGCAGCAAAGATTACTACTCGTTAAAGATTCCGAAGACGGAGCTGCCGGAACCGGACATAGACGCATAGACTGCGCCCCGGTCATAGAAGGACTGCTTGGCAGCGGCGATTTCAGGATGCGTCGCCAGAATACTCTCCTCGAAATCGTTCACGAGCAAGCCGCGCCACTCCTCCACAGGCCTGCCGACAATATCCTCAACAGGAACGGCAGGCATCGCAGGAGTCACACCCCGGTAAGCCTCGGCAGTGCTCACATGCACAGGCGGAACCATCACCTCAACCCTGTATCCCTCCAGCGACAGCTTGCACTCCTGCAGAATCTCACCCCTTCCCGAAGCCGCCATCGGCCGGTTGTAGATGAAGAAAGCGCAATCACTGCCAAGCGTCGCCGCATCAGCCGCCAGACAGGCATCGCTGAGATTCAGTCCGAACAGGTCGTTGATAAGTCGCAGCGTAAAAGCCGCATCAGCCGAGCCGCCGCCCAGTCCGGAACCGGAAGGAATGTTCTTGTAGAGATAAATCTTGACAGGGTCGATGCCGTACTTTTCCGCCATCAGCCGGTAAGCCTTGAAGCACAGATTCTTCTCCGGCTCGCAGCCGCAGTCCAGCCCGTACTGGAACATCCCCGGCTCATCCGCGAACACCACCTCAAGCACATCGCTCATCCCTTTGTATGGGACGAACACCGTGCTGATGTCGTGATAGCCATCTTCACGCTTCCGGAGCACATTCAGCCCCAGGTTTATCTTCGCATTCGGAAATACGACCATTCGCGCGTGATTTACAGTTTTAGCCGCATTTAGAATAGCCGCAGTCAGCGCAGACCAGGCATCCTTCCTGATAAATCAGATTCTGGCCGCCGCAGTTCGGGCACTGCTTGCCGCTCTCGTCACGGGTGCCGTCCGGGATGTACTTCTTCAAGGCACGCTCCACACCGTTCTTCCAAGTATTGATCGACTCGCTGTCCAGCGACAGACCGTGCACCAGATTCAGGATGTCGACTATCGGCATACCGTTGCGGATCACGCCGGAAATCAGCTTCGCATAGTTCCAGTATTCCTTGTTGAACATATGCGAGATGCCGCCCACCACGTTCGGATAGCCATAGGTATCCACATAGTGGAAATCGTAACGGCTCTTGCCGGAAACCGGATCCTTCACCTTCACGATCCAGCCATGCTCGATAGACTGCGGCACAGTGCGCGTCTCCGCATCCAGTATACCCGTGAAAATCTCATACGGCTGGCCCTTGAACATGCCGACGAAGGCAATCCACTGTTCCTTGCCGTTGCGGAAACGGACGACGTCCGCCTCGAGACATTCCGGGCGCTTGCGAGGCTTCTGCGGAGCCTCCTCCTTCTTCTTGACATTGACAAGGATATCGTTGCGGGAACCCTCGCGGTATACAGTCATACCCTTGCAGCCACATTCCCAGGCCGTGCGGTACACATCGCTCACCACCTCCTCTGTAATCTCGTTCGGAAGATTCACGGTGACGCTGATGGAATGGTCCACCCATTTCTGGATGGCGCCCTGCATACGGACCTTGGCCACCCAGTCGATGTCTCCTGCCGAAGCCTTGTAATATGGCGACTGCTGCATCAGCTTGTCCAAGGCATCCACATCCATCTCCCTCACCTGATCTTCGCTATACCCATTGAGAACAGCCCACTCCATAAACTTGTGGTGGAACACGAAATATTCCTCGAAGCAGTCGCCCACCTCGTCGCGATACGACACCTTGATGTTCTTGTCGTTGGCATTGACCTTCTTGCGGCGCTTGTAGTAAGCCCTGAACACAGGTTCGATACCCGAAGTCGTCTGGGTCATCAGACTGGTGGTGCCGGTCGGGGCTATGGTGAGCATCGACACGTTCCTGCGGCCCTGGCGGACCATCTTTTCGTACAGTTCAGGATCAGCGCTCTTGATGCGGAGGATCATCGGGTTCTCCTTCTCCCTCTCGGCATCATAGATCGGGAACGCACCGCGCTCTCCGGCCATCTCCACCGACGAACGGTACGCCTCCACGGCCAGTGTCTTCTGCACCTTCACCGCAAACTCGATGGCCCTGTCGGTGCCGTAGCGAAGGCCCAGCGCAGCGAGCATATCACCCTCGGCGGTAATGCCAAGTCCGGTACGGCGGCCGCCCAGCGACTTCTTGCGTATCTTGAGCCACAGGTCGTATTCAGTCCTCTTCACGCTGTCATCCTCGGGGTCGCTCTCAATCTTGGCGATGATACTGTCGATCTTCTCCATCTCCAGGTCGATAAGGTCGTCCATCAGACGCATCGCCTTGCGGATATGGTCCTTGAAAAGGTCGAAGTCGAAATAAGCCTCAGGGGTGAACGGCTTCACGACATACGAATAGAGATTGATGGCAATCAGACGGCAGGAATCATAGGGACAGAGCGGAATCTCGCCGCAGGGATTCGTGCTGACAGTGCGGTAGCCCAGGTCGGCGTAGCAGTCGGCAACAGATTCGCGAAGGACTGTGTCCCAGAACAGCACACCCGGCTCCGCCGATTTCCACGCGTTGTGGATAATCTTCTTCCACAGAGCCGAAGCGTCAATTTCCTTCTCCACCTGCGGATGGGTGGAATTGATGGGAAACTGCTGCACATAGGGTTCGCCGTTCATCGCGGCCCTCATGAATTCGTCGTCCACCTTCACCGATACGTTGGCTCCGGTGACCTTTCCCTGCTCCATCTTGGCATCGATGAAACGGCCTGCATCAGGGTGCTTTATGGCAATGGTGAGCATCAGCGCACCGCGGCGGCCGTCCTGGGCCACCTCGCGGGTGGAGTTGGAATACCTCTCCATGAACGGCACCACGCCGGTGGAAGTCAGGGCGCTGTTCAGCACCGGAGTGCCCGTAGGACGCAGATGAGACAGGTCATGGCCCACTCCGCCGCGGCGCTTCATCAGCTGCACCTGCTCCTCATCGATCATAAGGATGCCGCCGTATGAATCAGCGGGATTGTCATGGCCGATCACGAAGCAGTTCGACAGCGAAACCACCTGGTTGTTGTTGCCGATACCGCTCATCGGCCCTCCCTGTGGGATGACGAACTTGAAGTCCTTGAGAAGTCCGAATATCTCGTCCTCGCTTAGAGCGTTGGGGTATTTATCTTCGATGCGGGCAAACTCCGAAGCGATGCGGTGGTGCATCATATCAGGGTTTGCCTCGTATATGTTTCCATCTGAATCCTTCAGGGCATACTTGCTGACCCATACGGATGCCGCCAGTTCGTCTCCCTTGAAATACTCTTTCGATGAGGCGAACGCTTCGTCAAAACTGTAAGTTTTCATAGTTAGAATTTTCATTGCAAGTTACTCCAGAATGGAGCTGCAAGCATAAAAACCGGTCCTGGTTTTTTCAACAAGAAACTAACATCTGAATCCTGGCCAGGTCCTTTCGGTCTCCGCCCTGTCCGTGATCTCGATTTCGCCGTCGCTGATGAGATTTGCAGCTGAGAGGGCCATGGCCAGGAGCGGATCTCCGTGCGAAGACACCTTGCCGCCGTGCAGCCTGTTGTTGAAGCTTCCTTCGATGGTCATCTTGTCACCATCGACCGTTATCACGGCACCCAGCTGCCTGAACGCCGTCACGAAATTCCGGAGCCTCTCGGCATCCCAGCCGTTGAGCCGGGAGATGCCGGTAAGAGTGCTGGTGCCCTCGCTTCGCAAGGCGAGCATCATCAGCGGGCCTATCAGGTCGGGAGTCTCCGCCAGGTCGTATTCGAAAGCGAAAGTCACGCTGCGCAGAGCCGAAAAATCGCCCCTGTTGTCACCTGCCAGCTCATTCAGATAATACCCTACGTCTCCTCCGGCCCTGTCGATGACGTCCAGTATGTTGTTCCCGCCCTGGTCTGTCTCCAGAGGAAGCCTGCGGACCATGCTCTCACCCACCGTCACTCCCATCACCATCCACAGCGCGGCGCCGTTCCAGTCGCCTTCGATGCGGAGCCTGCCGGGACGGAGTTCCTGCCGGCCCTGGAATGATACATAGATGTCTTCTCCAGAAAAATCCTCCCCGAGAAACGAATATCCGAAACGCTCCAGGATGTTCATCGTCATCCTGATGTAAGGAACCCCGACAGCCTTGCGTATGAGCAGCTTCGAAGGTGTTCCCAGCATCGGAAGCACGAACAGCAGTCCGGTGACAGCCCCGGAGCGGCGGGTGCCGTCGATGATGTACGAGCCGGCAGAAGGACGTCCGCTCACCACCACGGGCAGTCGGCCCTGGGTGAATTTCATCTCCACCCCGTGCCTCAGCAGCGGAGTGCAGGTGCCTGCGAAACGCTTCTTCAGCAGCGATTTTCCGCCTGTCACGGTCACAGGCTCGAAGCTGAGAGTGGCAAGGGCTATGCATATTTCGGCCACCAGAGTGCTCTCTCCGGCATCCAGCAGATTGCCGGTCACTTTCAACCCTTCCGAAGCGATATTTTTCTGCACGCCCTTGACTGTGATGACGCGGGTGCGCTTGGTGTAATGCGCCTGGGCGCCGAGCTGCCGCGCAACGTTCATCGCCGCCGTGACGTCCAGCGACAGGTTCACCTGGCGGATGCGGCTCTCCCCTTCGCACAGGGCCGCAGCAATTATGGCCCTAACCGCATATCCTGCAGAGCAGGGAGCCTTCACTTCTCCCACGAATTTCTTGAAATCCGCATCAAGGATGTCGAACACGGTCGGCTGGCCTTCGCTGCTGAGACGGCTCTGGCGCGGAGCCACATAATACAGAGGGCTGCCTTTTTCCACAGCATCGATCCTCGATACCCTCCCGTAGTTGCCCATCGCATAGGCCACCAGCTTGTCGGGCGGGAAACAGTCATAGAGGGCCAGCACTGCATCAGCCTCGTCGGGATGACGGGCCGTCGTGGCAATCTTCACCAGGTCGGCACCGAGGCAGAAACCTCTCAGGGCAACAGCTTTCAGCTCCGACAGCGGCTCCACCCCATAATAGTTGTGATGGGACAGAATGATGCCGCAATGGTAATTCAGCGCAAGGCAGATCAGCCAGTCCCGCTCACTCTCGGGGAAATCCATATCGATGTCGATGTAAGCCGCCCCGGCCATTATTGCCGCAGAAAGCAGACGCACCGCGAGAGCCAGTTCTTCGGCAGCCAGTTCCTCATCTTCCTCTATGAGACGGAATGTAGCCACCGATTTCCATCCCTTCGTCTTCTCGAAGTATTCCTTGACCGTATCCGTATCGAAATCCAGCAGGTCAAGACGCAGTTCCACGAGATCCTCCTTGCGAAGGAACTTGCGATAGGACACGCAATATGCAGCGTCCACATCCGAGAGACTGTGACAATAGGAAAACATTCCGGAAATGAATCTTAGATTGAAAAAGCCAGCGTGCGGAACTTGTCGATATCAATGCTCTGAACCTGTACTGAGCCGATCTTGACAGGTATTGCGAAATCTACGGTGTTGTCCGTGTGTTTCTGATCCTTGCTGATGGTTTCCATCAGGGTGCGGATGTCGATATTGGTTGTGGTAGGAAGTCCGATGGCTGTGAAATCTGCAATCAGGCCTTCCGTCACCTTGGGGTTGGTCTTGCCCATTTTCTCTCCCAGCCTGGCAGCCATTATGATGCCTACGCTCACCGCATTGCCGTGAGATATCGGCACGGGAGAGCATTTCTCTATGGCGTGAGCGAAAGTATGCCCAAGGTTCAGGACCTTGCGCGGCCCGTGCTCGTGGAAATCCTTCTCGACAAGCTTGCATTTGTACTTGGCTGCACGCAGGATCAGCGATTCCAGGTCTTCCTTGGTGTCATAGTCCAGCAGGTGGTTCTCCTTGAAATACGCCACGGCCTTCTTGTAGAGAGTGCTGTCGCCGATTATGCCTATCTTCAACATCTCCGCAGCGCCGCTGAGCATATTCTTCTCATCGAGAGTCTTAAGGAAATGCGAGCAGACATACACGAACTCAGGCTTGTTGAACAGGCCGACGATATTCTTGTATCCTGCGTTGTTGATGCCGGTCTTGCCGCCGATGGCAGCATCCACCTGTGCCAGCAGGGTGGTCGGAATCAGCGCATATTTCACGCCGCGCCGGTAGATCGATGCCACGAAACTGGTGAGGTCAGTCACGATTCCGCCGCCGATGCCGAGCAGGAAGCAGTCACGGTCGGCTCCCATCTTCATCAGCTGGTCGATCACCGACTGCACGGTAGCGAGGTTCTTCGTATCCTCGTTTGCATCGATGAACACCTTCTGGAAGGGGAACGACATACCGTACAATTTCTCCACCTGCTTGTCGATTATGACAAACACTTTCTTGTCCTGAAGGATCGAACGGAGTTCTTCAGTACTGCTGCGGAAATATATCTTGTCGATGACTGACATTTAGTCAAATATACGGATTTATTTCCAATTGTCCAGACATTTGTCCAGTTGTTCGTCGTACTTCAGATTGACTGCCGGACCGGCCGGATAGAAATAGTAGCGGACCGCAACTTCGTTCTCCAGCAGAGGCAGGATTTCGTCCTTCTTGCTGCGGAGCACGTCGGCTTTGTCCATCTGCATCTTCGATACGAGAGCGTCTATCTCATCCTTGAACATATCGTACAGTCCGTCCTGCTCGGCAACCCTCTTGAGCTGCTCCGTCTGGGCCTGGATGCCGCTGCGGTAGTCGAACTCCTGGTCACAGGCATAGCTGATGAAGTCCTCGAACTCTGCGTCGGTGAGCCTGAATTGCTCCACCGGGGCAATCTGGGCGTGCTGGGTGCGGTACTTCACCGCATAGTCGTCGAGGATGCCGTTGTACACCAGCGACACCGTCGGCCGGCTGTATATATGGCTCTCCACCTTGATGTCAGGAGTAATTCCGCCGCCGTCTTTCACTATACGGCCGTTCTTGGTGCGGAACTCACTTGTCAGAGAGTCCGGAATCGCACCCACACTGCCGTCGGCATTGCGGTGGCTGTAGTCGATTGCCTGAACGCAGCGACCGCTAGGGGTATAGTATTTTCCGGTGGTAATCTTCACCGTGCCGTTGTATGCTGTGGGGAGAATGGTCTGTATCAGGCCCTTGCCGTAGGTCTTTGCACCGGCGATCACGCCTCTGTCAAGATCCTGCACTGCGCCTGCCACAATTTCCGAAGCCGAAGCCGAACCGCTGTCCACCATTATCATCAGCGGGATGAGAGTGTCAACGGGTACTCCCTTGGTGCGGTACTCGTGGTTCTGTCCTGCCATCCGGCCCTTCGACGAAACTACCATGGTGCCCTGCGGCACGAATATCGAAAGAATCTCGATGGCCTCCTCCATCAGTCCGCCGCCGTTGCCGCGCAGATCGAGCACCAGCCTCTTCGCTCCCCGGGCCTTGAGGTCTTTCACTATCTGCCTCAGCTCGTCGCTCACGCCCTGGGTGAAGCCGGACGTCTGGATATATCCTATGGAATCCCTGATGATGCCGCTGTATTCCACGTCCGAACGGTGGATGGTCTCGCGGGTTACGACCACGTCGATGGTGTCGCGAGTCCCGCCTTTGATCACCTTGAACTTCACGTCAGTGTTGGGCTGGCCCTTCATCCTGCTGGAGCTCTGCTCTGAGGTCTCGTCGAACACCGGTACATCGTTGATCGCGATGATGGTGTCGCCAGGCACCAGTCCGGCTTTCGCTATGGGTGAATCGGGATACGGTTCGTTGATCACGACTCCGCCGCCGACACGTTTGCGGATGACTGCTCCCACGCCGCCGTACATTCCGGTTGTCATCATCTGCACGCTCTCGTCCTCTTCCTCCGGGAAATACATAGTATAGGGATCGATATATCCGAGCATCGCATCGATGCCGGCCTTCATCATCTTGTCGAATTCCAGAGAATCCACATAGTTCCGTGCGAGATGGCGCAATATCGAATTCTGTATCTCAAGGCTCTGTCCGAGCGTAAAATCCTGCGACTGGGCAAGCGCTGTCACCGACAGTGTCAGCATTATGAAAAACGCAGTTATCTTCTTCATACCGGTCATAATTATGTCTACAAAATTAAGCTTTCTTTTTATCTTTGAGCAATTAAAATCGTTATGGCTGAAACCGGAAAAACACTGGTCTTCGCGACCGCCAACCGCAACAAACTCATAGAAGCCGCCGACAAGCTGGGAGAAGGCTTCACAATCGTGCTTCCGGCGGACTTGGGATATACAAATGACGTGCCCGAAACACATCTCACGATCCGCGAAAACGCTATCGAAAAGGCACAGTTCATATGGGATATGTTCGGCAAGGACTGCTTCGCAGATGACACCGGGCTTGAAGTGGACGTGCTCGACGGAGCCCCCGGCGTTTTCTCCGCAAGATACGCGGGCGAGCCCAAGAATCCGGTCCGCAACGTGCAGAAACTGCTCCGCGAGCTGGAAGGCATTCCGTTCGCCGAACGCACCGCCCGGTTCCGTTGCTGCATAGCGCTCATTGAGAAAGGTGAGTTGACCGTGTTCGAAGGCATCTGCGAAGGGCATATCTCCCTTGAGCCACAGGGCGAACTCGGCTTCGGCTACGACCCGGTATTCGTCCCCGAAGGAATGGAAAAGACAATGGCGATGCTCACCCTCGAAGAGAAAAATGCAATCTCCCACCGAGGCCGGGCGCTGGATATGCTGGTATGTCACTTACGCAATCTTCCCGAATAGTAGTGCTTCACCTCACCAAGTACGGTGATTCCTCGCTGGTAGTGCATACGATAGATTCCGTCAGCGGACGCTGCAGCTACCTGCTCCGGGGCGCCGGCCGCAGTTCCCGTGTGTCCGTCGGAAGCTTCCACAACCTCGCCGTCCTCGACATCGTCTCCGTCTCCAATCCCCGCAGCAGCCTCGCCGTTATCAAAGAATACGAACCCTGTCTGCAGCTCGACTCCCTCCGCAGCGATGTCGACAAGAACTCCATCGCCCTCTTCATCAGCGAACTCCTCTACCGCACCGTCGTTGAACAGAACTGCGACGAGCGCCTCTTCAACTGGCTCTGCCAGGCCATCGCCCGGCTGGATGCAATCGGGGAAGACACCGCGAACTTCCACCTGTGGTTCCTTGCCGGATTCTGCACCGTGATGGGCTTCGGTCCCACCAGCGAAGGCCTCTTCGACGGCTGCGACCTCCTGCGTGCCGATAACCTGGCCCTCCTCCGCCAGCTTACAGCCGCCGATTTCACAGACGCGATGGCCATCCCCCTCACCGGCAGCCGCCGCCGCGACTTCTGCGAGCAGATCACCCGCTACATCTCGTACCATCTCGGTATGAACCTCCACCTCCGCTCCCTCGACGTCCTTCACGACCTCTACAGATAAAAAAAGGGCGACATTGCTGCCGCCCTCCATGTAATGAAGCGTGAAGCTGTTATTTCTTCTTGAAGAGTGAAATGATCCAGAGCAGGAGGACTGCACCTACAACTGCGGTGAGGATCTGTCCGATGACAGTTGCACCGAATGATACGCCAAGCCAGTTCAGGAGGTTACCACCGATGAAACCGCCGATGAGACCAATGATGATGTTACCGAGCAAGCCAAAGCCGAAACCTTTGAAAAGAACGCCGGCGAGCCAGCCTGCAACCGCTCCGATGAGGAGTGTAATGATAAGAGCTGTAAGATCCATAATATAAAAAGTTTAGGGTTAAAGTTCAATCAAGCATTCGCCAGTCATGTCAGCCGGCTGAGGGATGCCCATCAGGCGGAGCATTGTCGGGGCGATATCGGCAAGGCGGCCGTCCTTCACGCTCTTGACGTCGTCATCCACCACGATGAACTGCACCGGGTTGAGCGAGTGGGCGGTGTTGGGGCTGCCGTCAGGGTTCACAGCGTAGTCGGCATTGCCGTGGTCAGCTGTGATGAGCACGCTGTAGCCGTGGGCGCGGGCCACCTCGACAACTTGGCCGACGAGATTGTCGATGGTCTCGACAGCTTTGGTGATGGCCGGGTATACTCCGGTGTGGCCTACCATGTCACCGTTTGCGAAGTTCAGGATCACCATGTCGTGTTTCTCGGTCTTGAGGTCGGCCATCAGCGCGGCAGCGACTTCCGGAGCGCTCATCTCGGGCTGGAGATCGTAAGTGGCCACCTTCGGAGAGTTGATGAGGATACGGTCCTCGTTCTCGAACGGAGCTTCGCGGCCACCGTTGAAGAAGAAGGTCACGTGGGCATATTTTTCAGTCTCTGCGATACGCAGCTGCGAGCGGCCGGCCTTTGCCACCACTTCGCCGATGGTATCGGTCACGTTCTCCTTGTCGAAGAGGATGTGCAGACCGGTGAACTTGTCGTCATAGGGAGTAAGGCAGCAGTAGTAGAGCGGAATGGTGTGCATCCCCGCCTCAGGCATATCCTGCTGAGTGAGCACGGTAGTCATCTCGCGGGCGCGGTCGTTGCGGAAGTTGTAGAATATCACGGCGTCGCCTTCCTGGATGGTGGCTACGGGTTTGCCGTCAGCTCCCACCACACAGATGGGTTTGATGAATTCGTCGGTCACGTCCTCGGCATAGGACTCCTTGATGCCCTCAGTGGCGGAAGTCACCTTCTTGCCGATGCCATACACCAGCAGGTCGTAGCCCTGCTTTACACGCTCCCAGCGTTTGTCGCGGTCCATAGCGTAGTAGCGGCCGACAACCGATGCCACCTTGCCGGTGGTCTCTGCCATCTTCTGCTCCAGCTCCTCCACGAAACCCAGTCCGCTGCGCGGGTCGCAGTCACGGCCGTCCATGAAGCAGTGGACGAAGACCTTGTCCAGACCCTGCTGCTGTGCCACTGCCAGGAATTCATAGAGGTGGTTCAGAGAGCTGTGCACGCCGCCGTGCGAGCAGAGACCCAGGAAGTGCAGCTGCTTGCCGCTCTTCTTTACATAATCATAAACTGCAGCGATCTCCTTGTTCTCGAGAAGCGTGTGCGATGCGCAGGCCCGGTTGATCTTCACCAGGTCCTGATATACGATGCGGCCGCCGCCGATATTGAGGTGTCCCACCTCGGAATTTCCCATCTGGCCGTCCGGAAGACCTACGTCCTCGCCGCAGGCCATAAGGTGAGAAAAAGGATATTTTGCGCGCAGAGCGTCTATATGAGGTTGACCCTGGGTATATATGGCATTGCTGTGGTCGTGCTTGCCTTCGCCCCAGCCGTCAAGAATCATCAACAATACTTTTTTGTCCATATTTTAAGTTATATTTGTCTTAAGCATTCAAATGCAAATTTACGGAAAATAAGTTTAAGTTTTCATCCCCGATAATAGGGATATTCTTAAAAGTGAGAGTATGTCGAAAAAAGTAAAACTCCGCAAACAGCAGAAGGAACACAGCAGAAAAATGTCCGCCCCTCGCCTGAGCGTCAAGGGACGCCACAGCAAAAGCCAGGAAGAGCTTGAAGGAGTGGTGAGCCTGTCCCGCGACGGATTCGGATTTGTTGTGATCGAAGGCAGCGACAACGACATATTCGTAAGCCAGAACAAGCTCCGCGGAGCGCTGAACGGCGACCGCGTGAAGGTGGTGGTCACCAAGAAACGCGCTGACACCCGCCGTCAGGAAGGCGAAGTGGTGAAGATTCTGGAGCGCAGCAAGCGGCCCCACATCGGCATCCTCACTGTCCGCGGCAACCAGGCCTGGGCCATCATCGAGAGCGCCCGCATGCCCTATGACATCCGCATCCCCATGGACGGTCCCGACAGCCTGCCCACCATCGGCGGCATCAAGGCTGAGAACGGAGTGAAGGTGGCTGTAGTGGTGACCGACTGGCCGCGCAAGAGCATGGAACCCGTCGGCAAGATCGTGGACGTGCTGGGCGAATCCGGCAAGAACGACACCGAGATGCACGCCATCCTGGCCGAGTTCGAGTTGCCGTACCGCTTCGAGCCGGAGGTCAGCCAGGCTGCCGACAAGATATCCGACGCTATCACGAATGCCGAAATCTCGCGGCGCAAGGACTACCGCAAGGTCACTACCTTCACCATCGACCCTGCCGACGCCAAGGATTTCGACGATGCCATATCATTCATACAGCTGGACGAAGGCCGCTATGAGGTCGGCATCCACATCGCCGACGTGACGTTCTACGTAAAGCCCGGCGACATAGTGGACAAGGAGGCCTACAACCGCGCCACATCCGTCTACCTTGTGGACCGCACGGTGCCGATGCTGCCGGAGAATCTCAGCAACAAGCTCTGCTCGCTGCGCCCCCACGAGGACAAGCTCTGTTATGCAGCAATCTTCGAACTGGATGACAAAGCCAAGGTCCTCAGCGAGTGGTACGGCCGCACGGTGATCAACTCCGACTACCGCTTCGACTATGACCAGGCCCAGCAGATCATCGAGACGCACGAAGGTCCCCTGGCCACCGAGATCGGCAAGCTGAACGACCTGGCCGCGATCCTGCGCAAAAACCGGTTCGACCATGGCGCCGTGAATTTCGAGAGACCTGAGATGAAGGTGAAGGTGGACGAAGAAGGCAGGCCTGTCGAGGTCGGGCAGAGAATCACCCGCGAGAGCAACTGGCTCATCGAGGAATTCATGCTTCTGGCCAACAAGGGCGTGGCGGAATATGTCACCCGCAAGCTGCCGACCCTGAAGAAACCCACGTTTGTCTACCGTATCCACGAGACTCCCAATGAAGAGAAGCTGAATTCGCTGCGGTCCTTTGCAAAGGTCTTCGGCCACAACATGGGCCCTACCGAGAACACGAAGCAGACCGTCCGCAGCCTGAACAACCTCTTCAAGGAGGCCAAGGGCAAGCCGGAGGAGAACGCCCTGCAGATCATGGCGCTGAGGTCTATGGCAAGGGCGCGCTACAGCACTGACAACATCGGCCACTACGGGCTGGCATTCCAGTACTACACCCACTTTACTTCGCCTATCCGCCGCTATCCTGACATGATGGTGCACCGCCTGCTGGCGATGTATACTTCGGGCGGCAAGAACCAGGACAAGGACTACTTCGAAAAATGCTGCGACTGGTCTTCTCAGAGGGAGCAGATTGCCGCCGACGCAGAGCGTGCCAGCATCAAGTACAAACTTGTCGAGTATATGCAGGACAAAATAGGCCAGGAATTCGAAGGTACTGTGAGCGGCGTGACGGAGTGGGGCATCTACGTGGAAATCGAGCCGACCAAGATCGAAGGCATGGTGTCGATCCGCGAGATGACCGATGATTACTACACCTTCGACGAGGAGAAGTATATGGTCATCGGCAAGGCTTCCCGCCGCACCTTCACACTCGGCGACCGCGTCCGTGTGCGCGTGCTCCGCGCCAGCCTCGAGCAGAAACTCCTCGACTACCAGCTTCTCGAAAAACTTCCGGCGGAATAGCAATCCGTCCCCGCAAACCAGTCTCTCCCGGGACGGACGGGCTCATGGAAACTGCTGCTGCACGGAAAGCAAGGCCTTCGGGGGGTTCCGTGAGCTGACGCTCACTCCAATCCCTCCCACCGCATACTTCGTCCTGCTTCGCAGAACTCGTCTTCGGCGGGCCCCTCCCGCTCTGCATGCCGAGGGCGGCCAGCCCCCGCTCAGGCCTTCTTTCCGATGCTGCAGCTGGCCTGCATGAAGCCGTCCGGGCAGAACTTATCCTCGGACGTCAGCAGGAGACCATAAAAATCTCCTGCTGGCGGACGGGAGATAAGTTCATTGCTGCTATGGCTGCGCCGAAGATTCTGCCTGGCCGGCCTCAGTTTGTATGTTGAAGTTATCCTAGCCGGACAAAGCGAGCCGTAAGGCAGAGCTCGCTTTGCTGGCTGGAGATAACTTCATTCATCATCAACACAACACAACTTTCACGGATGATACGAACATGCCCCACAGTGCCATGCAAGACACATTGCAAGAATCCGTGGCAGGATTTCCCTCCTCGGATTTAGGCAAGGCCTTCTGTGGATACCTGTAGAAGGGACTGTGCGTATCCGTGAAAGTTGGGTTGTGTCTTTATCGCCTCCAGAAGTGCCTGGAACAACTCTTTTTTCGAAAATGTTTTTCACGGATGCAACTGATTGGTCTTATGAGCCCTATGAAGCATGTTGTGTCATAATGTGAATTTGCGGTTCGCAGCCAGGGAGCATGGCGAGACAAGCATCATCACCGAACTTATCTCCCGCCCGGCAGGGAGCTCTGCCAAATGGCTCCCTTTTGCCGGGCGAGGATAAGTTCTGCATTTGTACGGATCGCTGCCATGATGGCTGGACACACTTGCGACCGGCGGTGGAGACAGGGTTATCTCCCGAAGGCTGCAGCGAGCTCCACCTAACGGCTCGCTTTGCCTTCGAGGATAACCCGCCCAAAACCCTCCATGTTTTTTTGCCACCATTCCATCCGAGTTGTACCTTTGACCTCAAACATCTATTCTGAATATATGCCGATAAAGTCGAAATCTGTTCTGGTGTGGTCGCTGCTGGTGGTAGCGAGCTTCATCTTTTCCTTTATAATGTACAGCCTGGCAATGGTGGCTTCCGATTCCATCACGACACCGTGGGTGAGCTGCCTCGCCGCCGTAGCCCTTTCAGTGGCAATGATAGCCCTGTACGCCCTCTTCGTCAAATGGTTTGAACAAGCTCCTGCCAAGGATATCCCGCCAAGCCGCATCGCCCCCGACACCTTTAAAGGCCTCGGCATCGGCTTCGCATTCTTCGTCGTGGTCGTGCTGATAATGCTGGCTGCCGGTCTCTACCAGATTGACTCTGCCGGCACAGGCAACGCTGCCGCCATCGTCACAGCCTTTTTCAGTTTCCTGCTGGTCGCCGTCGGCGAAGAAATCATTTTCCGCGGCGTGCTTTTCCGCTGGATCGACGAGAAATGGGGCTTCCTTGCCGCCTTGATCGCCTCGTCGCTGCTGTTCGGACTGATGCACATTTTCCAGCCCGGAGCAACCCTATGGTCTTCATTTGCAATCGCCGTCGAAGCCGGGCTTCTGCTCGGCGCTGCCTACAAGTACTCCGGAACCCTCTGGCTCCCCATTGGCATCCATTGGGCCTGGAACTTCGCCGAGGGCAACATCTTCGGATTTGCAGTCTCCGGCAGTGATGTCGGCGACTCCCTGATCCGACCCGCCATCTCCGGCCCAGACATCCTCACCGGCGGCGTCTTCGGAGCCGAAGCATCCATCGTCGCCTTGCTCATCGGCCTCGCCCTCTCCTTCTGGTTCATTTTATTAATTTGCCGCAGATAAGCCTGCCATATTATTATGAATTTTTCAATCATCAATACACTTTTTTAGTGTATTTGCTAATAATATTGCTACTTTTATTTGATTTATAAATAGCACTATGACCAACAAAGGATTCACCCCTACGCATCCGGGGGAAGTAATCAAGGACGAGCTGATTGCGAGAGGCATATCCCAAAAGGATTTTGCCCTGCGCATTGGAGTTCCATATACAATGCTTAACGATATCCTGAACGAACGAAGACCTCTGTCGGCTTCCGTCGCACTGTTCATTGAATCGGCCCTAGGCATCTCCGCAGACCTCCTTATGGGCCTGCAACAGGACTACGCCATGCAAAAGGCCCGTAATGACGAAATGATCAAGCGGAAACTTCGAAAAATCCAGTCTTGTTCGCCCTCGATAGCAACAACAGCGGTTGCATAACCTTCCGCATTATATTGACTCACCCGCCAAAACTCACACTATGAAAAGATACTTCCTCGCATTCACGACAGCCGTGCTGGCACTAGCACTGACCGCAGCACTGACCGTCACCCTGACCGGCTGCAAAACTGGCAGCAAAGCCAACGAACAATACAACCGTTATGCGAACCCCTTCGTTGGAGCCGCAGACAACGGACACTGCAACCCCGGAGCCACGGTGCCCTTCGGCAACATCCAGGTCGGACCGCAGACCGGCAACTTCACCTGGGCTTACACCTCCGGCTACCAGAACCGTGACCGCAACATCATCGGCTTCTCGCACAACCGTCTGAGCGGCACGGGCTGCCACGACCTCGGCGACGTGCTGCTGATGCCCTTTGCGGGCGAGCCGGCCGCAGAGGACTTCTCCAGCCCTTTCACCAAGGACAAAGAAACCGCCGAGCCCGGCTACTACAGCGTCACCCTCGACGCCTACGACATCACCGCGCAGATGTCCGCCACAGAGCACGCCGCAATCCACAGCTACACATACAACAGTGACGCCCCGGCCCGCCTGCTGATCGACTTCCAGAGCGCTGTCGTCGGCGGCCGCAACACGTTCTACACACACGTCCTGGATGCCGGCCAGACCTTTGAGAACGACAAGACCATCAGCGGATGGTGCCGCACCTATGTCTGGCTCGACCGCACATATTACTACGTCATCGAGTTCGACAAGCCCTACACCGCCGCCACCGAGCTGGCTCTCAGAGACCCCCGCGAGAAAGCACCACGCTACGTCCTGGACTTCGACCTGAAGCCCGGCGAGACCCTCAATATCAAAGTCTCTGTCTCGTCACGCTCCGTAGAAGGCGCGAGAAACAACATCGCAGCGGAAATCCCCGGCTGGAACCTCGACAAGGTCCGCAAAGCAGCCGCAGCAGAATGGGGCCGCTACCTGTCGCTCATCGAGATTGAAGGCACCGACGAGCAAAAAGACGTCTTCTACACCTCCATGTACCACCTGTTCATCCATCCCAACAACATAGCCGACGCCGGCGAGAACCCCTACTACTCCACCTTCTCTTTCTGGGACACCTACCGCGCCGCGCATCCCCTCTACACCATCCTGACACCGGAGAAAGTGGATTACTTCGTGCAGTCTGCCCTCGGCCACTACGACCAGCAGGGCTTCCTTCCCATCTGGGCCCTCTGGGGCGGCGACAACTACTGCATGATCGGCAACCATTGCGTGCCGGTGATCGTGGACGCATACCTGAAGGGCCACCGCAATTTCGACGTCGAGAAGGCGTACGAGGCTGTGAAGCGCTCCCTGACCGTGGACCACATCAACTCCGACTGGACCGTCCTGGACAAGTACGGCTACCTGCCCTACGATGTCATCGACGTGGAGAGCGTCTCCCGCACCCTGGAATATGCATATGACGACTACTGCGCCGCCCAGTTCGCGAAGGCCCTGGGCAAGATGGACGACTACGAATTCTTCCTGAAGCGCAGCGAGAACTACCGCAACGTATTCGACCCGCAGACCGGATTCATGCGCCCGAAGGACTCCAAAGGCAACTGGGCCTCACCTTTCAGCCCCTACGCCCTGGCGCAGGCCGGCAATATGGGCGGCCAGTATACCGAAGGCAACGCCTGGCAGTACACTTGGCACGTGCAGCAGAACTTCGAAGGCCTTGCCGAGCTCTACGGCGGCCACGAGCAGCTGGCGACCAAACTTGACAGCCTCTTCACCGTCCCGAGCGAAGTGGAAGGAATGGGAGATGTGAGCGACGTTTCCGGCCTGATCGGCCAGTACGCCCAGGGCAACGAACCGAGCCACCACGTGGTGTACTTCTTCACCCTCGCCGACCGCCAGGACCGCACCGCCGAGCTGATCCACGAGATCTTCGAGACACAGTACAAGGACGATGTGGACGGCCTCTGCGGAAACGACGACTGCGGCCAGATGTCCGCCTGGTACATCTTCTCCGCCCTTGGCTTCTACCCCGTGAACCCCTGCGGCGGCGAATACGTCCTCGGAGCCCCGCAACTGCCGAAAGCCACCATCAACTTGAGCAACGGCAAGAAATTCACCGTCGAAGCCGAGAACTACAGCCCGGACAACATCTACGTCAAGGAAATGTACCTGAACGGCCAGCCCCTCACAGGCAAGACCATCAGCCACGACGACATAATGAAAGGCGGCACCCTGAAATTCGTGATGAGCCCCGAAAAATAGAGGCAATCCTCGCATATAAGAGTGGCCGGCGGTTGATAACTTCGCTGCTTGCCATCGCAGGAAAGCCGGCAAAAAAACCTATCTTTGGACTATGGCATTCGTACACCTCCACGTCCACACGCAGTACTCCATCCTTGATGGCGCCGCCCCCATCTCGAAGCTCTTCGAGAAGGCGCACGAAGACGGCCAGACCGCCCTCGCCATCACGGACCACGGCAATATGTACGGCGTGAAGGAGTTCTTCAAATACGCGAAGAAATACCCCGACGTGAAGCCCATCATCGGCTCCGAGATGTACGTCTCCCCCAACAACAACCGCTTCCTCACCGACAACAAGGAAGAGCGCAGCCCCCACCACCTCATCCTGCTCGCCAAGAACATGCAGGGCTACCACAACCTGGTCAAGCTGAGCTCCTACGCCTTCATAGACGGTTTCTACCAGAGGCCCAAGATCGACCGCGAGCTGCTGCAGAAATACCACGAAGGCCTCATCTGCAGCTCCGCCTGCCTCGCAGGAGAGATTCCGAGGGCGATCTACAGCCGCAACTTCCAGAAGGCCGAAGACACCATTAAGTGGTACAAAGACCTCTTCGGTGACGATTTCTACCTCGAGGTGCAGCGTCACAAGACCGAAGTGCCCGGAGCCGACACGAAAGTCTACATGATGCAGCAGGTGGTGAACGAAGCCATCTTCGAGCTGGCCGATAAACACAACGTCAAGGTGATTGCCACCAACGACGTTCACTTCGTGCGCAAGGAAGACGGCCCGGCCCACGACCGACTGATCTGCCTCACCTTCAACGACAACTACGACGACCCGGACCGCATCCGCTACACCCAGCAGGAGTACCTGAAGACCCAGGACGAGATGGCCGCGATATTCTCCGACCACCCGGAAGTAATCACCAACACCCTGGAAGTCGCAGATAAAGTGGAACGCTACGACATCGACTCCCCCGCCATCCTGCCGAAGTTCATCCTGCCGGAAGATTTCACAAAAGACATCGACAGATACCTCGCAAAATACAAGGACATCATCGACAAGGGCCTGGCAAACACCAACGGAGCGCCGCGCGGCGAGGACTTCGCCTGGTCGGTAGCCTACCTCTGCCACCTCACCTACAAAGGCGCAGAAGAACGCTACGGCAAGGAACTGACCCAGGAGCAGGCCGACCGCATCAAGTTCGAGCTGGAAACCATCTCGTACATGGGCTTCCCGGACTACTTCCTCATCGTGCAGGATTTCATCTCGGCGGCACGCAGCGAAGGTACCTGGGTCGGCCCTGGACGAGGCAGCGCCGCCGGAAGCGTGGTGGCCTACTGCCTGCACATCACCAACATCGACCCCCTGAAGTACGACTTGCTGTTCGAGCGTTTCCTAAACCCTGACCGCATCTCGATGCCCGATATCGACATCGACTTCGACGACGACGGCCGTGGCAACGTCTACCGCTACGTAGAGCACAAATACGGCAAGGATCACATCTCGCACGTAGCCACCTTCGGCACGATGGCAGCCAAGAGCGCCATAAAGGACGTGGCACGCATCCACCAGGTTCCCCTCGCGGTGAGCGACCGCCTGTCCAAGATAATCCCGGCCAGACCCTTTGAGGCCAAGGTCCCCGATCCGGACAACGAAAAGAAGACCATAGAGAAGACCCTTCCGGTCACTCTTCCCAACTGCGTAAAATACTACCCTGAATTCAAGGCAGCCTACGAAGCCGCTGAGCCGCTGGTGAAAGAAACCATCGACTTCGCCGCGCGACTGGAGGGCAGCATCCGCCAGACCGGAGTGCATGCTTGCGCCACCATCATAGGCCGCTCCAACCTCACCGACTACATCCCGCTCAGCGTGGTAAAGGACAAGGAGACCGGCGAGAACATGCTGGTGAGCCAATACGAGGGTTCCTACATCGAAGACGTTGGAATGCTCAAGATGGACTTCCTCGGGCTCTCCACACTCTCCATCGAGAAGGAATGCGTCAAGAACATAAAGAAGAGCAAGGGCATCAACGTCGATGTGGAGAAGATTCCACTGGATGACAGGAAGACCTACGAGCTGTTCAGCAACGGCGACACGATAGCCGTGTTCCAGTTCGAGTCCGACGGTATGCGCCGCTACCTGAGAGAACTCAAGCCCACCAAGTTCGAGGACATCATAGCGATGAACGCCCTCTACCGCCCCGGCCCGATGGACTACATCCCTGACTTCATCGACCGCAAGAACGGCCGCAAGCCCATCGAGTACGACATCCCCGTGATGGAGAAATACCTCAAGGACACCTACGGCATCACGGTCTACCAAGAGCAGGTGATGCTTCTGTCCCGCCAGCTGGCAGGCTTCACACGCGGAGAGAGCGACACGCTGCGCAAGGCGATGGGCAAGAAAATCAAAGAGAAACTGGATGCCCTCAAGCCGAAATTCATCAACGGAGGTATCGCCAACGGATATGAAGAGGCCACCCTCAAGAAGATCTGGGCGGACTGGGAGAAATTCGCCTCATACGCTTTCAACAAATCCCACTCCACCTGCTATGCCTGGGTAGGCTACCAGACCGCATACCTGAAAGCCAACTACCGGGCCGAATTCATGGCAGCCAACATGAGCCGCAACCTGAGCGATATCGAGGAGATCACCAAGCTGATGGACGACTGCCGCAGGGCACGCATCAACGTGCTCGGACCGGACATCAACGAGTCCGACACCACCTTCACCGTCAACAGGAAGGGCGACATCCGCTTCGGCCTCGGAGGCATCAAGGGCATAGGCCCCAACGCCATCGACACCATCATCCGCATCCGCAACGAAGGCGGCCCCTTCAAAGACATATTCGACCTGCTGGAACGCGTACCACTGAACGTGCTCAACCGCAAGGGACTCGAGTGCATGGCCTATGCCGGAGCATTCGACAGCTTCACCGAGATGACGCGCCCCCAGTTCTTCGTACCCTCCGCCATCTACCCGAACGAGAACTTCCTGGACGAGCTGATCCGCTATGCCAACAAATACCACAACGACGCCATCAACCAGGGAGCCAGCCTGTTCGGAGACATCGAAGAGATGAAGCCGGTGCGTCCCGCATATCCAAACGTCCCCCAGGTCGACGAGATTGAGATGCTCAAGGAGGAGAAGGAAGTCGTGGGAATGTATCTCAGCGCCCACCCTCTCGACAAGTTCAAGTTCGAAATCCAGAATTTCGCGACGGAAAACATCAGCAAGATGCCCGATATCCAGCTGCGCATGGAAAGCGAAGCGCTCGTGAAATCGCAGGGCCGTGCGCTGCCTAAGGACAACGTGCTCGACAAGACTTTCTCCGTTGCCGGACTGGTGACGCAGGTGTCCAGGATGACCACCAAGAACAACCGTCCCTTCGTGAAATTCGACTTCGAAGACTTTACCGGAAGCTTCAACATCGCCCTCTTCGGCAAGGACTACGAGCACTGGATGCCTTACATAAGCGAAGGCCAGACACTGCTCATCAAGTTCCGCACAAAGGAGCGCTACCGCGGCAAGGAGCAGAACAAATCGTCTGAGGTACACTACGACCTTGTTGTAGAAGATATGCACCTGCTCTCCAATGCCAAGGACGATTTCATCAAGGAATTCGTGATAGACGTTCCTCTGGATGCCGTCACAGCCGACTTCACCGCAAGCCTGAAGAAGGCCTGCAAGAAGAGCAAAGGCAATGCGCGTCTATATGTCAATGTCCTCGACCCGGGCCTGCGCAACAACGTTGAATTCTTCTCCCGCACCATCAAAGTCAGCCCAGAGCCGGCGCTCCTCGACTTCATCACCGCCCGCAACCTGCAATACAGTATACGCTGATGACGGAAGATATCCACTGGTACGCCCTAAAGGTGTTCTTCAACAAGTCCCTGACCCTGCAAGTCCGGCTTGAAGACGCCGGATATAAATGCTACTGTCCCCTCGGAGTGGAAGGCCGTCCGCTCATCAGCTCGCTGCTTTTCGTACGCTGTACCGAGCAGCAGATACTGGATTTCAAGCACAATGCCCAGCCGGACATCAGTTTCAGCATCTACACCCGCAAAGAGATGCGGGCCAACCGTTTCGACAGCGGACAGCAGGAAAGGAACATTCCGGCGCCGATCCCCGACAATGAGATGCTGGCGTTCATCCTTGTCACCAGCGCCTCTCCCGAAACCTACGAAGTGCTCGGTCCGGACGATCCAAAATACCACACCGGCCAGAAGGTCCGCGTCACACAAGGCATTTTCACAGGAGCGGAAGGACGCGTGAAACGTATAAAAAAAGACCGCCGGCTGGTCATCACAGTCAACGGCATCGTGGCAGTCGCCACAGTACATATCAATCCGGCATATCTGGAACCGGTCAGCGAAAACTAAGCACCGGCTTCAGAGGCACCCGCCATCTCCCTGTCGATAGCCTCATATACGGAGTTGTTGCTCTTGTATTCCGGCACTATCTCCTTCATCTTGCGCACCGTAGCCATATTGTCGTAGCTCCTTGAAATCTCCAGGAGCTCGTCGATCTCACGGCGGACCTCGTCATAATCATACTCCCGCACTTGGGCTATCCTGATCTTCTCGTGGAAGGTAGGCTTGGTGTTCTCCATCTCGCTCAGGACCTCCTCATAGAGTTTCTCACCCTCACGCAGGCCGGTATACTCTATCCTGACATCCTTGGCGCCCGAAAGTGCTATCATCTTCTTTGCCAAATCGGCAATCTTCACGGGTTCGCCCATATCGAACACGAAGATTTCACCACCGTTGCCCTTTGTGCCGGCCTCAAGCACCAGCTTGCAGGCCTCCGGTATCAGCATGAAGTAGCGAACGATGCGTTCGTCGGTAACCGTCACCGGACCGCCGTGCTTGATCTGCTCCCGGAACAGAGGAATCACGCTGCCGTTGCTTCCCAGCACGTTGCCGAAACGCGTCGTGATGAACTGAGTGTATTCCACATTGCCCTTCTCCTTGAACAGAGACAACGCCTCGAGTTTCTGCTTGCGGTCGAGACTCTGCACATATATCTCGCAGATACGCTTAGAGCAGCCCATAACGTTGGTTGGATTCACAGCCTTGTCGGTGGAAATCATCACGAACTTCTTCACGCCGTACTTGACGCTCAAGTCGGCCAGAATCTGGGTCCCGCGAACATTGTTCAGCACAGCTTCGCTGGGATTGTCCTCCATCATCGGCACGTGCTTGTAAGCTGCCGCGTGGAAGACATATTCAGGTCTGAAAGATTCGAATATATGCTCCATCCTCGTCTGCCTGTCTGTGCTTGCAACCACAGTCACCGCATCGACATCGGGGAACTCCCTGGCCATCATCAGGCGTATGTCGTGCTGTGGAGTCTCAGCCTGGTCGATCAGCATCATCTTGGCCGGCTTGAACGAAGCCACCTGCCGGACTATCTCCGCACCGATGCTGCCTGCAGAGCCGGTAATCAGCACCCTCTTCCCCGCAATCTGCTCTGCCACTGAATCAAGGTCTACGCGGATCTGCTGACGGGGCAGGAGGTCCTCCACGCTCACTTCGTGAAGCTGCATATCCTCGATGTACTCATCGCTGAGTTCACCGTTCTTCAAGCTGGCCTCTTTCGCCTCCTGAGTCATATATATCTTGCAGCCGGCGTTGATAAGTTCATCCTGAAGCTTGTGGTTCTCACGAAAAGCATTCACAACCATCGGGCTGACAAGGACTCCCTGGACTCCATACTTCTTCACTATCCTGGGTATATCCTCATCAAGCGTATGAACCTTGACGCCCATAAGCTGCATATCCTTGATGCGCTGCTCATCGGTCAGGAAGCCTTCCAGCTTGAAACGCACAGGCCGTTGGTCACGGATATACTTTGCCAGGCCCACGCCGTCGGCAGTCGCACCATATATCAGCACAGGCATAGAATGCCTGTTCTCATTCGTAACCTCGAAAAGAGTCTTCACCACCACACGCATACCCCATTGCAGCATCGTGGCCACAACGAAGACAGCAATGGTCTCCAGCACCGAGAGGGCCGAAAGCGCAGCGATTCCCCGCCATTTCATCAGCAGCGAAATGCCGACCGCTAGGACAAGGGACACAAGATTCGCCATCGCAATCTTGCGCAGATCCACAAAGCTCGAATAGCGAAGTACACCTGAATATGTTCTGAAAGCCCTTATCCCTATCCAGCTTATCGCCGAGTATATAAGGGCAGTCCACAGTATCTCAAACCGGTTGTCGTACATCACTCCGGTACGGCGGCTAATCCAGTAGACAAAAAAGGAAGACAGGAAAACGATGACAGTATCAGCAAGCAGCACGCACCAGTGGGGCAGCACCTTCTTGCTGAAATACCAGCTTAACATATCAGTCAGCCAATTGCGTTTCCTTGATTCCCGCATAATAATGCAAATTCAGAATATTAAGTACGAAAATAGTGAATAGTCTTCAAAAACACAAAAGCAGACCCGCACCGCGGATCTGCTTTTGTAAAACTATCTTAATTTCCGTTAACGGGTAACGCAGACAGCTACGCGGTTCTCCTCAGGAGTAGCAGCAACACGCTGAGTGTCGCCGAACCATTCTGTCTTGATACGGTTTGCTGCGATGCCGGCTTTCTGGAGAGCCTTTGACACAGCCTCTGAACGTCTCTGAGAAAGAGGCATGTTAGTATCCGGCTTACCGGTCTCCCTGTCAGCATAACCGCTGATGGTTACAGTAGCGTCAGGATACTGGTTCAGCACCTCTACGATGTGGGCGATCTTGGCGTTCTCGCTCTTGCGGATAACGCTCTGACCGATGGTGAAGAGAACATTCTCGGTTACTGCAGGACGTGCATTGGCGGCAGCCCTTTCAGCGGCAGCCCTTTCAGCAGCAGCCCTTTCAGCAGCAGCCCTCTCGGCAGCAGCTCTGTCGGCAGCGGCCTTCTCGGCAGCAGCCCTCTCGGCAGCTACGCGTTCAGCCTCGCGGCGAGCGGCTTCCTGGGCGGCGATGCGTGCAGCCTCAGCAGCGGCGGCAGCCTCGGCGGCAGCCATAGCGGCGGCCTTGCGCTGGTTGTTAGCACCGATGTTGAACTTGAGACCAACGAGGGCAGCGAGGTTGTCATCCCAATGATAAGGTTTCTTGATGAAACCAAGATAATACAGACCATCGTCAACAGTGTTGAACTTATTAGGAAGAGCATTGTCAACCAACTCGAGAGAAAGGTCTACGAGGTCGCTCAGGCGGAAATTGGCACCGGCTCCAAGACGGAGACCGAAGTTCAGGCCCTTTGCTACCTTGTCAGATGCCAAACGATAGTTGGCAGCACCACCCAAGAATACATAAGGATTGAATACCCGGCCGTAATTATATCCTCCGAAGAGGCTGCGAAGGTCGAAAGTACCATCCAAGCCAAGTTGAGCGTAGTTGAACTTGTGGATCTTGTCCTTCATTGATTGGTCAGGGAAATTTGCGAACGGGCCGCTTATGTTTGCACGAAGGCCGAAGACCGGAGTGAAATCATAACCGAGATTCAGAGCCAAGTTCGGCACATTGATGTGCTTGGTCGGGGTAATAGGCCAGATACCACTGGTAGTGTAGTTTGCACCACCCTGAAGACCCAGATAGAAACCGGGATAGAAATCTTTTTCATTTTGTGCACTTGCAGCGAAAGTCATAAACAGCAGTGCAGCAATAACGGCAAATGTCTTTTTCATAGTGTATATTAAGTTTTTAGAACATATTCTCCTTAAGTGGCAAATTTAAGTATTATATTGTAAATATCATCACTTTTTATATTTTTTTAGGGCATCAATGACTTTAGGCGAAAGCTTGAACACCGCAAACATCGTAGGAACAGACATCAACGCAAAGGCCATATCCATTATGCTGACGGCTACATCGAGTGTTATTACGCTTGCCACGAGCAGCATCAGCAGATAGAACCAGTCGTAGTAACGTGCCCTGTCCTTGCCGAAAAGATACTCCGAACACGTACGGCCGTAGTATGAATAAGAGAACATCGTGGAGAAGGCGAATACTGTCACCAGAACCATCAGCAGATACTTCCCGGCCACAGGTATCAATGTATCGAACGACTGCAGGGCCACGGCAAGACCTTTGACTCCTTCCACGTGATAGCTGTCGGCTATAAGGATCGGTATCGCCGTCAGCGTGCAGACAAGTCCGGAATCTATCGCCGGGCCGAGCATCGCCACGAATCCTTCCCTCACGGGCTCGGCGTTTCTGGAGGCCCCGTGCATCATCATAGCCGTTCCCACACCTGCCTCGTTCACCAGCATGGCCCTGCGCGCACCGGTGATTGCCACTCCTGCTAGTCCGCCAATCCCGGCCTTCAGGCTGAACGCTCCCTCGAAAATGGAAGCGAACACGTGTGGTATGTCCCTGAAATTCATCACGATGATTACAGCCACCAGAGTAAAATACAAGGTCACCATAGCCGGAACCAGCCTTGACGCAACTTTTGAAATTCTTTTGATTCCTCCAAGCACTACGCTGGCCACTATTCCCGTCATCACCACTCCGATTGCGAAACGGATCCACAGCGGAGCTCCTGTTTCCGCGGCAGGCACGAACACCGAACATACCGCTTCCACGAATTGGTTGGCCTGCATTACGCTAAGACACCCGATCAGTCCTGCAGCAGCAAACATAACCGCAAGAGGCCTGTATCGCTTCCCAAGGCCTTCAGTAATCACATACATAGGACCTCCCCTAACCTCCCCCTTGTCGTTGCGGCCCTTGTACATTATGGTTAGAGTCCCTTCGAAGAATTTGGTAGCCATTCCCATCAGTGCGCTCACCCACATCCAGAATATGGCACCCGGACCTCCCATCACCAGGGCTATTGCCACACCGGCTATGTTGCCCATCCCGACAGTAGCGCTGATAGCACTCATCAATGCCTGGAAGGATGATATCTCGCCGGCTCCAGACTTCCTGGTACGCAGCGAACGGACTGCCTCTCCGAGCCTCCTCAAAGGCACCGCCCTTGAATAAATGAACAGGAACAACCCTCCGCCTATCAGCCAGAAGAAGAGCGGATAGCCGCAGATAAGGTTCGAAAGGTTTATGATGAAATCACGCACCAGTTAACGTATTATCGCACTTTTAATAGTATCCACAATATATCTTACATCCTCATCACTCACGTACGGACCCGACGGTAGACACATACCTACTTTAAAGAGATTTTCTGAAACGCCGTTAACATATGCCGGTGCATTTTTGTAAACCGGTTGCTTGTGCATCGGTTTCCAGAGAGGACGGGCTTCGACTCCAGCAGCATCAAGCACAACGCGCAGAGCCTCGACATTGTCGTTAGGCTCGCATTCCGTATGAGCATTATCGGTTGCATGTACCACTCCCGCAGCGCCACCTACAGCTCCTCTCACAACTGTTTTGTAAGCATTCTCCTGTCCCTTGATATGAAGAACAGGATCGATGGTAATAGTATTCAACCAGAAGTTTGAGTCGTATCTCTGCGAAGGATTATCGTGCAACTCGATGCCCGGCACATTATTAAAAAGATGCTTGTACAAGTCTTTGACGTGTTTATGGTGAGCAATATGCTCATCTGCAACCGTCATCTGGCCACGGCCGATGCCGGCACAGATATTAGACATGCGGTAATTATATCCTATAGCTTCATGCTGGTAGTAGGGATATGCCTCGCGCGCCTGTGTTGCGTACCACATTATCTTGTTCTTGTCTTCAAGATTTTCGCAGACCAGAGCACCACCACCTGAAGTTGTTATCATTTTATTGCCATTGAAACTCAGTACGCCGAATTTGCCAAAAGTCCCCAATACCTGTCCATCATATCGTGAACCAAATCCTTCAGCTGCATCTTCAACAACAGGAATATCATATCTTCCGGCAATCTCCATAATCCTGTCTATCTGATAAGGCATGCCATAGAGAGCGACAGGCACAATAGCCTTAGGTTTCTTTCCGGTCTTGGCGATGCGGTCCTTGATGGCTTCCTCCAACAAGTCAGGATCGATGTTCCAAGTGTCTTTTTCGGAATCAACGAAAACCGGAGTCGCTCCAAGATATGTGATTGGATGGGAAGAAGCGCAGAAAGTGAAACTCTGAACAATAACTTCATCGCCAGGGGCGACTCCACATGCCAGCAGACCTAGATGCACCGCAGCAGTGCCAGCAGAAAGAGCTACAACCTCGTGAGCAGGCTCCAAAGTATACCCTCCGGGAAGCGAATCTACAAATGTCTTCAAATCTTCCTCGAAACCATTGACATTCGGACCAAGAGGAACCACCCAATTTGTATCAAATGCTTCTTGTATAAAAGCTTGTTCCTTGCCGCTCATATGAGCAAGACACAAGTATATTCTTTTTGACATAAAGTACTGCTTCTATCTAATTATATCTTTCCTCAACAACTCTCCAGTCTACTATTCCCCACAATGCTTTCAACTGGTCGGCACGGCGGTTCTGGAAGTCCAGATAGTAGGCATGTTCCCATACATCGAAGGTCAGCAACGGTTTTAATCCGCGGGTTACAGGATTCCCCGCGCCAGGTTCTTGAGTTATAACCAAGGACCCGTCTGAATCAGAAGAAAGCCAAACCCAGCCTGAGCCGAAGATGTTCACACCCTTGGCGACAAACTCAGCCTTGAAAGCATCAAAACTGCCCCACTGCTTTTCTATCTGGGCTGCAAGATCTCCGGATGGTGCTGACTTGGGTTCTGGAGAGAACTGAGTGAAATACAGATTATGATTCAGAATCTGACCGGCATTGTTGAATACGGGACCGGCAGGAGCCCTGCTCACAATCTCCTCGAGCGTCAGGCCTTCAAAGCCACTACCCGGAAGAAGTTTGTTCAAATTATCTATGTAAGCCTGCAGATGCTTGCCATGATGGAAAGAAAGTGTCTGAGCGCTGATTACAGGGTCAAGTGCATCAGATGAATATGGAAGTTTTATCAGTGTGAACATGTCTTTAATTGTTTTATAATTTCATTCTCACCTTAGCCGGAACTAGATGGTAGAGACGACAGAGGAATATAAATATGTTCTTATTGTTTACAAGCTTTATCCTTCGTGAGGAAATTTTCTTGCAAGTATCGTCAAGAGGATAGATACTCATTTCCTGAAGGCTATTGATAGCATCAATAGTAGTTTTCACTGGATAATACCTGAAAACATGTGTCAGCAAAGAATAGGACCACCTTATTCTCTCATTAATATGGAGATATTCTTTAATTCGTTGCGGTATAGATGGGTTTTGAATAAATGTTGAGAGACCTTCAATATATGTCATCAATGCGGGAGCAAACTCCGTTCTGTCATGTTTTTTCCTTGAATGCAATATTGAGTCTTCATTCTGTACATAATAATACAAATCAACATCAATATTGGCAAAACGGGAAACACACGGAAGAAGTTCTAGTAGAAACTGGCGATCTTCAACATAAAAGATACTTCGAAACGAAAGATTATTGGATTCAATCACTGAACGGCGAAGCAAATAGGCAAAAACACCCCAGGAAAAAGGAATTTGCGGATTATCAATATATTCTATACCCTTAATCGTTTCAGAGACCATACTGAAATTAATAACAGGTGGCAGCAACTGATCTGATGGTTTGATATGATTGACTCTTACACTAATCATCTCCAATTGTCTATCTTCTGCAACCTTTATTATATTACCCAAGACTTGACTCTGAATAAAATCATCACTGTCGCAGAAATAAATCCAGTCACCGCTCGCCATCGAAAGCCCAAAGTTACGCGCCGGAGAGAGGCCGGCGTGATCAATTCTATGATAGCTAATCTGTGGATAGCGTCGTATATACTCTTTTAGAGCCACAGGGTCCTCTTCGCTTCCGTCATCAACCACAATTATTTCATACTCTTCAGGCGCAATATCCTGGTCAAGCAGAGAATCGAGCATCCTGCCTATAAAGGCATTTCTGTTGTAGTATGGAATAATGACACTAAGAAGCATCTACTTCGCCAGATTTGAAATGCCGTTCAGTTCATTCTGGATGTATTCCAGAGATGCGATTTTCGCCTTGGTCTCTTCAAGATTCAAACGACGGGTGTTGTTGGAATTGAACTCGTCTATGAGAACACGCTTAGTATCTCCTTCCTTGAAGTATTTGTCATAATTGAGGTCACGGTTGTCGGCAGGAACAGCGAAGAAATCACCCATATCAATAGCCTTCGCCGCCTCTTCTTTAGTCAACAAAGTCTCATACATCTTCTCGCCATGACGAATGCCGATAACCTTGATATCCTCCTTTCTGCCCCCAAACAGTTCACAAACTGCCTCTGCCTGAGTTTGGATTGTACAAGCGGGGGCTTTCTGAACAAGGATATCTCCGTTTTTTCCATGTTCAAAAGCGAACAGCACTAAATCAACCGCCTCATCCAGACTCATTATAAAACGAGTCATCGAAGGCTCAGTAAGAGTAATGGGATTTCCGCTTCGAATCTGGTCTATCCACAACGGTATCACAGATCCACGAGAACACATCACATTGCCATAACGCGTACAGCAAATCTTTGTAGAAGAAGTCTGGCGACTCTTGGCAACAGCCACCTTTTCCTCAATGGCCTTGGTAATGCCCATTGCATTGATAGGATATGCAGCTTTATCCGTTGACAGGCAAATAACTGACTTGACTTTTGCCTCGATGGCAGCAGTAAGGACATTGTCCGTGCCGATAACATTAGTGCGGACAGCTTCCATAGGGAAGAATTCGCAAGACGGCACCTGTTTCAGCGCAGCAGCGTGAAATATATAGTCAACACCAGGCATTGCACTCCTGCAACTCTCAAGTGAACGGACATCGCCGATGTAGAACTTTATCTTATGGGCGACATCTGGATACTTGGTCTGATATTCATGCCTCATATCATCCTGTTTTTTCTCGTCACGGGAAAAGATACGGATCTCACCAATATCCGTACGGATGAAACGGTTTAACACAGCATTTCCGAAACTACCGGTACCACCGGTAATCATCAGTATCTTATCTTTGAAAATTGACATATCTTTTCTTACTAAATAATCAATACTTTCTCCAAACCATCTTGTTGATGATTCCTGTATATGACTGAATAATCTTGACAACCTTTGTTGAAACATTCTCATCCAGATAATCAGGAACCGGTATACCATGGTCACCGGCGGCGTTCATCTCAACCGCCGTGTCAACAGCCTGCAGCAGGCTGTTCTCGTCGATGCCTGCAATGAAAAAGCACGCTTTATCCAAAGCCTCCGGGCGCTCAGTTGACGTACGTATGCAAACAGCCGGGAAGGGATGACCTATACTTGTGAAGAAACTGCTCTCCTCGGGAAGCGTTCCGGAGTCAGACACCACAGCAAAAGCATTCATCTGAAGACAGTTGTAGTCGTGGAAACCCAGAGGTTCGTGCTGTATGACACGAGAATCCAACTTGAAGCCGGAAGCCTCAAGGCGTTTACGGCTTCTTGGGTGGCAACTGTATAAAATGGGCATATCGTATTTCTTAGCCATAGCATTGATGGCATTGAAAAGCGACAGGAAATTTTTCTCAGTATCGATATTCTCCTCCCTATGCGCGCTCAAAAGAATGTAACGACCTTTTGCAAGTCCAAGGCGAGCGTGGATATCTGAAGATTCTATCTCCGTCAGATTATCATGCAGAACCTCAGCCATAGGACTTCCTGTCACATACGTTCTCTCCTTCGGCAAGCCACAGTCAGCCAGATAGCGGCGGGCATGTTCGCTGTACGCCATGTTGACATCCGATATAATATCCACGATACGACGGTTTGTCTCTTCCGGCAAACATTCATCCTTACAGCGGTTACCTGCCTCCATATGGAAAATCGGTATATGTAGCCGTTTCGCCCCGATCACACTAAGGCAGGAATTAGTATCGCCAAGAACCAGCACCGCATCAGGTTTCACCTCAACCATCAACTGGTAACTTTTTGCAATGATGTTGCCCATAGTCTCGCCAAGGTCTACTCCGACTGCATCCATATACACGTCCGGATCTGCGAGTTTCAGGTCCTTGAAGAACACCCCGTTGAGGTTGTAATCATAATTCTGACCGGTGTGAGCAAGCAGACAGTCAAAATACTTTCTGCATTTGTTGATAACCGCCGCGAGACGGATAATCTCAGGTCTCGTGCCGACAATAATCAGGAGTTTCAGCTTACCGTTATTCTTAAAACTTGCCATATTTAAATGTCATCTGTTATTCTACTGGTTCAAAATAAGTATCCGGCCGGTTCGGATCAAACAACTCATTTGCCCACATCAGGGTAATCAAAGGCTCGGAATCAGACAAATTTATAATATTGTGGGTATATCCCGGCAACATATGTACGGCTTTTATTTCCTCTCCGGATACTTCGAAATCAAGGACTTCGTCAGTCCCGATCTTTCGCTCCTGTATCAAGGCGTGTCCTGAGACCACGATGAAGAATTCCCATTTCGTGTTATGCCAATGCTGACCTTTTGTGACACCGGGATTTGAGATATTCACAGAGAACTGTCCGCTTCCGATTGTTTTTACCAGTTCAGTAAATGAGCCTCTCTGGTCTGTATTTGTCCTGAGCGGGAATGCCACCTTTGATGCAGGCAGGTAGCTCAAAAATGTACTGTAGAGTTTTTTGGCAAAAGAGCCAGCCGGAATCTCAGGAATAATAAGCGTCGACCTCTGTGCTTCGAAAGAATTCAGGAGTTCCACTATTTCTCCAAGCATTGCCTTGTGTGTTGTCGGGACATGGCAATATCTGCCGGATTCATTAGGCACAACCTCCAAGCCGTCAAACTCGCAGCGATGTTCCTCACCTCGCAGGCAAGCAATCATCTCATCCACCAGATCGTCTATGTAGAGAAGTTCAAGCTCCACAGATGGATCATTTACAGTGTATGGCAAGTCATTCGCCACAGCATTGCAAAATGTAGCCACAGCACTGTTATAGTTTGGCCTGCACCATTTGCCAAAAAGATTCGGGAATCGGAACACCAATACTTTTGCACCGGTTTCTTCACCATACCTGAGGAACAGATCCTCCCCCGCTTTCTTGCTACGGCCATACTCGCTGTTCCCGAAACGCCCTGTAAGAGATGCCTGCTGAGAACTGCTCAGCATCACCGGGCAGGTGTTGCCCTTTTTCCGCAATGTATCAAGAAGTATTGAAGCAAAACCAAAATTCCCTTCCATAAATTCAGACTGCTCCTTCGGCCTGTTCACTCCGGCAAGATTGAACACGAAATCTGCCTGCGAGCACCAGCATTCCAACTCCTCGGGAGTCGAGTCTAAATCATATTCAAATACCTCTTCTATTGTTACGCCATAATTCCTCGCCTTCCCGTCACGGATATTTTTCAATTGCTCACACAAATTCCTCCCCACAAAACCCTTTGCACCAGTAACCAGTATCTTCATATCAATTCAATTTAGGTTGTTTAATAAACAGAAAACCTTTGACTTGGATCCATAACGCATGAATCATGGAGATGGGTGAAAAGTATTTGTATTTCCAGCGAGCGCGGAAAGTATTGCCGACCAGGTTGAGCTTGCCTCGAAAACCCCTGACGGTGTCATGGAGATCCAATCCTTCCCACACCGAATTCATCATCCGCTGTTCAGGAGCAGTCAGCTGCTCAAATGGAATATCTCCCAGAACATATTTCCCGACATGGACATAAGCATCATAAAAACGGCGGAATCCGAATTCATCAATATAGCTTTCAAATTGAGGCCAGGATATATCATCCTTATGATAGCGGCTGAACATCATCCAGTCGGTGATATGCCGAAGGTTCAGTCCTTCATGCAGGAAATGGGAGAAAGAATGTTCCACCAGAAACAGCGCAGAAGCCATCACCGGTGGACGCAGCAACTCGGTATCATCTATCTTGTCCTTTCCTTCATCTGCACGGATAAGACCTTGAAGAAACGCTTCTAACTTCGTTAAGTACTTATTCCCACGGAACGGCGTGAGAAATTTATGATTCTCAACCATCAATTGAGGAAGATGGAATGTGCTGTTCTTATAGAAATCGCGCGCTACGCTAAATCCGTGCTTTTCTATCAGCAAGTTTCCTTTCTCCCACGAATCGAAGTTGTTCTGGTCTTCTGCCGACACCAAGAAGCAGTCCAAATCCACGCTCTGACGATGCTTCGGCTGTGGATAGCACTCAGCTATAACATAACCCTTCAGGACATACGTCCTCAATCCTCCTTCAGCGAAGATATGGGCAAGATCGTTTGCAGTGGTCTCATGTGTTGCAGAAAGAGCCTCAGAATTGAAAACCGTTGCAATCCACTTCATCTTCTCGGCAACAGGCATCTCCGAAACTAATTCTCTCGCATCGTACTTTTTCACATAGCCATCGAATACAAATGGCGACACACCCAGCTGCGCAGCCTCATCATACACCTTTTCCCAACCATGCTCTGCATTATAGACATCTTTCTCTCCTAATCCGATGCGGAGAAAGTGAAGTACTGTTTCTTGTGTATTATTCTTATTATCCAACTACTGCACTTTTAATCGTATCCACGATATTTACCCTTCTTCCTTATACACAGGATGCTTGTGAATCAGTTGCCATGCTGGTTGGTCCTCAATCCTTTCACAGCGTCCAATAACATGCGCAAAGCCTCTACTTTTTCAACTATGCATTTTTCTCCTAAAGCTAAAACTTAAAACCTATTATGCCAGAAGCCGTAGATAGCATAACAGTATCATTGTAAATGAAACAGCCTTCTGGTTCCCATTGAATACCCATGGCCAATAAATCTATTCGATTATCTATTTTTTTTTCTTTCAGGTTAATTACATTTAAGAATATATATCCAGCATTCTGATACCCTTGACCAATATAAAGATATCCTTTATTAATACAACCACCTTGCATATTAACAGCACTACAATCAAGCATAAAAGAATCTTTAATATCTGAATCGTTTAATACAACTTCTCTTATATCCACATCAGGAATGTCAAAACAAGATATTTTACAATAACCATAATTAGCCTCATCATTATTGTTATTCCTAGAATATGTGTACATCTTTTGGCTGCCTTTTTCTATTACACAATTAACATTGCCAAGGCAATTATCACTATTCATTTTCGGTAAATAAATAGTTTGAACTAATGTGGCGCTCAAAGAAGAATAATCAACGTCTTTCCCCTCTTTTGATGGCTGTATTCTAAATACTTCTATAAAGCAACGTCTATCTTCATTTGCCCTTTGACTTACATACAATAAAGGAAAAACATCTTGTTCTGAATAAAAATCCTCCCCAAAAGTTGCTTGATTACAGTGATATAAATCATAGCCCCAATAATCTAGACCTTTAGCGGGCCGCAAAGTTTCCTCACAAAGTAATGACTTTGTTTTTAAGTTATATAGATATAGGGAGCTACGTCTATTTGTAATAAATACACAATAATCTCCATATGAAGCTGCGCTTTGATGAGTAATAAATTCAGTAGTAAAAAGATTACAGGAAAATGAGTTTTTTTCTTCATCAGGAAAAACGATATCAATGATATCGTTTTCACATGATGTTGAAATATAAAGAAGGAACAATAAAGTAAAAACAATACGTTGCTTATTCATACTCTGAGAATGAATCCGCATGACTATTAATACTACTTCTTCAAATTCAAATATTGCGAAAATGGAATATCTGCACTCATTAGATCAAGATAATGATACGCTGTTCCTTTTACCATTTTGTGCCAGTCCCCATATTGGTGAGTCAACATTCGATCATAGCCTATACCTATGGGGATTGTCCGAAACTCGAATTCCACATCAACGGTTCGTCGGCAATCGTCAGATTCATATATAAGTTTTTCAGCGTCCGTTACAAACATAAGAATCCCAATATTACTTGTTGCTTGACCATTATATTTTTTGCACTCATGAATATACTTTGCAAAAAACCTATTGGCCATTATTTTCATTGGCTTATTAAACAGAAATGCAATGATTTTTCTTGATAAGCTGATGAATTTATTAGGATGATGCCACAAATGATCCTTTGTACAGAAATAAAAAAACTTATTAAGAGAATAGAACCTTTTGATCCGTTTTAATTGACGATCCCTGAAAAACTTATCAGCTAATGTATTATCTAGAGGAAATATATCAATAAAGATACCTTGATTTGCATTAGGAGAATACTTGTGTTGCATTGAAATAACAGCTGTTGTCTCACTGTTTCTCAATCTTATCATATCAGAAAGAAAAGGTCTTTCTTCTATCGACACGGCTGCTGTTTGAAGAAAGTAAGGATGCTTAAATTCTTTAGACCCTATAGTAATTAGTTTCTCATAATCATCCCGAAACATTGCCAAATCAATATCATCGTCCCATGGTATAAAACCCTTATGCCTTGCCGCGCCCAACAATGTTCCACCGACAGCCATATAGGTCAAGTTATATTTTTTACAAACTCTCTCAAATTCAGCAAGAAGATCGAGTTCTACTGCCCATATCTTTTTCATATCTTGCGAAACGACGTGGCCACATCTTGTTTCTTCCTGAAAAAAGCTGTCGGGAATATCTATTAATAAATCTATCATATATATTATCTTATACTATTCTGTTTATACTCATAGCTATGCACCCCTTCCTCTCGGAAGTTTTCTTGATATCTCTGCAGTACCGTTTTATAAATTTCATCATACTTTGGTATAAAAAGATCATCTTTCTTTTCTAAATGGTCTATAATGTCTACCGTCAGTTCATGTAATTCATTAAGGTCTGTCTTTCCCGCATAAAAACCCGTGCCTTTTATTGTCCCTGGGCTCACATTCAATATACGATTGGTAGTCCCAGCCTTCAACAATTCTACATTCACGCTCTCTATAAAAATTTTAAGTGCAGCCTTCGTAGCGCCATAAACTGCAAAGAAAGGAGATGACATCCAACCGGCAATGCTATCCATCACACCACAATAGAAATTATCATTGCCCTCTATCTTTTCATAGAATCGTCTCACTAACCTCAACACCGGTATAGTATTAACGTTAAATAATTCTATAATATGCTGTTCCGACACATCCTTGAACAATGCCAACCTCCCAAAACCAGCTGTAATCATCAACGCATTGATATCTTCAAAACGGTCAAAAAAAGAATAGTCCAACGAAGTCAAGTCAAATTGGAAAAAGTCAATTTTAGGGTGCGAATACTGCTCCTGAAAATACGCTTTATCAACTACATATACTTTTTCAGTGCTATCCCTTAAAGCCATTTCTTCTGCAATAGCCAGACCTATTCCACTTGCTCCTCCAACAACAAGAATACGTTTAATCATTATCGTATAGACTTATTTGTAAATCACCGTATTAGCAACAGTAAGGCATTCAAACCACTTATCAAATGACAAACTGTAAATTTCACTTGCCTTTGGATTGGGAGTATAGGTCTCCCTCACATGTACACACTTTTCTACAGCATCTCTTACATTCGAGAAGAGACCCGCACCAATACCAGCACACATAGCCGCACCTAAACAACCAAGCTCTGCTACTTCCGTTAATTCGATAGGTTTTTCAAAAATGTCAGCAAACATCTGGCACCAATACGGACTCTTTGCTACCCCACCACATAGTCTTATATTTACAGCATCTTTGCCATAAAAATGTTCATTCATTTTTAGTATATCTTTCATCTCAAAGCAGATTCCTTCGAGTACAGCATGCGCAAGATCCGCTTTGGTTGTACCCAAGTTTATTCCAAAGAAAGCCCCACGAGCCTTCTCATTCTTAATACGGGTATGAGAACCTTGAAAGCATGTCAACGCCGTAACTCCATTTGCTCCAGGACAAGAATTTTCGGCTATTGCAGTAATAATGTTGTAAGGATCAATATGCATCAGATTAGCGGTAGCAGACTCCATTGAACATAACTCATCTCTGAACCAACGGAACGATGATGCACCAGTATTCGTCATAATATAATACTGATAGTTTCCAAATCCAGGATTAGAGCGAACAGTTATTCTCTTATTCGGATCCAACTCGCTTTTGTCAGAAATGAAAGTGGATACACCTGCCGTTCCCATTGTTAAAACTTGTGTACCAGGATTCATTCCACCAGCAGCTAATGCACAACAATTGGCATCTAACTGACCGGAGCAAACTTTACATCTTACAGAAAGACCTGTCAAACGGGAAAAAGACTCTTTTACATTACCCACCACCATCCCTGGAGTATGAACCGGTATTGGCAGCATTTCACGTTTTACATTGAAAAGACTCATCATATAGTCATCCCATTCATTGGTCTTGTAGTCTGCCATTGAGAGGAAGTTAATGCAACCCTCATCAATATAAAAACCATCCGCCCCATATTGTCTTAAGAAATAGTCTTGATGAGAACATATATGCCTTACCTTTGACCAATTCTCTGGCTCGTTCTTTTGTATCCAATTCAAAACAGCAATATTGTATGTGCCGAACATCATTCCTCCTGTTCTCCAATAACGTTCTTGATCAACATTTTTATTCAATTCGGGCAACATATCCACATATCGTAAATCCTGCCATCCAATAGTATGGTTTCTTATAACTTTTTCATTTTCATCAAGTAACACCATAGTTACTCCTTGATTGGAATGACTAATGGCAATAATGTCGTTTACATCAACACCTTTACGACTAGCTGATATTATTGACTCTCGGATTGATGAAAATACAGCCTCTTTTATCTCCTCTATATCTTGCTCTACCCAACCAGGATGAGGATAGTACGATGAATACTCGCGAGATGCGATAGAAATGATTTTTCCTGTTTCGTCAAAGATACAAGCCTTACACCCCGTTGTGCCTTCATCAACTCCCATTAAATAATTCATAATTGTGAGTATTATTATATTCTGTTTTCCATTCTCAAAACAGCCTCAAAAATATCCTTATCCTCTTTGTAGGTAGCATGTAAAAGATTCTTCGTTGTGTCAAGAGAGAACCATAGCGTTTCTCCTAGGGCTACCCATAAAGTAGGCACGTAAGAATGCAACTGAGTCTCAATTCCTTCACTAAATGCTTTATGAAAAAACCGATTGAACTTCTCAAAAGTAGAAGTCCACGGCATGTTTATAGTCTTATTATGCTCTTTAAAGTTGATATGGCAAGATGACGCCCCATCTTCCGTATATGCCAAATTGTATTTGCTCGACATACAAGCAAAAGCACTTCCATGTTCATGGCAGACGCGCAAAGAGTCCTTAATAATCTCATCATTCACAAAGGGACTGCTGCTCATCACGAACATAAGAATATCCTCATCTTTAACTTTTCCTTCAAGGTTATAAATACCGTTGCGCGTGGAACATTGGCATGTATCACCACCTTCACACACCCATTTTACTTTGGTAATATTCCATTGTTTGACCAATTTCCATGTGTAATCCATCCAGTCTTTATGACACACTACTTCAATGGCATCAATATCTGGTGACTGCTCATAGATATCCAAGCAATGAACGATAAGTGGCTTGTGTCCTATCTCTATGAATTGTTTAGGTCTTCCCGCCCCCATACGTTCACCCGTCCCACCGGCAAGCATAACAGCTATATTCATTCTTACTAAATACAATAATTAAATTGCCGTAACTTTTTCCCCTTTGATGTACTTCTCAATAATCTCCACTATCGCAATACTCTCTCTACGGCGAAGTTTATAGCAACTTCGTCGATTATTAACAATCATAGAGAGCCATTCTTGAATTTCATATCGCAGGCCCTCTCCATCATAGCCATAAAAGTATTTCTTATTCTTGGTCTGGTCTTCATAGCGTACTTCAAAGAAATCAGTCAACCACCACGGGGCAGGAACATAAACATAGCCTTTCGTCCCCGAAATCACAAGGTTGCCTTCTGTCTTCACTCCAATTCCCAATGTAAAGGAGGCCGTAGCATGAGGATAATTAATAACACCTTTCGTATAGATATCCACACCGTTTTCAATGCGACTACGAAAATCCACGTCATGCCATTCAATACCCAACACTTTAATTATAGCCAACAATGTCAACGAAGCGTGTTCAGTCATAGCGCCACCAGCTTGGGCAGCATCCAACTCTCGTGTCGGAGGTGGGACCATTTTACTAAGAGAAGACTTAACATCAACAACATCTCCTATAATTCCACTCTTAACCAAAGTAACAATATGCCCAAAAGCAGGGAAGAAGGCTGTTTTACTCGCTTCAAGAAGCACTAAGTTGCGTTCTTCTGCCAGGCCATATAGCTCAAGAGCTTGGTCTTTTGATAAGAGGAATGGAATCTCACAAAGGACATGCTTATCTGCCTGCAACGCTCTCTTGACATACTCATAGTGTGTCAAATGAGGTGAAGCAACATACACTAAATCAACATCCTCTAGGAATTGATCGAAATTTGTATATGCCGTTAGCCCATAAATCTTTGCGAATGATTTTCCGTTCTCCTTATCTGGATTCATTACCGCCGTAACATGTGCTCCATTTACCACTTTGGTTTCTGGCACAAAACGATTGGCAATACGTCCACTACCTACAATACCTATGCGATATACTGTCTGACTTTCTTCCCTTAACTGAGTTGAAGATATACCTTCCGTACGTGGCAAATAAACCACTTTGCAATATTCATTCAGATAGTCAAATTTCCCCGCCCAGTCACTGCCAATAGCGAAGATATCAATATCATACTTCTGAATATCGTCTATCTTCTGTCCAAGATAATCTTCAATGATTACCTCATCGGCATATCCTGTATTTTTAACCGCTTCAACGCGCTCCAACACGTTGTTGCGTACGTTCAACTTTCCTCGTCCTCGGTCAAAACTATCGCTGGTGACACCCACTATCAAATAGTCGCCAAGTTCCTTTGCACGACGGAGCAGATTAAGATGCCCCTGATGTAGCAAATCATAGGTACCATAAGTAATTACCCTCGTCATAAGCATTAAAAATGTTTAGGCATTCTTTCTATTTGTGGAGGAGGTGTCATATAATAACCATAGCGCGACCTTAGAAAAGGATCGTATTCATCGATTATATATACTTCCGTGTCTTCAAAAGATGCCAAGTGGATCTTATCTAAAACATTTGATGGAAATACGCAGTGTATATCTTCAAAACATGCATTATAGCATCTCTTTTTCTGGCCATCTCTGTAAAACCATTGAGAAATAGATGTGTACCATTTCTTTTTTGTGGAAGGAGAGAAAGGTAATCCCATTATATAGGTGACAAGTGAACATACTTTCATAAAGAAACCACCTTTCTTTATACTTAATTTTACCTTCATCATTCCCTGCATCATATAAATCGCATATATTTTCATTTGAGCAAGGAAATAATTATCCGGCATTGTATCGATTATAAAAATATCACAAGTTGGACTATATGGTCCATGATAATCACAATCCTTCCTGTGCAATCTGTCAATCCAAAGTGACGATTGACATCTATCTATAGTCAAACTGCGAGAGCCATTAATTGAATCAAGAATTTTATTGTAATTCTCTCTGTCCACCATGATATCAAAATCATCATCCCACGGTATAAAACCTTTGTGTCGGACAGCGCCAAGCAAAGAACCATAGGCAATACTATACTTTACACCATTAGAAATACAGAAACTATGAACTTCCTTAACCAGAGCAAGTAGTTCTTTCTGTATTTCCAGAGTTCCGTACTTATTCTCCAAATCCATTATGATACTCCTTTCGTTTTCAGGATTCTGATAATATCATCAAACGACTTCATTTCCCCAATCTCCTCGGGCTCTAGCGTCACGTCAAATTCACTTTCCAATTCCACTACCAAGTTAAGCTGTCCCATAGAATCCCACTTGTCGCATGTTTCTTGTGAGCAAGTCTGATCAACAGTGTCTAATTCGAACAAGTTCTTCAGAATCTCTAATACTTTTTCTTCCATTCTATTTAACAATAATATGATAATAATCTTTAACTGACAGGTCTATATCTGAAAGATCTGCCTTATAAATGTTCATGCCATCTTTTTCAGATACACGTTCGAAACCCAACTTGTCATAAAAATCCTTTACCTGTTCGTTCTTGGATGTAGGTATATACTCTGCTTTCAACGTCCTTTTACCGTTCTCTTTTAATAGAGAAAGTATGTTCTTAATAAAAACTATTTCAATCCCCTTGCCCAATATTCGGCAACTCATGAGAAAAGTGTCAATAGCATCGCCTTTCAACATGATACAACCCGTAATGCCGTTATCACCAAATTTATCTGCTACACTGATACACCAGATTTTCCAACCTTGTTGCAAAAAAGTATGGATATCCGTTTCGGTATATCGTTTTGTGGTAAGATTAAATTGATTGGTCTTCTGCGTCATCTGGGCGATGCGCGGAATATTGAACTCATTTGCCTCCTCGATGGTAATCTGAATATCAAGACTCTTCAAGAATGTATCAAAGTCTACAAAACTCTTTTGCGCCTGTGCCCTTTGAGCGTTAGCCTTGTATTGTTCTGTTTTCTTTTTATCTTCACTGGTGATAGAATAAACGCGGAAATATCTCTCTACTAACTCCTTAAAGAATATAGGCAAATTATAGGGTTGTGTCGGAAAGTCAGGTACCTCAACCATCGGAAGTGCTTGCTTTATAAGCTCACGCTCTGTGGGGTTATCATCTATAAAAACGAAGCTATCTAATCCAATATTCAATTCATCGGCCAGTTCCCTGATATTGGTTGCTTTATCCTGCCAATTGATGCGCCAAGCAGCAAAACTATCCTTCTTAAGTACCATGAAAGGGTTCTTCTCCCAAACCTCTAATACATCAGACTCATTGTTCTTGCTACAAATGGTAAGAATAACACCATTTTTACTCAATTCCAGTAACGCCTCCTGGAAGTAGTGGAATGCTTTACCTGGATAATCACCACCCAACTTGATACCTTCTATGCCGTCTTCTCCCAATACACCTCCCCACAGTGTATTATCCAAGTCTAGAATCAAACACTTCTTCCGTTTGAGAGCAATTTCATCCAATTTACGTGCAAACCATTCCGCAAATGGCTTAGATAGCCGAGGATTCAATCCCATCTGAGAGATGAACCAAAACTTCCAGTCGAACACTTCCGAAACAGGATACTGTCGCGTGAACTCTCGGATATCCAACAATTTCACATTTGAGTGGTTCTCCTCTAATTGCGCCAGGGAAGCATTATAATCAAATACGGCAGAAAGAAGATCAACACCTGATGTGAACGGGACGGCATAACTTCCCTCATCCATCGTCAATACGATGAATGGCTTAGCGGCATCCACCTGTGCCAAAACAAACGAAAACTTCTGTGCAAAGCCCCGAATCTCGGAGCAGAGCTTTTCTTGCTCATACTTTACCGGCAATTGGTAGAACCAAACATAGCCATCAACTTCAGACGGAACATGAGAAATGTCATCGTAGCCGCTAAAGGTAAAATCTTTCGGGAAAAAACGTTCAACGGTGTTATTGCGGAAAACGAAGTAATTCATTCTATGATTTTGGCAGGGGCTTCAACCAATTCAACCAGCCCCACATTCTTATTATAAAGGAAACAGACACGACTACCCAGGAAAGCGACCGCTTCTACGGGCTTACTAACTGCAATATATCTTTGTTTTCTCAATTCTGCTACAGCATCTTCAAGATTGTCCACCACATAGCAGAAATGATAGGGGGACACACCAACTTTTTCCAACGTTTTATTTACTGGAGATTTTTCATCAACTGGAGCCAGCAATTCAACGGTTGGGAAACCGTCCTTGGTCAGCCAACAAATATACACATTCTGGATTGGGTCAAATATAGTTGAAGAACAATGATAGCCCCCAAACGCATAAACCGAAGCTGTTGCTTCCAAATCTTTGACAGCAACTCCTATGTGGTGAAATTTGAAAGAATCCAGCATTTTAATATTCGATTACATGGGATATCTTACAGTCTTGCATTGTCACCAAAGAAACACCCCATGATAGTCCTGCGCCAAAACCAGCCATCATTACTTTGTCGCCATCTTTCACTTTATCGTGAAGTTCACTGACAATGGTTAACGGAACACTTGTGGACGATGTGTTACCATAACGGTCGATGCAATAAGGAACCCGTTCCTGGTTGAATTTCAGTTTCTTCACAAAGAAATCTGTCATAAACCGATTAGCTTGATGGAATACCAACCAGTCAATACTTTCAAGAGGGATGCCAGTTACTTCCGACATCTCTTTAATAGTCTTCGGCACTCGTTTCATAGCGAAATTAAACACATCCATTCCATCCATATAAACCTCAAGACCGCTATGGATGTCTCCGTTTTCGTTTTTCTTTTCTATCAAAGAATCGGCAGTTATCGGATTGCGCATTCCATCTCGGATAATGACCGCATCACGACCAGTGCCATCGCTGCGCAAGATAAAAACAGACTCCCCAAAATCTCCCTTCTCAACAAGCGTGGCTGTGGCAGCATCACCATAGAGCGGCCAATCTACTTTATCGTTGCGATTCACAATCTTTGAGAAGGTTTCACCATCAAGCAGAAGAACGCGATTAACATCCGGTAGAGAGGCATAGGCAAATGCTGTGGAGAGAGCAAAGATAAAACCCGAACACCCCAAAGACAAATCCATTGCCAATGTATCGATAGATAAGCCCAACCGTTCTTGCAATAGCGGAGCTGTGGCTGGAATCCGATAATCAGCCGTCTGACTCATAAAAAGCAACACATCGATACTAGCAGGATCAATATTGTTGTCCAAAATAAGTTTCATGGCAGCCTTATATGCCAAATCGCTCGCACAGACTTCAGGATCGGCAATACGTCGTTCACGTACTCCAATGTTATCAATTGTCTTCTGAATCTCTTCCTCAGGTATCAGGTAGCCAAGATCCTTGTTATGGAACACACCCTGTGGGACGCAAGCCGACATAGCTCGGATTCCCACATTGGTGTATCTAATTGTTGCCATTATTCTATAGTTTTGTATATCCGCCGTCAATAACCAGTTCTGTTCCCGTCACGAAACTACTAGCATCAGAAAGCAGATAAATAATTCCATAAGCCATGTCTTCAACTGTACCAAAGCGCTTTAACGGAAATGTCTTTGCCACTTCGGCCAACGATTCTTCAGTAACATTATCAGTTCGGATGAGTGGGGTGTCCGTAGTGCCAGGAAGTAAACAATTCACCCGAATCTTCTTGGGAGCAAGGTCGATAGCCATATTGCGAGATATTCCCACAAGAGCACTCTTACTTGCAGAATACACGGAGTTACCGGCATGGACAATCAGAGGGCCATCCATAGATGCCACAAACACGACCGATCCTCCCTTGTTAAGCTTCTTTGCCTTAATCAACCCCTTTGTCAGAAGAACTGGCCCAAAGAAATTTATATTGAACACCCTATTGAACTCATCACGATTCACAAACATAAAAGGATTCATATTTGCGATACCCGCACAGTTTGCCATTCCGTCAATAATAGGTGCATTCTCCAAGAGATCGGCCCAAGTACTCTCTTCTGCCAGATTCAACACAAATGATTGATGACCTTCACCCTCCAGTTCACTCATAGTACGTGAAAGCCCTTCTGCATTAAAATCTACAGCCACAATTTTGGCACCCATCTTTGTACAGGCAATAGCTGTTGCTTTCCCCATGCCGGAAGCGGCACCTGTTACCAATATTGTTTTCCCTTCTATTGAAAATGGATTGAACATACTAATAATATTTCTTATAAAACCGTAAAACCACCATCTATCACCAAGCCTGTTCCTGTAGTGAATGTACTGGCATCTGACAAGAGATAGATGGCCCCATAAGCTATTTCTTCTGGTCGCGCATAGCGCCCCAGTGGGTAACTCTTCATATCTTGTTCCAATTGATCCTGGGTAATACTGTTCCCATGTATCAAAGGTGTTTCTGTCTGGCCCGGCATCAAATAATTCACTCTAATTCCCTTTGATGCCAATTCAACAGCCATACCACGAGCAACCGATGCAATAGCGCTCTTTGTGGCACTATAGGTGCTGTTGCCAATATGGACATTAACAGGCCCGTCTACTGATGAGAAAAAAACTATGGAAGCTCCTTTTTTTATGAGTTTTTTCTTTAGCAGCAGCCTGGTAAACTCTACTGGTGCGAAAAAGTTCACATCAAAGATACTGCGTATTTTATCGGGAGTCGCAAACTGAAACAAAGTGGTAGATGCAACTCCAGCTGCATTTACCAGCCCATCTAACTTGGGCAACCCCTCAAGCATTGCCTTCACTTCATCTTCTTGTGTCAAGTCCACAGAGTATTGCCGACAACCCGAAGTCTCCAGTTGGTTAAAAGTATCCTGAAGTCGTTTTTGATTGCGTCCTAATGCAATAACTGTTGCTCCCATCTTTGAGCACTCTATAGCCGTCGCTTTACCAATACCGGAAGAGGCTCCTGTAACAAGAATGGTTTTCCCTTCTAATGAAAATGGATTGTACATTTTATATTTCTATCAAGTCTGGAACGACAATATTGTCAGTCTCAAAGTACACACTACCCCACGACAGTCCAACCCCAAAAGCGCATCCAATAATCTTCTGGCAAGTGGTGGTAAGCTCTTTTTGCTTACGTACCACCATTGTCAGAGGGATAGCAGCACAAGAAGTATTGCCAAAATAATCCATCGAAACAGGGCACTTCTCTTCTTCAACCTTAAGTTTCTTTCTAATCTTATCGGTTATTAGCTTGTTTGCCTGATGAAGAATAAAGGAGTCAATACTTTCAATATCTATCCCAAAATGTTCACAAAGCCCACTGATGCTCTTAGGCCCTTTCGTGATGGCAAAAGAGAACACGCTCATTCCGTCCATGCGGGCGTGAATGCCTTGAGCATACCCACCATCTACTTCATGCCATTCCAGAGTTCTCTCATTAAAAGGATTTCTATATCCACCTTCAGGAACAATGATTGCGTCTTTACCAGAACCGTCAGTTCCAAGATGAAATTTCACACCTGCTGAGGTTTCATCATAAACCAAGGCCGTACATGTTCCTGCATCACCAAACAAGGGGAAGTCACTCCTGTTACGAGGTGAGTTAGTACGGGTTCCCAAGTCGCCAACCAACAACAATGCTTTCTTAACACTGCCATTAGAAATTAGAGAGGATACTGTTGACATCCCATACACCCAACCTGAACAGCCAAGAGAGACATCTAAAGCCAAACATTCTGTCGGCAATCCAAGTCGATCTTGGAGTACGCAAGCTGTCGCGGGTAAAATATAATCCGGAGTCTGTGACACAAATATTAGCGCTTCCACCTCCTCCTTTTTCCATCCTAAGTTATTAATAAGTTTTTCCGCTGCTTCATAACATAAGTCTGAGGAGCACAAACCATCTGGCGCGATGCGTTTTTGGATAATCCCTATCTGTTGTATTAGTTTCTCCCTCTCCCCATCAGGAATAAGCTGTGTAGTGCGATTGTCGTCAATCTCCTTGGGAACACAAGCAGATATTCCGACAACCTCAACATGCGGAAATGACAGATAAGCCATTATTCAGCCTTGGACATTACTATATTAAATAAATCCTCTACCGTTACTGCACTACGCATGTCATCACCTTTGAGTTGGACATCATATTCTTCGTCCACCATAGCGATGATGCTCAGTGCAATTAACGACGAATACTCATCCAGTTCGTGAAAAACAGTTTCTGCTTTGATTTCAGTAGGATCAGTTTCATCAAACTGGTCAGCAAAATTATCAATAAACTTTGTAAGATCCATAATGATAAACGTATATCAATTTATAATTCTATTTTCTTTGCGGGATTACCCACATATAATTTTCCATCCTTGGGCTTGGTCATCAATACACTGCCCGCACCTAGCCTTATCTCGTTTCCAATCTTTATCTGCTGTAAGATAATCGAACCCACTCCAAAGAAGTTGGCATCGCCTATAACCACTTCTCCTGACACTCTGATTGCGGGCATAAAAGAGTTATATGACCCAACTTTGTCGTCATGCCCGAATACTACTCCTCCATTCAGTACATTAAAGTCTCCTATGCTTACATCGCAGCTGACAGAACAACCATCTTGAATGATATTTCCTTTCCCTATATTGAAGGTCTTGGGATCTTTTATAACAAAATCTGGGTGTATTATGTTCGGGAAAGAAATCTTCTCGTTTGTTATCTTCCTAACTATCGACCTCACCACCTTCGGGTTCCCTATTGGTATCGTCACGCACAGAGGTTCTGGGTAAGCATTTAGTTCCTCCACCCCACCCAGACAAGGCCCATAGTGAGAAATCATCTTCCCTTTCAGCCCGGGGTTATCATCAAAAAAACCAATTAGATTCCAAAATGGTTTATCTTGATTAATAATTGTTATTAGGCAAGCTATCTCTCTCCCAAAACCACCTGCTCCAAAAATGGCAATATCCTTCATGTTCTTTTCAGTTCTTTCCATTAAACGCTTCCATTGTAGCGGCTGACGCAGAATTAATATCCTTCCTCATCAGTACGTTCTTGATGGTAATAAAGATAACTTGTATATCTGTCCACAGAGTGCAGTGATCCACATACCATACATCTAATTTAAACTTTTCTGTCCAACTGATTGCATTGCGCCCATGACATTGTGCCCATCCTGAAATGCCTGGACGAACTTCGTGACGACGGTGTTGCTCCGGAGAATACAAAGGCAGATATTTAGGCAACAGCGGACGAGGCCCTATAAGCGACATTTCTCCCTTGAAAACATTAATCATCTGCGGTAGTTCGTCAATTGATGTACTTCTTACAAATTTACCCATTTTTGTCAGGCGCTCATCGTCAGGAAGAAGATTGCCATCAGCATCCTTCTCATCGGTCATCGTCTTGAACTTGATAACCTTAAAATTCTTTTCATCTTTTCCTGGACGTTCCTGAAGAAAAAAAGCGCCTGCGCCTTTGTTGGCAAAATGAAGAAAGATCGCAATCAGTACCAACAACCACCCGATCAACAGCAATACAATGCCAGAAATCAGAAAATCTAATACTCGTTTAAAGCAATTCTTATACATGTTTCATTATCGCATTATAAGTATGCTCAACCAAATAGTTATCTTTTAGAAACTGATATCCTCGCTCTCCCATTGCCTTTCGGTCAGAATTAATCATTTTATCTAGAATAGAATTAAAAGCATCCACCGAATTGCTCTCACACCAGTATCCATATCCATTATCCTGGGCAATTGTACCAATATCGGTATTCGGATCCGTAGCACACAATACGGGCATCTTGTTCTCAAGATAACTCAATAACCGAGAGGGGTAGTTCGGGATGGTGAAACGATGATCTAAAAAGATAAGCCCGACATCGCAGGCATGAACAAGCTCGTCATATTCAGCTTTGGGTAGACCCTCCATAATAGTAACTGAACTTGGTTTTGCTTCTTGATACCACGATTTAAGCTTAGGGAACTCCGTTCCGGAACCGATAATAAGAAAATGACAATCCGTCCTATCGGCATTGGCTTCAAGACACTGAATAATAAAAGGAATCCCTTGTGGTTTACCAAGGTTGCCGCCATAGATAAAAATCGGCTTATCAAAAGGTAACCCATATTTCACGCGTATAGATTCTCTGTCTACTTCTACAGGTTCACATAAAGTCACTGAATTAGGTGCAACTTCAACACGATTTGGTGCGATGTCAGAATTATTAGCTAGCAAGTACCTTACATTAGCAGGGCTCATACACCCAATATAGTCACTCAGCGCATATAATATCTTTTCCTTGCGGCGAAAGTAGCAGTATAGTAAACCTTTCACTCCCTTATTGCTCAACATACCCAAATCCATAGCGTTTTGAGGAAAAATGTCTTTCAGCAGCAAATATGTCAATGCCCTTGGATAATGACGTTTTAAATATGCTATCACTTTTGAGAAAGTAATTGGTGGAGTACTATAAAGAATCAGGTCAAACTTCACATCTCCCAGATACTTCTTGATAGCTCGTTTGTATTGGTTCTCCACCAACACTTGTCCAATGCCCTTCTCAATGGTAGATGTCTTCTGCAGGTTCAGCGTTTTCACGTGCAGGAACTGGACTCCGTCCAGCACGGACAGTTCCGCCCCACGAGCATTAAGCACAGACCCACCAAACACAGAACGTTCTCTAGGCGTCACTACATATACTTTCCATCCCTCTACATAGAAATTCCGCAACAAGTCATTATAAATACCTCTATCATGAATGTCCGACATTCTGGACATGGTAAGGAATAGAATATTATCAACCATTAAATCAAAGTGTATTAGTATGTTTAATTGTTAATAATAACATCTGAGTATTGCCATCTAGATTTAGCATGCGCTTAATTTCGGCTATCTATAGGCATTTTGAGGGGCCCATAATAAGGATATATTAACGATTAAAAAACAGGCCGTTTCTAAAATAAAAGATAAAACTCTGCCAACTCGAAACTTACACAGCACTAACGACACTCGACAATCTTCCTTTTTCTGAACAGCCTAAAAGAATAAAGTTGAATAAAGTAACCGTACCTGGACCAAAAGGGAAAGTTGGTTCTCCCATAGATATTATGAAAGGTATCAATAAACAAACATAACCAAAACAAACGCTCCCACTAGCAGGCAAATGTAATGTTCTCTTTATAACATTTATCAATATTGTCAAATAGAGGGCAAGTATTGGCCACGAAAACAACAATCCGAATGAATATAGTTTTAATAACGGATAATTATGTACCCATCCTATTTGATAAAACCTTTGGACATTACCTAATAATGGAGATTGCATCAATATTTCAATCGCCTGAGAATATACCACAAGCCTTCCTGATGTAAAATCTTCACCCTGGGTCCCCGCAGTAAAACTTGCGTCCAGATAATCTATTATACTATTTGGAATCAATAGTGCACCAAAAAAGACAACTAGAGAAACAATAATTACTGATATCAATATGTTGCGATTACGCTTTATCAGATAATAATAATACATAACGATAAGCGCCAGCGCAACAAAAGCCATCCTTGCACGGATTGTTACAATAACAACTAGTGTAAGAAAAGCAAGAGCTATAGCTATGGTTTTAAACAAACTTTTTTTCCAAAAACGTGATAAATAGAAAAAGGAAAAACATGCCGTCGCCAGCATTGCACCCAAAGAATTTTTACTATCTGTAATATACTGATTTGCTATTCTAAATCCGCCATTATTGACCAAGACTTGCATCAAACCGGAAAACAATGTTGTAACAGAGAAGACTAATAATATAGTTGCTATTTTTTTATTATCTGCCTTCAAATTATAGCCTATCATTATCGAACCAAAAACCATTAAAAAGGTTCTTAACTCTGAAACCATAGACCGATTTTTAAATAGTGCTTGGACAATGACTGCCACGATTGCTATTATTACAAACCATATCAGATATATTCTAACTAATTTGCAAGATTTGATAGTATATACACTAAAGGACAAAACAAAAACTACAAGGAACAACAAGACAATATATCTTGATAGAATCGTACCACTCTCATATCCTGCATATCGGCTCATCCGCATTATTGTTGGGTGATAAGAAATGGCCGTTAAGAAGAGAAGAATATATAACAAGACATCCCTAATGGTACTTATTGCTTGATCAATTTTACTCATTATAATCTGAAAGATACTATTATCGTTTGTTTCCTAAGATTAATAGCTTTATACGGCTCCTAAAACTTGCTTGTTCGTTGTACACTAGTTTAAGATAATTTAAACAATTATCATTAAACTGTGTCATATTTAATGAATCCCAATAAGATTCAACTGCATTCTTTAACTGACAGAAATCAGACACGACCAAGCCAAGGCCATATTTCCTGACTTGTTCCGCTTGAAAGCACTTATCATTAACAATTATGGGTTTCCTAAATCGAACTGCTAAATAGAACCTATTACTCATCAGATAGTCACTCACAATATTATGAGACATCACCAAATTCATAATATCACATTTACTAACAAAACCATCTTCTTCTTCTTTTTTATACCGGCCATAGAAAAAAGCATTCTTCACGGCACAATCTTCACAATATTGCTTCAAAAAAGGTGTTGCATTTCCATCTCCAATAAAATTAAGAACAATATTTGTCTGATTCGCAAATGCATCAATTACTTGTTTATTCGCAAATATGTCCCGCAAGGCACCGATTGTTAAAACGGATAAATCCTCTTTCTTACTACAAACTACGTTATGGTTAATTGATTCCTTTATTTTATCAATATCCGTATTATGGCAAGTAATATACTTATACTTAGATGGAAGCCACCTTTTAAATCCCTCAGATGAAATAACATTAGCGGCTGAATTACATAAGAGAGTATCCAATCTCTTTTTAAATAGTCTACTATTTGCTACTGGGGAATAGTCTCTAATATCAAAGATATACTTTCCTTTATATCTTCGTTTCAAATAGAAAGCAAGAAAAACAGAATCCGCAATTGTGAACGTAAAAATACAACGATAATATCTTCTATTAATGATCTTTCGCACATAATGGCAAAAACCATATATCTCCATCATTTTTTTAATAGGAAGAAAAGAATCACTTGTAGGATGGTTATATACATAATAGTTATCCGTGAACGCATTCTCTTCCCCTTTGCGGTTCCAGCATATCACATCAAAATCAAAAGAACATTCATTCGCGATTTTGATATAATACTGCAAATATGGCGCATATTCTGGTAGCGCCGGCAAAATGAATAGTAACTTATTGTTGTCTTTTGATTTTAGATAATGAAACATTTTGCCTTAAATTAATATATACTTTACTATGTGGTCCTTCTCCTACCCTCTGATCAATTGGTGGAGGTGTCATATAATCGCCATACATATATGTAAGATATGCATCATAATAAACCGGAACTCTTACTTTTATATCTTCAAATGGCATTAACACGTAATCAGTAAACCACTCCTTCGGAAACATATACATACCAGTTTCTGTGAATGATACATATCTATCTCCCTCTCTTTTATTCCAAGACGCTTCCATTGACAATAATTGGTCATGTAGTTTTTGCTTGCTATTAAACAAAAGAGCTATTTTGGCTAGAACAATACGAATATTATCCGTTTTGTGCCTAGATATATCAACAATTATGTCCTTTATGCGAATTGTAGCTAATTTGGCACGATAACACGAGAATAAATCTCTAAAACTCCTCCATTTCTTGCTGAAAGACATCATGCCTATATCCGTTAAATCCAAAGGAAAGATATCCACATAACAGCCAACATTAAAAGGATATCTCCGTTCTTGCCATAACGTCGTATTGATATCCATTACTTTACCAAATGCATATGGATAATCCTTATCTTGAAGACAAACAAATCTGAACCCATCATTAAGCATTTCCTCTCTCAACAATAATAGCTTGTTGTAATCAAGCCGAGGCATATATATGTCAATATCATCATCCCAAGGAATGATACCTTTATGCCGAATTGCACCAATAGCCGATCCACAGGCAATAAACCATTTTATGTCATGCTTCTCAAAAAAAGCAATACAATACTTTAATACCGCAAGAATCTTGTTTTTGTATTGAATTTGTTGTTGATTATCCATTATTAAACTAAAAACTGTATCTTTTTTACTTCGCCAGTTTTTTTATTTTTAACCTAAACTTTTTTAAACCAAGTATCCTTAACTCTCTTTTCATTCTCTTGAACGGAGCGATATCGTCTGAATCCATAATAAAACAGATATCAGGGCGCGAAATGATTGCTTTCACTTGTTTTTTATTCAGATAACCATGCAAATAATCATCAAGACACATTCGTTCGTTGACATAAGTAGCGACACAAGAAACATCATGAAGCATATCTTGATATTCCTCCCCGCATAAAAAACGAACCATCATCGCTGGAAGATTGGCACCCATAACTGTGTAGACATACCCGCTGCCACCAAAACGAAAGTTCATCTCGCTATAGTACATCTTTCCCCCGCTTTCATAAAAGTCAATATCGAAAAGTCCGCAGAAACCAATTGTACTGACAAAATCCCGGAACTGATCTATTATGGTTTCAAAACCATTAATTGGCTTGACCATTCCCTCTCTTGCTATCCCAAAATGGCTTTTACTATTAGCTATAAATTCTATCACTCCAGAAATGACTACATTTTTACCATCAGAAAAGCCGACAACAGCATACTCTTTATCTATTATTTTATAATCTTCCACCAAAACCTCTGTATTGCAGAACTTTTCACCTACCATACGCATAACCTTCTGCAGTTCTGCTGCATTGTCACATCGTCTCAGGAATCCTTTCCCACCAGAAATAGTAGCAAGCGGCTTTGTGAAACAAGGATACTTAATAATATCTGGTACCACATACTTGCCATCCTTGACAGAAAGAACCCTACCCTCAGCGACAGTCAATCCAACTTCACGGGCAAGATCTTTCTGTACAGTTTTAGACATCCAGTGCTCTATCGCACCTGGTTTATTGTTAATTTGAGGAAATACAAAATAAGGCTTTAATACTTCTTGATTTCTGTCTATTGCTGCTGCTGAAAAATCACTGTCAGGAATTATTACAACTTTTTGACCGGGAGATAAACACTTATCTAGAAGTAATTGTATCAGTCCCTTTTCGTCTTTTTCTATACAATAGTAGTAATGATTCACATACTTACTATAGCAATCTATTGGTCGCCCCCCCGATAGACGAACCATTCTTCCCAACCAACCATGAAAAACCATGGCAATTACCGTAATTTCACAATCTATCTTTGCAAGAGAGCGAATAATCCCTAATCGAGATGTATAACCATGCCCTATTATGACTACTTTATATTTCATTATGAAATGCCCAATTGATGCTCAATTCCAACAACTGCCGTCTCGCGATTCTGTTCTGAGCGAAGTGAATGGAGCGCGAATAACAAGTCTCTTTCATTATATCGGAACAACCATTTCTTGTATGCTCTTGGAAAAAATTTTCGCTGTCTCAACCGCAGCTTTGAAGGGCTTTTGAATGCTGTCAGATAGAGTTTCAGTTCATTATCACAGAACTTTTGAAACAGGCGAAAAACAAATGCATCATCGTTTACCTTCTCGGAACGTGCGTAGAAATCACTTAAATCCTGTTGCTCAGCATATCTAACATACATATTATCAACAGATTTTACTAAATGCTTCTGTATATGGACCTGACCATCTTCTATATCAAGTTCTATAATCAATCCTGAATCTGTAAGACCAGCAGCGAAGTTATTTAACAAAAAATCACCTTGTCCATAGAGGAGATAAGAACTGTTATAATATTCTTCGCATCCCACACAGTGTGTATGCTGCGCAATAATCATATCTGCACCACTGTCTGCCATTCTATGAAAACGTTTCTTGTTTTCAGGCGACGGGTATGGGAATTTCTCAATTCCTCCATGATATAATACAATCAGATAATCACACTCTTCCTTCAACTGAGCCAACTCTCGGCATACTATATACTCATCATAAAGCCAGGCACCAGCTTGTGTTTCTGTAGGCTTGTTATACATCCTTTCGCTCACATTATAAAAGCCAACTCTCAAACCGCCTACCTCTTTAACAAAGAAATGAACAATATCATTTTCGCTCTTACCGGCCCCTATGTATTTGATACCAGCATTATCAAGAGTTTGCATTGTATCAAGCATTCCCCTGTGGCCACCATCTGTTGCATGATTATTTGCCAATAAACAATAATTGATGCCCAACTTTCTATATGCTTCAACAGCATCAGTAGGAGCTAACTTGACTGGTCCTGTTTTCTTGCATTTATCTGGATGATCGGTCAAGGCTCCTTCTAGATTACATATACTGAAATAAGCTTCGGAAAACTTTTGAACTATTTCTTTACCAAACAACGTTTCAATATCCCCTTTTGAAAAATAAGAAACATTCTGACAGGTAGGAAATAAGTCACCTACAATTAGAATAGATTTTAAATGGTTACTATATTGCATACAAGACTTCATTCATTATACTATAAAGCTGGCGGGATCACCTACCAAAAATGAGTTTGATAGTCTTCCTAATAAGTTTTTTTCTAAATTCCTTCACAAATACTTTTTGAGGCTGTGGATCGTTTTCGTCTTCAATAAATCTAATCTGAGAAGTATTTCTTAGCCTATAATAATCTTTAGTACTTAAATAGCCGTTATACCAATCATCAATGGCCATCCTTTCATTGAAAAAAGTTGCTGTTTGAGTAACTGCGCAATTAATGCCTTCTATTGTTTGTCCCAAGAATGACTTTATCATCAATGCAGGAAGGTTTACCCCAGTCTTAGTATAAGCATATCCAGAACCGCCAAAGCGCATATTTATCTCCCCAAAATAAATAATGCCATCACTTTCGTAATAATCAATATCAAAAATACCAACAAACCCTATCCTTTTAATAAGCTCAGAAAACTTTTCAATAAGACAAATATCATCCACTGTAGAAATCTTTCCCTGCACTGCAACACCAAAGTGTGTACCATGTGCCAAGTGAAGGATTTGTATTACTCCAGGTACAACCACTTGCTTCCCATCAGAAAAGCCCAAAACAGCAAACTCCTTATCTATTGTTTTAAAATCCTCAACTAGTAATTTGATATTTCTATACCTTTCATTTAATGTTGGCAGCCTCTTCAAGTGTCTATCCAGTTCTTCCTTATTGTTACATTTTTTTAAACCATATTTTCCTCCTATTATGGATGCCAAAGGTTTCACAAAACAAGGATATTCGATTTTATCCGGAATAATATAAATACCTTCATCTATTTCAATAACATTCGTTTTAGCTACATTTAATCCTACTTCTTGTGCTAACTTTTTTTGTCGCACCTTATTCATCCATTCCGCTATCGCCCCTTGTTCATCATTTATATTTGGACAATAGAAATGCTCTTTTAGTAAATCCAATGAATTGTCTATAGCAGCTGCAGAAAAATCGTTATCAGGAAATATAAAAGACTTTTGATTTGGATTGACACACTTAGTAAGGAGTATTTCAACTAGCATTTCAGCATTATATGTCTCACAATAAATTGTACGATTCACATATTTGCTATATGCATCTATCGGCTTATCTTCTATCAAACATCCGCTGGCCTTATCGCGATGAGTCAACACTATTAATGTAACATCACATTCCAATTCAGCAACTGAACGAACTATACTTAACCTTCCAGTAAATCCTTGTCCTATGATAACAACTTTTTGCTTCATATCATGAATTAGATAATTCTGATAAAAAACTACTTAACCTTAAGCCATCTATTAATCCCTTGGCAAACCAAAGTGGTCAAACGAGTTCGTTCCTTTCCATTCCGCTTAAACTGTATTATAGTCAATAATTTAGAAAGACAATATGCTTGTTTTACCTTCTTATTAAATGCATCTTGCCCATTTAACCACTTTACCATTGCGACATTGAAATGATCGCCTGTTTGTGCTCTGAAATATCTCACTAAGCGATAACCATTCTTTTGGGCAATCTCTTGTACAATTAAATTATCTTTATGCGTATCAAACGCCAATAGGTTATAATTAAGTTCCTTCGCTTTCTGTTCGCGTTTTTTGATCAAAGAAGTATAAATACCTTTGCCCCTATAATCGGGTAAGACTCCAGCAAAGCACAAATACCCATACCGGCCTTTCAAATACCATTGTTTTCCTATCTTCTCTTCTATTGCAGCAACTCCAACAACTTTCTGTCCATCCAAAGCAATTATCATCACACCTGCACTTCCCAATTCTTGTTTAATTTCCTCGCCAGATAAACATTGATGCTGCATAACAATGCCTTTGAGTTTGTTATCAGCATGAGCCGCAACAAGCACATCATGAATATCGTTCCATGACACCCAATCAGGCTTCTCAACTATTGTGATTTTATTCATCCTTTATATCCACACATCTTCTTTATCTCTTCGAATTCATCCCTAAAACCCTCCTGTGATGGCATTTGAAATCCAATAAACAAACCCTTACCATTTGCTTCGACCATCACCCATCCATCATCTGTAAGAGCAATGTCCCAACCACAGTAACGTAATTCAGGAATGACATCAGCCAACTTGATTACGAAAGCTTTTGCCTCCGCCCAATGGGGAATTCGATATCCAAGGATTGTTTTGCCCGAATCTGGATGGACTATATAATGATTCATCTTTTCATCAATAGCAGCATAAATAATACCGGTTTCATTGTCAATTCCTCCAATTATACCGCCATTCCCGCCATTATCGACGACTCTTCCTCCCTGGCCAAAACGGATAAATGGCCGATGAATAATGTACACTTCTCCATTATCTAGGCGTACTGTTGTCAATCTGACAGTATTGACAGATGATGGATGAAATGATGCCAACTCATCACATTGACTAATTAATTCTTCAGCAACGAATCCTTCTTTGTAAGTATCTAGCAATCCATCTGCTAATTCTTCTATTCTGTTCTCGTTGATAGTATCAATTACTTTAACCCCATTCCCATAATTACCAAATGTAGGCTTAATGATGAACCTAGAATGTTTGCTAATAAAATCAAGAAATAACTCTTTAGATTTCGGTTCATTGTTCACCGATACAAGGTCTCGATTAAAAAAAAGGTTGAAATGTTGATATGTTCGCCCTTTGTCGCAAGTCAACAAATATACATCTTGACTATTTTGATATTTCCAAAACTTACTTGCCTCACGATGAGGCACGAAATCATGAATACCTTTGCGAGAAAGTCGATCATAATTATAGAAAAAAAATTCGTCTGGATACCAATTATCCTTAATGAAAGCTTTCACCAACATATTTCGAATTTGGCTAACCTCTGTGGGGTTGGTAGTCCCCTTCTCAACCACAAAGTGCTTTATAGCATCATCAAAACGAGAAGCATATTTCTTCCAATTCATCCTTCGCCATAACCTTTCATATATAGTTCTGGGCAATACTTTGGAAACAATAATATAAAGTATCTTCATTATTAGCAGTATCTTATTCTAAATAATAAGCTTTGAAATTATGCTTTGGGACTCTCTCCGATTCGGGCGGAGGAGTCATATAATCCCCATACATAATCTTGAGGTATTCATCATAATGGCTGATAGCCATAAATTTCTGCCCTTCAAACTCTAATTCAGTATAACCAGAAATAATATCTGACGGGAAAATTAATGGATTTCCATGAAGGCGTATCTTTAATTTCCTTTTTGTCTCTTTACTATTAAAGTGACTTAAGTTATTTACATATAGTTTATTAAGCATTTTAATGGGTACTATGAGGTTTATCATCCTATAAATAAATCCTCTAGGAGTGTGTGTATATTTTCTCGCTCCAACTTTTAATTTGCATAAAGATGCTAGGACTCTTCTCCTATTAAATAGTTTCTGAAGTTCTCTTTCAGAGTCAGGGGCATTATCTATAGGTGTTAAGGCTATCCATATGCCATGTGGGCCTTCATGGGAATTCTCAAATACTACTTTTGTCTTTGTATCCGTCAATCTCACAACGCCACTCCACCAATTATCATGTTTCCCAGGAATGAACAGTTTATACGGGCCTTGTTTGTAAAGAGAGACGAATTTATCTACTTGGTCTCTTTCCATCAGAACATCAATATCGTCATCCCAAGGAATAAAACCCTTATGGCGAACTGCTCCAAGAAGGGTACCTTCTCCAAGTGAATACTTAATGGCGTGTTCTCGACAAAAAGAATCAAAAAATAGCAATATTTTGAAACAAATTATTTTGGATTCTTCTAAACAAACCTCTTTCTTGTTTTTAGATTTATTTGTTGTTTCCATGATCATAAAAACTCTTCCTAGAGTTCTGTCATATCAAAACCACTTGCAATATGTATATTTGCATTTATCAAAGGCCTTTCAAGGTTAACTATCGAGAAGTCGGCGGAATGAAATAAATTACGAATATCTTCAACATACAAGGATGACACTTCTCCACTTTCAAATAACTTAATATTTTTCTTTGATGGAAGAATGTCACCACCTATGATTATTCTGTATACACTGTTCATCTCTAAGAACCTATTTTTTGCTTCATTCGATTAAACTCTTTCCTGATTCCTTTGCCAACAGCAATCTGCCATATTAGCAAAGGACCATAGTTGCCCTCTACCATTAACCAGCCTTTTTCAGTCAAGGCCAAATCCCAACCTACGAATGGACAGTCAGGCATACATAATGCCAGCCTTTTAGCCATTTCACAAGCTTCTTTCCAACGAGGTATTTCATATCCTAATACGTGAATTCCCGTATCAGGATGTACATCAAATGTATGGTGGAATTCATCGCTGACAGCAACTATCCGACCTGTATCAACATCAACAGCGCCAAAGATACCGCCAGCACCAGCATTATCAACAATACTCCCTCCACATCCTATTCTCAAACATGGCCAAAGTATTTCCAGCGAATCGCCATAATTGACAGTATGAATTCGTAGTGTATTCACGCTTGCTGGATGGAACTGAGCCAGAGAATCATCTTGGACAATTAATTCTTCGGCAACAAAACCATCCTTGTATCGTTTAAGTAAAGAATATGAACTAATATCCTGCATTGAAGTATCCAATACTTGTATCCCTTTCCCACAATTCATCGCAAGAGGTTTCACTATGAAACGTGAATGTCGTGAAATAAAACCGCGAAATCCCATGTCATCTTTTTCAGAATCCTGAACAAATAGAACTTCCCTGCCAAAAAAATCTCTGAAATGTTGATATGTTTTCCACTTATCGCATAACAAGTCATGTGCTGCTTTTGAATTAATGTGCAGCCATAAAGATTTTTGTTCTTTGTAAGGGACAATATCTCGCAATTTTTTTCTATTGAGTTCTTCACATCGACATTGCCAAAAATCTTTGAAAGGTATATCATGAAATATATAAGCAAATTTTAATTTCTTTCTGATACGTTTCAATTCCACAAGTGAATAGTCATTATATGCTCCGCTTCTAATAAACTTATCCAATTTGGTCTGCGGAAACCTCACCCATCGGTAAAGGATAGTATCGTGAAAAATAACATTTATCAATTTCATATAAAGAAGTCAAGGCTATCTACCCCTTATCAGTAATATACGCAACCATTCTCAATGAAATTAACAATGCCCGCTTGGATCGATCGTTACCATTTAAGCCCACATTTGGCCAACACTTTGCCAAATAATGTCTTGCGTCCATCTTCATGGTAGGCCATACGGACCCGTCTCGCAGACCGTTTGTATTGTTGTTTACAATAAGAAGCATCACACCAAGGAGAAGGCTGTTTTAATTGTAATCTAAATAGATAAGAATAATAATTAGTAAACTTGTAGGACTTCATCCCAACAATATTATAGCCGTTATTCAGGTGAACCTTCACGGCACTTTTTGCGTCCACTGCTGTACTACAAGTAATATAGTCACAGTGGTGTTCAATTGCCATTCCCTTGATTGCTTGAAGTAGTTGCGAACCTATGCCAAGACCTTTATAATCCGGACGTACTGCTGTGTGCTTTTCTCTCCCATAACAAATGCCTTCTTTATCATGACGAAGCAGCAAAATAGAACAGCCACATAACACCTCTTTATCTAAATCTTCAGCCAATAAAACAACCGATTCCTTGATTTCTTCAAGAAAATCGTTTAATGAAAGAGAAAGACAACTATAATTAAGTCCGGATGCTTTTCGTTCTTGAAATGCAGATTTAATTAAATCCAATACTTGACTATAGGAGATACGGGTTTCGTCAATAGGCCTTATTCTTATTCGCATTTAGCTATTACTTACGGTGAAATATCTTAACAAGAAAGGGATTAACAACAGTCATTGTATAATTGAACGCATCTGGCTTGAAGATAAATGACCATCCCATATAGATTAATACATAAAACCCCAACTTAACCAGTCCGTCAACATAAATATTATCAATCATCAATAATAAACCTATACCAAAACTAACCAGTGCAGCAATCGTTGATATCACAAAAATGGGCAATAAGTCTATCAATTGTCGAGACATTTTATATCCTATGTATCTAGAGACCAACCACATATTTATAAATAGAGAAAACCAGGAATTAAAGACAACACCACAAAGAAGACCTTTCATCCCATAAAAGAACAGGCCCAACAAGATAGCACCCAATCCAACGCCCCTTTTAATCAACGTCCAAATAAACATTACTTTACTCTTTCCAATCGCAGGAATAGTCTGTAAATTAACTGCCTGAAGGCACACTGCCAATCCAGCTATACAAAGAACTTGAAAATAAGGGACACTCTGTAACCATCTGTCAGAATAGAGCAGAATGAAAAGTGGTTTAGCAATCAAGAGCAGAATAAACATCAACGGAAAAGTCAAATATGCAATTGTTGATGTCAGGCGCTTAATCATGTTCACCATGGCAGCTTTATCATCTTGAACTTCAGCATACAATGGATATGTAACCTGTGTCATAACTTGCGAAATGGATTTTGATGCCAGTTTTTCGGTTGAGTGCGCCTTTGAGTAATAACCCATCGTTGCCGGAGTATACATCTTCCCTATCAACAATCCTTGTATCTGGCCTGAAAAATCATTGACCAGATGTGTTAAAAACATATAAAAACCAAAACCGAACAACTCCTTGAATGACTGTTTCGAAAAGACCAACATCGGTCGCCACTTTATAAAGAACCAAAACACTATGGCTGGAATGGCAGCAGTTACCATATTCTGCGTTACCAAAGCCCAGACGCCAAAGCCTTTATAGGCCATAAAAATGGTAATACATAAGGAAATAATGGCAGTGGTGATGGATACTATTGAAAGAACTCTGAAGTTTAATTGTTTCTTTAGTTGATTGCGTTGTACGATATTGAATGCGAAAATAAAGAGCACAAGGCCTTGTACTCGGAGAACGTCGCATAACAAAGGAATATCATAAAACCGGGATATGGCTGGTGCGCTCATATACAACACTGCATACATAAGCACAGCCATACCTAAGTTCCACCAGAAAATCGTTGAGTAATCTTCCTGTGTGGGCCTTTTTTTCTGAATAAGAGCAGATCCGAAACCGGCATCAATAAAAACTTCCGCCAGTACCATGAAGATGGATAACATTCCGATACATCCGTAATCATAAGGTGTAAGCAGGCGCGCCAAAATAATACCTGAAATGAACTGAATGCCCATTTTAGAATATTTCTGCAGGGCCGTCCACACCATTCCGGATGCTGCTTTATGTTTTAAACTCTTTGCCATTATTGTTATTCTTCCCAGGAAACTTTTACATAATAAGGGAAGCCGTTCAAAACCTCTGTTTGTTCGGAATAATATTGTCCATACTCTGTTTCTTCAACTACAACTGAAGTCGTACATTGAACAGAAACATAGGTTACTCCCTCGTAAAATGAAGGGAAAAACAAACATTGTTTATTTCCTGTTTTTTCCGAAACAAATTCTGCTGTTTTTGGGAACGCATATGATTTATGATCTAAACGAAGAATCATATTGCTATTATCACTTCCTTCTACTTCAAACATAATGTTCTTTGCATCTCTAGGAATATAAACCGCAAAATGATGGCACTGCATATCTCCTATGCGTGCAAATTCCGGTTGGTTGTCAGAGGACATCCTATCCATTACTCTTTTTTCTCCGTTTTTAAGAAATCCTTTAACACTTACTAAACCTCTGCCATCCATTGCATACAGCATCATAGCAGATGTCAAATCAAGTCTTTCCCCTTGTCCTACTTCCTCAGGATGAGAGCCCTCCATTATCACACGGCCTGATAAAAGATTGGCTTTATATGACCATATAGAAGGTTGCTTATGAACCGTTTTGACATCAGGACAATAATACCTTGCTAAGACTTCAGTTCCATTAGGTAAAGAAACTGGATAACCACCTTTATTGTGCCTAACATTTATAACAATACCATCTCCACCAAAAGAATAATAATCTAATAAAGGAGAATTATCCTCAATTGTCATATCTGTAGAACCGTTCGTAATCCCGGTATGATTCAAAATACCTGGCCAAAGATGTAGGTATGCCGGATAGTCTTCGTGACTATCATAACCACTTGATGCGAAAAAAGCACCGGCACAAGTACCGACATAAGAACCGCCGTTAGCCACGAATTCGCGCATTCTTAAGAGACCTTCCTCTCCCAACGACTTACCATGAGTCGTGGAACTACCACCATTAACAAATAGCAACTTGTATCTCGGCTGGCCATCCGGGTAAAGAAGCCTACCGTTCTCATCTTCTTCAGAACCGGCAATGATACTATGTTGAAGTTCTACTTCTTCAGGAATCTCGGCATTTCTTGAGAAACTGATTCCTTCAAGAGATAATCCTAATGTCTGTGCTGCATACAATGTTTTTCTGGATGTGAGGCCGGCACCGGCATCAAGAAAGACATCTTTGTAATAAACTTCATTTTGTACATCTTGTTTTAATAGTGAGGTCTGATCGCGAAGAGATAATTCAAAAGTAACTGTATCTGACAACTTCAATAAGAGACAATTTCTCCTTTGATCATAATCTATCTTGGCAACAATTACATTATTACTGTTTGAACCTTCCACCAAGACTGTTCTGGTTTCAGAACCTAATGAGTAATAAATATTGTTCCCGGTCTTAAAGAACACTGGCTTTGATTCCCAGCCTAAAACTCTGACTTTTTGCAAATCTTGCGACTTGATCCAGTCCCCGTTCAATATCCAATAATAATCCCCACTATCTTCTCCTATTGAAATTTCCGGAATTTTATAATGGCTTGAACTGATAGAACTGAAAAGTGATAAAACCCTCCCGTCTTCCATTCCGAACATATATGACTCCTTGCCGTCCTTGTGTTGTAGCGTAAATAATTCAACCGTTGTTTCTTTGTTCACAATCTGAACCAGTTGGACGAGCCCGTCAACAATATTGTTCAATGAAGAAATCACTTCATCAAGTTCGACAGGATCATCAGTAATGCCTTCGGGTCGTATATCAACACAACCAGGAAGCACACTTAATACAAGATAAGTAAACGCTACCGCAAAACCCTTTCTGATAATTTTCAGATTATTCATCAATGTCTATCGGGTCTTTGAATACTTCCGCAACATCGTAGAAGAAATGCCTTCCGTCCTTGGAATAATGACTACTTCTCTCCCGTGTGCCGTACACCATTCCACCGCTCGTTGAAAACCAGGATGATTCTGATCAGGCCCTTTGGCAAACACATCAAAGTCAATATTCTGAATATCCACATCTACATCCCTGTATGACACAACCTCGTCTACATACTTGATTGTGCTGACCATAAACAAACGCTCTTCCGTAGTATAAATCATCTTGGTGCCAGGCTTGTACTTGAGTATATAATCACCATCCTGAACAGCCACTATTAACTTACATGTCTCGTCAGGGAACAAATCCTTGGCATGTTTAAATAAAAGGATATGCCCAATGTGGAGCATATCATAGACTCCAAATGTTAAAATTACTTTCATCTATTTAACTTCTTGCCACACAGCCTGCCATCTTGTGCCATCATTATAGTTGGCAGCACGATAGACTTTTTCTCCAACTTTTACAGTACGGCCTTGAACTGAATTGCTCCATCCAACTCCTAATTGAGGCAACTTGTCCATCACTTCTACAACCCCTTCAATTTTCATAGAATTCTGCTGATACTTCCCATTATTGTAAAAAGGCTTCACATCTCCTTGTTTGTAATTGATTTGTCCTTCTTTGTATTGGTTATTGCCCGTAAACGATACGTCAAAACGGTTATACTCATATTCAGTCAATGAAGATGAAACGAATATCAGAGCCTTCATATTCCGTTCTATTTTTGCATCGGTAATCGTAATATTCCAAGTCGCATTGCAACGAGCTACATAAGGTGGGATTTCATATAATTTACCGTCTTTACCCTTATATGTTAAGGCCTCATACTTTTGTAGTTTATCCAATGTCGAAGGATCATTCCAATTGAAAGAATCTGCTGTGCTTGAGAAAGTAACAGTGTTGATATTTGGACCAGCAGCATAGAAATAACGAAAAACCTGGTATTGATTGGAATAGCTCAAAGGACCGACAAAAGATTGTTTGGATTTTGCTTTTGGGTAATAAATTGTCCGGTAATAGTCAATGAAATTGTTGGAGATAATATCTCCATTATAATATGACCATTCAAAGCAAGAATTGTCATTCTGCTCCATCCCACCATTAATATAATTTAATGAGATGGTTGAATCTGTCATTCCGCTGGAAGTGTCAACATTTCTGGCAAAATAGAAAACTGTTAAAAACGTATTTTGCGTTATCTGACTGACTCCATGAAGCGTTGAATCATAAAAAAGTGCCCCGAAATTAGAAATATTACACCCATGGATTACTATTCCTTTACAATCACAGTTATTAAAAAAGTGCGTATCCAAGTCTCTTTTCCCTGTAACACAAACTCTTTCCATACTACCTGTTATCTTAGCTTTCTGAAAAAGTTTTACTCCTTTGGCCACCGTTATGCCACCACTTTCTTGGGGAACATATGATCCTTGTTTTATTGGAATACAACCAAGAAGATTAAGGGTTAAATCTTGATATTTATTATTGTAATAATTCAATGATCCAGTGATTCTGTATTGAGAGCTTGAAGGGATATATAATACTTTCCCATTCTTAGAAGATTCATATAGAGCTTTACGAAAGGCATTTGTATCATCTGCTTTTCCATCTCCTTTTGCTCCGAACATCTGTGGCGTTAAATAATCACTTATAGGTGCATTATCTATAGATGATGTTAAACCGGAAGAAGAAGAATTAATTAATAGCATCAATATAAAAGCAACTACGTGTCTCATGCCTTGTACGATTTATACCTGATGTTTACTTAAATAATCCGCATACGCGAATCTAATTCCATCTTCAAGTTCCGTCTTGTATGTCCAACCAAGTGTTGTGGCTTTTGAGACATCCAACAATTTGCGTGGAGTACCGTTGGGACGAGTAGTATCCCATAGAATCTTGCCCTTGTAACCTATGATTTGAGCAACCATCTCCGCCAGGTTCTTGATACTGATTTCTTTTCCGGTACCAGCATTGACCGTTTCGTTTCCACTGTAGTTGTTCATAAGGAAGACACACAGATTTGCCAAGTCATCTACATATAGGAACTCGCGCAGAGGGCTGCCGTCCCCCCAGCAGGTGACACTTGCATCTCCTTTCACTTTGGCTTCGTGAAAACGGCGGATAAGAGCCGGCAACACGTGACTGTTCTCAGGATGATAGTTATCATTAGGGCCGTAGAGATTCGTAGGCATAACACTTATGAAGTCGGTTCCATACTGACGGTTGAGGTATTCGCAATATTTCAGTCCGCTGATTTTGGCAAGAGCATAAGCTTCGTTGGTGGATTCTAGAGACGATGTAAGCAGACAACTCTCCTGCATCGGCTGCGGAGCTAGCTTTGGATAGATACAACTGCTGCCAAGAAATTCCAATTTCCGGCAACCGTTTTTCCAGGCAGAATGAATTACGTTCATCTCAATCACCATATTCTCATACATAAAGTCTGCCGGTACATTGTTGTTGGCAACGATGCCTCCAACCTTAGCTGCGGCCAGGAAAACATATTCTGGCTTCTCTGCAGCAAAGAAAGCCTCGACATCATTTTGACGTGTGAGATCAAGTTCAGAGTGGGTCCTGGTAACGATGTTAGAATACCCCTGACGTTGCAGTTCTCTCACAATCGCCGAACCCACCATCCCACGGTGACCTGCTACATAAATCTTGCTACCCCTCTCCATTACCGTACTTCCTGCATATCGTGTTGAACCATAATATGCACAAGCTCCTCGAAACTGGTCTGCCTAGGATTCCAGCCAAGTTCATCACGAGCCTTTGAAGGATCTCCGAGCAACTGGTCGACCTCAGCCGGACGGAAGTATTTCGGATCGACCTCAACCAACACTCGGTCTGTGGCAACATCGATGCCTATTTCATCAACGCCTTTACCTTCCCAGCGAAGATCGATTCCAACCTCTTTGAACGCCAAGGTGCAAAAATCCCGGACACTGTGGTTCTCCCCTGTTGCAATCACATAATCGTCCGGACGGTCCTGCTGAAGCATAAGCCACATGCATTCCACATAGTCCCGGGCATAACCCCAGTCCCTCAATGCATTCAGGTTTCCCAGATACAATTTGTCCTGCAATCCTCGCGCGATACGGGCAGCCGCCAGGGTAATCTTGCGGGTTACAAAAGTCTCTCCACGCCGTTCACTCTCATGATTGAAAAGGATGCCGTTACAGCAGAACATCCCGTAACTCTCACGGTAGTTCTTCATTATCCAGAAGCCGTAAAGTTTTGCTACACCGTAAGGAGATCTAGGATAGAATGGCGTTGATTCTTTCTGTGGCACCTCCTGAACCTTGCCGTACAACTCTGAGGTCGAAGCTTGATATATGCGGCATTTGTCGGCCAAACCGGCAATGCGCACAGCTTCCAGCAGACGTAACGTTCCTAGTGCATCAACATCGGCCGTAAACTCAGGAACTTCAAAGCTAACCTTCACATGACTTTGGGCCGCAAGATTGTATATCTCGCAAGGTTTGACCTCGCTGATAATACGGATTAGATTGGAGCTGTCACTCATATCTCCCCAGTGCAGATTTACCAGTCTCTTGCGCTTCATATCACGCACCCACTCGTCCAAGTAAAGGTGCTCAATGCGTCCTGTATTGAACGAACTGCTGCGACGGAGAATACCGTGGACTTCATAGCCCTTCTCTATAAGGAACTCGGCCAGGAACGAACCGTCCTGACCGGTGATTCCGGTGATCAGAGCTTTCTTCATTTAAACCTTTTTATCGTCTTTCTCATCATCGGTATTTCCATAGCCGTAACCATAACCGTAACCATAGCCATAGCCATAGCCATAACCATAACCATAACCATAGCCTTTACTATGATATGCCTCAACACCATTGACGATAATGGCCATACGGTTGTATTTGCCTTCTTGATAGAGGGCCTCTATCATCGGGAGACTACGTTTATCGAAGAAACGAGCGCGTATGATAAAGATAGTCATATCGGCGATGTGTGAAATGATTGCTGTATCCGCAACAACATCAACAGGAGGACAGTCAACAAAAATGTAATCGTATTCCTTACGCAATGTTTCTATCATATTGTTCAAACGATCGGAAACAAGCAATTCTGCCGGGTTGGGGGGAATTGTGCCAACACTCATAAGCGAAAGATTATCATTGACGTGTTGAATACAACTATGCAAGTCATCTGTCTTTCTGTTGAGGTATGCCGCTACTCCATGGTTGTTCTTATCTAAAGCTTTGCTAAGCGTGGCTTTGCGAAGGTCCAAGTCAAGCATCAATGTACGGGATCCCTTAAGGGCCATCGAAGCCGCCATATTAAGGGTGCTAAAAGTCTTACCAGCATTAGGATTAAACGATGTAACCATCACCACGTGACAACCATTATCTCTGCCTATCATTAAATCGAGATTGGTACGAAGAACTCGGAAGGCTTCGTTAGTTACGTCACGCTTGCCACTCTCAACCAAAATCGTGGTATGTTTCTGATCAAAACGATCTGTACGTGCGCGTTGAATAACATTACCTTTAACTCCCAACTGAGGTATCTCTGCAAGGAACGGAACTGAAAGTTGCTGCAAATCACCGCGTCCCTTAACTGAGGTATCAAGAAGATGCATTATATAGAATACAGCGAATGGTATAGCAAGTCCAAGTATCAACGCAACAAGAAGAATCATCATTTTGTTAGGTGCAATTGGTTTACCCCCACCCGTCGGGGCCATAATAAGACGTGTATTTTCAACATTTACAAGGCTTTGGAGCTGATTTTCTTCACGTTTTTGAAGCAAGAATACATAGAGTTCTTCCTTAACCTTTGCTTGACGCTCTATTGACTGCAGATCGAGTTGCTGTCCACTAGTTGCTGAAATGCGCCCCATAACCTGCCTCTCTTGATTCTCCGCCTGATTGGCTTGAAGTTGAAGTGTGGAAATGAGATTATCTATCGAACGTATAATATTATTCCTTAATTGTTCCATCGAGGAATTGAGATCTATTATCACAGGGTTGCTCTCGGTAGTATTGGGAAGCAAGCGGTCGCGCTTAAGCACCATGTCGTTGTATTCTGCAATCTGAGACTCGATATGTGCGCTGCTGATACCGGCATTCGATGGAATCAAAGAATGGTTATGAGAGGGGTCTGCCATATATTCCCGAATATATTTGGCTACTGACAATTGGTTGTTAATTTCGAAAACCTTTGTTGCGTATTGCGAAGATTCACTCAAATATGTCGACGTAACCTTTCCGGCATCAGGCAGATTATACGTCTGTCTGAAATCCTTGATATTTCCCTCGATGCCACCGAGTTCCTTCTCAATAATGTCTAGACGTTCGTCAATAAACTGCGAAGTGTTGGTGGCGGACTTGTTCTTATTCTCAATCCAATTTTCATTATAAATATCTAACAAAGTACTTAATATAAGTTCTGCTCGAGCAGGGAAAAGATCTTTCTGTGCAAGAGAGATTACTGTAGATTGACTGTTCGTAAGGCTAGCAGAAAGATTACTAGTGAAACTCTTTGCACGGGTGCTTGGGCGGCGCCAAGAGACTTCTATTTCTTTGTCAAATGTGTCAGAATACTTTGTGGCCACCAAGACTAACTGTCCTACTGGAGTATCGAGGGTATCCCCAAATGCACCTATGATACTTTCTCCGCTCATTTCCACTCCTCCTATAACAAAATCTGTCAATTTGAAGCCATCCTTGTGCTTGTGAGCTATAAAATCAAAACTTGATGCAGTGTTGTCACCTGCCAGCACAAGATGGAATGGAGCGTTTGTGTAAAGTTCGCGCTTTCGCATAAACTGGTTTTCTGTGTATCTCGTCTCAAAACCAAGTCTTTCCACCACCTGTTGCATGAGATCGGGGCTTTTGAATGCCTCCATCTCATTGTAAACAGTAGCATATGATGCACCAGACATATAGCCACCAGAGAATTGGGTCAAGTTACGGATAGTACTTTTCTCCGAACTTTCATCAAGTATGATTTTCTCGCTGCGACTATACGTATTTGGTGTCTTATAAATATAAATCAGTGCCGTGATTAGGCATAAAAGCACAGAGATGACATACCACCATCTGTTACCCCAAATCATAGCCCAGATATCGGCTATCTGGAGGCCTTGCTCTTCTGTATCTAAAGCAGAACTGTTCTGTACTTTATTATCTAATTCTGACATGGATATGTATTATTTTAAGTGTGTAAGTGTTAAAATAAAGTTTGTAACTGTCACTGCTACTGAAGCCAGTGAAATCCAGAATCGGCCAGACTGGAAGTAGTTCTCGTTAATGGTGCTCTGGCCAGCACGAACTGCATTAGGATAAACGTAAATGACATCGTTCTGCCGCAGATAATAGGCAGGCGAATCAAACAGAGCCGAACTACGAAGGTCAACCTTATAGACATTGCGCTTACCGTTTTGCTCACGAACTATCGTCACATTGTCTCGGCGGCCGTAGATTGTAAGGTCATTCGCTAGAGACAAGGCGCCCAGCAGGGTGATTTTATCACCGGTGACACTGTACATACCAGGATTCTTGACTTCTCCCAATACAGATATCTTGAAGTTCATGAATTCCACAGTAACGATAGGATCCATCAGTATACCTCTCGAAATAATCTCTTGCTTTAGCATTTCCTGCAATTCCCAGCGATTCAAACCTGCTACATGCAAGATTCCTAACATAGGAAATTCCAAATCTCCACTGTTATCCACTACATAGCCTAACAGGCGTGAAGTACTGGTACTGGCCCTATTGGAAGTAATTTCACTACCGACAACATAGGTTGACAAGGGCTTGTTGAGTGACGATGCAAGCTCAGGGTTACGGCTTGAAACTACGATGTTCAGCTGGTCCTGAGGCTGTATCACTATGCCCCGGTTCTCTTTCATGTTAAGCTGGGTCTCAGAGTTCAAGTCCTGCAGATAATTGATCTGCTGATAGGTTGTAGAGCTGCATCCTGCAGCCAGCAACACAATGGCCGTGATGGCCAGAAATCTGTAGATTCTCATATCGATATGTTATTATTTGTTTTTTGTCTCGTCTCGGTTTGCAGACATAATTCCTTAACTCCCCTCCCGCATGGCTTATTCCCGGAAAGGCAATGACAACTGAAGGCCGGCCCCTGTCCAAGGGCGGCGGATCAGCCGTGGATTATATCTTCAAGCAGGGCAAGGACATCTTTCTTGAGGACCTTGGCCCCGTATTGTTTCATAATGGCGTGGTAGCGATGGCAGTCGCTGCCTGTCATGCAGTACCATCCTTTTTTCAGCAGTTCCTGAGCCTTCAGCGCTACCGTCTCTCCGTACACTCCTGTCAGTGAAGGCAGGTTCAACTGCATATAGCAACCCATATCGTGCAGACGGACGTAATCGTCCTTCTGCATATAGTGATATCGTTCAGGATGGGCTACCAGCGGCCTGTATCCTGCTTTCAGCATATTGTCCAGCACTTCCCACAGATTGATGGGCGGGAACTGGGTGGACGTCTCTACCAGCACCGTGTCTTCTCCGTGCATCAGCAGGTCTCCTTCCGCAAGCCTTTTCTCGAAAAGAGTGTCGATCATATACTCCGAAGCAAGCTCCAGTTTTATCGGGCCCTTATACATCGCCTTGAACTCCTCGAACCTCGCGCGAATGCCTTCGGTTGTGTTCGGAACATCTTCCATAGTATGGGGCGTCAGCCAGAGCGTATCCAGCCCTGCCTGCTCATAGAACTCCATGATTTTCAAGGAGTCCTCTGCAGTCAGCACCCCGTCGTCCAAGCCGAACAGGATATGGCTGTGGCTGTCGGTGGCTCCCTTGAGAAGACCCGATTCCAAAAGTGACCGCTTGCTCTGTAAAAATCCGAACATAATTAGTCGAATATAAACATACAAAGGTAGCGAAATATTTCGAAAATGTGGGATTTACGGCCTAAAACCGAGCATCCTTGTCATATAAGAGGATTGTTGAAATGCTTATAGATAATTTCAGCCTGTTTCTTGCCGACGGCTTCGGTGAGTTCGGCCAACGTTGCCTTCTTGACCCTAGCCACGCTGCGGAAGCGGCGGATGAGTTTGGCCTCGGTAGCTTCGCCCACACCTTCGATGTCGAGCAGCTCGCTGCGGATCTGGCCTTTGCTCCTCAGAGACCTGTGGAAGGTGATGCCGAAACGGTGCGCCTCGTCGCGGATGTGCATCAGCACTTTCAGCGAACTTGAGTTGCGGTCGAGGAAGAGAGGATGCGGGTCGTCGGGGATGATGATCTCTTCAAGACGTTTGGCCAGGCCCACGATCTTGATGCGGTCGTCGATTCCAAGCTCCTGCAGGGCCTCCAGGGCGCTGTGCAGCTGTCCCTTGCCGCCGTCCACCACTATCAGGTCAGGCAGCGGCTCGCCTTCTGCCAGCAAGCGGGAGTATCGGCGGTTCAGCACCTCCTTCATAGAGGCGAAGTCGTTGGCTCCCACCACGGTCTTGATCTTGAAATGGCGGTATTCCTTCTTGCTGGGCTTGCAGTCACGGAACACCACGCAGGATGCCACGGGGTTGGTGCCCTGGATGTTGGAGTTGTCGAAACATTCCATATGCCTCGGCGGAACAGCCATTTCGAGGTCTTTCTGAAGCACGGCCACCAGCCTCTGCTGATGCTCTTCGGGATGCAGATGCTCCTCCTGCTTCATCTTGTCAGCTTTCATCGCGGCTGCGTTGCGTCGGCTGAGTTCCATAAGGGCAGCCTTCTCCCCTTTGACCGGGATATGCACATTGCGCCCCTCGAATTCTCCCTCCGGCAGGAAGGGAACCAGGACTTCCTTTGACAGCTCTCCGAAGCGGCTCACCATTTCTGCGATGAAAAGGCCCAGCAGGCGCTCCTTGCCCTCCTCTATGCGACTGCGGAGTTCCATGCTGAACGACTGCACGATGCAGCCTCCGCGTACTCTCATGAAGTTGCAGAAGGCGTCGCCGTTCTCTTCCACCATCGAAAACACATCCACTTCATCGATGCTGGCGCTGACCACCAGCGACTTGGCATAGTGCCGCTCGAGCAGCTGGATGCGCTCCTTGTAGACATTGGCATCCTCGAATCGCAGTTCGGCGGCAGCCTGCTCCATTGCGGCCTTGTTCTCCCGAATAATCTGGGCGACTCCGCCTTTCAGGATGGATGTGACCTCTTCTATCTGCCTGTCATATTCTTCTTCCGAGATCTGGCCGACGCAGGGCGCGGCGCACTTGCCCAGATGGGCGTTGAGGCATTTCTTGAACTTGCCGGCGGCGATGCTGTCGGGAGTGAAGGCCAGCTTGCAGTCGCGCAGCCTGAACAGCGAGCCGAAAAGTTCTATGAGCGAATGGGCGTAGGTGGCTGAACTGTAGGGGCCGAAATAGCGGGAGCCGTCCTTCACGAAACGGCGGGTGAGGAACACTCTCGGGAAATGCTCGTTGCGGATGCATATCCAGGGATAGGTCTTGCCATCCTTGAGGAGGATGTTGTAGCGAGGCTGGAGCTCCTTGATGAGGTTGTTTTCGAGCAGGAACGCATCTTCTTCGGAGGTCACCACGGTGTGCATCAGGTCGGCGATCTTGCTCACCATGGCCCTGGTCTTCCGGTCGAGCGACTCGGGCGGACGGAAATACTGCGACACGCGGCGCTTGAGGTCCTTGGCCTTGCCCACGTATATGACGGTCCCTTCCTCGTTGAGGAATCTATAGACCCCCGGTGAGTGGGGCAGGAATTCGACTTTTTCGCGGACGTCCATATCTTATGTTCGCAGCAGTATCTGATTTACTCGTGTATCATCACAAGATACTGTAGAAGGCGAGCTTTATGGCGCGGGTGGAATGTTGCAGTGAGGACCCTGGCCACCCTCGGCCGATAGAGGGAGGGGCCCACGCGTCAGCGTGGGAAGGAGACGCGAAGCGTCGGTCCGAACAGCAACATCCAGAGCGCCAAAGCGAGCCCAAAAGTTATCCTGTCTTACAAATATAGGGAATTTGCGAGTTATTTGTATTTTTGTGGTTTGCACACATGTACGCGCGTATGAAGAAGCTCCACAGTCTGGCCAGGTTCGCTGCAGCAGTCATCCTGCTGACGGCGCTCTTCCCGTGCCGCCATGCCAGCGCGCAGTACTACACCATCGGCTCCGACCCCTCGTTCGTGCAGTGGAACAAGATGAAGTCGGCCAACTTCAGCATAGTATACCCCAACTATATGGATTCCCTGGCGCGGGAATACCTATACAACTTCGAGAAGAACCGCCGCGTAACCAACGAAGGAATGGGTGTCGAAATGGCCAACATCCCTCTGGTTCTGCACCCATACACCTCGCTGAGCAACGGCGTCGTGGTCTGGGCTCCTAAAAGGGTCGACATCCTCTCCACTCCCGAATTCAAAGGCGGCTATGCCCAGAACTGGGAGCAGCAGCTGTCGCTCCACGAGGCCCGGCACATCGACCAGATGACCCATTACACCAAGGGTTTCTTCAAGTTTGCTTCTTACCTGCTGGGCGAACAGAGTTCCGGCCTCGGCGTCGGAATGTACCCTTCCGGCTGGTTCCTGGAGGGAGACGCCGTGCACAACGAGACCAATTTCAGTAACACCGGCCGCGGCCGAGACCCCAACTTCCTGATGGACATCAAAGCATCCATAATGGAGGGCGAGAACAGGTCTTATGACAACTGGCGCTACGGATCGTACCGAAATTACGCTCCCAATAAATATACGCTGGGCTATCTGATGCACACGACGGCCCTGTACTACAGTGACAACTACTATTATCCTGGGCAGGTGCTGAATGCCTGGACCCACGAGGTGTACAACCTTGGTATATACAACGTAGCCTTCATGCGCTACTCCAACAATACCGCCCGCAAGCACTTCCGTTCGGGAGTCAAACTGTTCCGCGAGTATTTCCGCCAGGACCTGGAACAGCGCGGACCGGTAAACTACACCGAGTGGATCAGCAACAACCCGAACAAATACTACACGTCATATCATTCTCCCGTGCCTCTGGCCGACGGGAATGTATATGCTGTCAAGGCCGGCTATGAGGACGTCAGCCAGCTGATAGCCATCGACCCTGAAGGCAACGAGCATTTCGTGCGCCCCTTCGCTTCGTCAGGCCGAGTCAGCCAGCTCAAGCCTTCTTCAGACCACAGCCTGATGTGGAGCGAAATCATTCCTGACGAGCGCTGGGAACTGGAAGACCACTCCATAATCCGCGAGTACGACATCAACACCCGCAAGGTGCGCAACATAACCCACGGTACCCGCTACTACAACCCTGCCTTCACGTATGACGGTGACCTTATTTCTGTTACAGAATACCCTCTGCAGGGCTGCTCGAACCTGGTTCTTATCGACCGCGAAGACGGGCACAAGGTAGCTTCGGTCCGCGCCGCAAAGGACGGCCAGATCAAGCAGACTGTGTGGGTCGGCGACAGGATGTACGCCGGCATCGTGACGAACGACGGCTGGGGGCTGTATTCCATCAACCTTCAGGATATCGCCCTGGGGCTCGGCCAGTCCGCATGGCGCTGCGAGATTCCCGACCAGACGCGCACTATCCTCAACCTCAACAACTACGGCAGCGACATCGTCTTCCAGACGGACCTCGACGGCGTGACCAACCTGTACAGTTATTCTCCCGCCACCGGGGCCGTCACCAAGCTGACCAACGTGCCGTACGGCGCCTTCTCTCCTACCTACGATGACGAGAAAAGGATGCTCTACTACACTTATTACGACAACAAGGGTTACCATCCGGTGCGCACTCCGCAGGATTCGCTGGTGAACAAGGCCGCATCGATGGATGAGCCATATCATTTTTACTTTGCCGACTACTTGTCAGACATGGCCCAGTCGCACGTGACTCCGATGTCCGCAGAAGATGCCGCAGCGCTGCGCGATTCCATAGAAGCCATCCAGCCGAAACATTTCAGCAAGGCCGCAAACTTCTTCCACGTTCACTCCTGGGCTCCGCTCTATTTCAGCGTCAACCGCATAATGGACCTCAGCTACGAGCATTACTACCAGCTCGCCGCTCCGGGAGCCACCATACTGATGCAGAACCTGCTCGGCACCGCAGAGACGCAGGTAGGCTATTCATACCACCACGGCTTCCACGCAGGGCACCTGCACTTCGTCTACAACGGGCTGTATCCCGCCTTCGAGCTGTCGGTGGACTACAATGACCGCAACAAGCACATCATCCGCGTGATGGATGTCGAAAACGCCAAGTACTCTGTCGTGGATACTACCGACAGGGCGGCCCTCGAGATATCGTCCAAGATGTATCTTCCCATCAATCTCAGCCGTACGGGCGTCAACCGGGGGCTGATTCCCGAGATTGAGTTCAACTACACCAACGACGTGATAGAGTTCGAAGGGCAGAAGGCCCACTACAATATGGATCTGCAGTACGGTATCCGCTACTACGCGATGCTGCCCCAGACCAAGACGGCGCTTATGCCCAGGCTCGGAATCGGGCTGGAGGTCCGCGGCGCCTATGCCAAGGGCAACCTCAACAATTCCGGCCTGCTGGGATACCTCCATGGCTACGGCTATCTGCCCGGTGTCACCAAGCAGCAAGGCTTCAAGATCGACGCCGAATACCAGTACCAGACCGGCGACGGCAACAACGGTTCCATCACCAACCTGGCGCGTATGCCGAGAGGATACCAGTCGTACATCCTGCGAGACTATGCCAAGATATCGGCGGACTACGCAATTCCCATCTACATCGGCGACTTCCAGCCGACCACGCTGTTCTACCTGATGAGGGTGAACCTCATTCCGTTCATCGACTGTGCGATAGACAACCTGCGCAGCGACAACAAGGTGCATCTGTGGTCGTACGGAACTTCCGCCACGCTCCAGGGGCACTTCCTGCGCATCGGCGCCGAACTGCAGTTGGGCGTGCGCTGGGCGCGATATTTGGATATCCCTACCCACACCTGGCAAAACAATTTTCAGTTCATAACTTCTTATTCTTTATAGCTTCTTACTGCAATGGCAAAGAAACATCTGCTCGGTCCGTTTGACTGGTTCCTGCTCATAGGAATCGTGGCCTGCAACATCGTCAATTCGATAATGACAAACAGTTTCGACATCATCGGCACCATATCGTCGATTGCCGGAATCATCTGCGTTGTGCTCTGTGTCAACGGCAGCATTGTCAACTATCTCTTCGGACTGATCAACGTGACGCTGTATGCGTACATATGTTACAAGAGCCAGCTCTGGGGTGCGGCTGCACTGAACGGCCTCTACTACACCCCGATGCAGTTCATAGGTTTCTTCCAGTGGCGCAAGAGGCTTCAGAGCGGTCAGAGCACGATTGTGGTGCCGCGCAAGATGGAGTCGCGAGGCAGAATCATCACTGCTCTGATCACCGTCGTGGCAATCGTGGCCTGCTCGCTGATTCTCGTGAAGTTCGGCGACGCACAGCCGTGGCAGGACGGGGCCAGCACGATGCTCTGCGTTGTCGCCATGATTCTGATGGTCCGTGCCTATATGGAGCAGTGGGTACCCTGGAATCTCTCGAATGCGCTGTTCCTGGCCATGTGGGTGGCTCTGCTAGTCAAAGGTGAGCCGCATTCAGGGCCGATGGTGATTATGTGGAGCTTCTACCTCATCAACTCCATCAGGGGCTGGATCGAGTGGAAGAAGATGGTGGACCGGCAGGAGCAGGCTGAGGCGCAGGAGGAAGCTAGCGCGCAAGAGCCGGTTAGCGAGTAGGGGCTGCTTAGCGGGCAAGAGCCGCGTTCAGATAATTGAAGAGAATAACCGGAGCCACATCTTTGAAGACCACGTTCTTTTCTTCGTCAAGCACGTAGAGAGACGGTATGGCGCGCAGGTTATATAGACCGCCTGCGACGTCCAGGGCTTCGTTGTAGCCGTTATACCAGTTGTCAGGATAGATTGGTGCATAGTCGCGCCAGGCCTCGAGGTCGGCGTCCGGATAGACATTGACTATCGCCATCTTGCCGGATGCGATGAGGTCGTCCAGCCCTTTCATTGCGGACATCTGGTCGATGACTTCCTTGCAGTTTTCGCAGCCTGGGTTTGAGAACAGCATTATCAGGATGTCGGCCTTGACGTCGTAGAGACGCATCTTGCGGCCGTTGCGCATCGTGAAGCCGAAATCGGCCGCAGGGGTGCCGAGCCTGTTGAGTTTCAACCTCGGAAGCAAGGCTGCTGCGTCTGCTTTTTCTTCATCTGACGTGTAAGGAGACGTGACCTTCGCTTCTTCGACAGGTATGTACATTTCTTCATTGCGGATCGGGGACTGGGGATCGTAGAGCATCGCGTCGCTGATCGACAGCACTGATTCCCATACCTTGCTGTCAGGGTCGGCTGCTTTCATCTTCGCGGCTTCTGCCAGCAGGTATTCCTGCGCCTTGAGGCCTCTCTGCACGTCTGCAGTCATGAGCATAGTGGCATAGTTGGTATAGGCTGCCTGGAATTCGTCTCTTGTCACTCCGCCGATCAGGGCTGTGTCTCTGGAGTATACCCTGTCCTCGGCGAAGAAGGGCTGCCAGAAATGTGAGACGAGATAATTCTGGACGTCCGGACCTGATGTCATCATTACGGGAACCTTTGGCATAGGGAATGGCTGCGGCCCGATCTTGTCCTTGCAGGAGGTTGCTAAGGAGACGGTCAGAGCGATGGTCAGGGCGGCGGTCAGGACTGGTATGACGGATGCACGGAGTTTCATAAACTGCTGTTTGGAACCAAATATAAATAAATTGCTATATTTGTGTTGAAATTTAACACACAAAACAATTAAAACAATGAAGAAATTCTTTATCGCTATTGCTGTAATGTTCATTTCATTCACAGCTGCTCAGGCTCAGCCTTACAATGCAGCCATCGGTCTTGAAGGTGGATGGCCCGGTAACCTCGGTCTGACTTACAAGCAGTTCGTCGGTGCTTCTAACTTCTTTGATTATAAAGCTAATCTGTCATTGAGCAGCGAGCATCTGAGCTTGTATGTTACTGACACTTTTGATTGGAATGTTCCGATCGCTGGCGGTCTCCAGTTCTTCTATGGTCTCGGTGTCGGCGCCGGTGCAACTTTCGCAGCTAACACTTATTTCCTCGCTGCCGCTTTCGGTAACATCGGTCTTGAGTACGCATTCCAAAAAATTCCTTTTGCACTCTCTGTAGACTACAACCCTGGCTTCTATATGGATTTCGGCAATGGTTTCCATGGAAACTTTGGCTACACTGATGCAAACGTCGGCTTGAAGTTCACCTTCTAATTCCGGAAGAACCTGATATCAAAAGGCTGGCCATCACGGTCAGCCTTTTTTTGTGTTGCTTTATTTTTGAATTATCGAAATAATCTCTACCTTCGCAGTTGTTCTTTGTGATAATAAAAGGATAATTAAGAAACACAGCGGGCATCTATCCACTAAATAGATGCCTGCTTTTTTCTCTAATAAGAACCCTAACCGAGGGGAAGTGCTGAAACAAGGGAGTGAAGTTCTCTCACCTTAATTATCTAATCACATTGTAACATGAGAACTTATCACCAATTTGTGCGCATCTCCATTAGAGTGGAGATAATACGTGTTGCCGTCGTGAAAGCGTATACTCGCATTCGCAATGGCAAAGTGGAAATGGTTAGGACTCACTATCGCAGATATTAGTGGTCTCTGTGACGGTTTAGAATAATCCGAGCCAAAAGAACTCTTCTCTATCCCCTCGGTTTTTTTATTACTCATTTTCAGTCGGGCGTGTTGATGACGGATGAAGTTATCTCCAGCCAGCAAAGCGATCTCTGCCTTACGTCTCGCTTTGTCCGGCTAGGATAACTTCTGCCCAGGAAAACACATGTAGGCTGCAGCCGCATCGGAAAGAAGGCCTGAGCGGGGGCTGGCCGCCCTCGGCATGCAGAGAGGGAGGGACCCGCCGAAGACGAGTTCTGCGAAGCAGGACGAAGTATGCGGTGGGAGGGATTGGAGTGAGCGGCAGCTCACGGAACCCCCCGAAGGCCTTGCTTTCCGTGCAGCTGCAGTTTCCATGAGCCCGTCTGTCCCGCAAAAGGGCGGTTTGCCGGGATACGAGGCTGTTTCCCGTCCGTCCGTCCCGAGAAAGGCGGGTTCGCCGGGATACGAGGCTGTTTTCCGTCCGTGTGTCCCGAGAAAGGCGGGTTCGCCGGGATACGAGGCTGTTTTCCGTCCGTGTGTCCCGAGAAAGGCGGGTTCGCCGGGATACGAGGCTGTTTTCCGTCCGTCTGTCCCGCGAAAGGCAGGTTTGCGGGGATAAAAAAACAGGCCGGCGGAAACGTCGACCTGTTTTTCAAAAGCGTGTGATGCCATTACATCATCGGGCCTTGCATCGGAGGAGTGGGCGGAACAGGCTCGGGGATGTCGGCGATGACGCACTCAGTGGTCAGGAACATGCCGGCAACAGAAGCCGCGTTCTGCAGAGCAATACGAGCCACCTTGGTAGGATCGATCACGCCAGCCTCATACAACTTCTCGTACTTGTCAGTGCGGGCATTGTAACCGAAGTCATCCTTGCCCTCCTTGATCTTCTGGACAACCACGCTGCCCTCGACACCAGCATTCTCCACGATAGTACGCAGAGGCTCCTCGATAGCGCGAGCCACGATATTGATACCAGTCTGCTCATCCTCGTTCTCACCCTTGAGATCCTTGAGAGCCTCCACAGCACGGATGTAAGCAACTCCGCCGCCCGGAACAATACCTTCCTCGACAGCAGCACGGGTAGCGCTCAGCGCATCCTCAACGCGGTCCTTCTTCTCCTTCATCTCAATCTCGCTGGCAGCACCCACATAGAGCACAGCAACACCGCCAGCCAGCTTGCCGAGACGCTCCTGGAGTTTCTCGCGGTCATAATCGCTGGTAGTAGTCTCGATCTGCCTGCGGATAGAAACGATACGGTTGTGGATTTCCTCCTTGTCGCCGCAGCCGTTCACGATAGTAGTATTGTCCTTGGTGATGACAACCTTCTCAGCCTGGCCGAGCATATCAACAGTAGCATTCTCGAGAGTGTAGCCACGCTCCTCAGAGATAACCTTGCCGCCGGTAAGGATAGCGATATCCTCCATGATAGCCTTGCGACGGTCACCGAAGCCCGGAGACTTGACGGCAGCAACCTTGATGGTACCGCGAATCTTGTTCACAACGAGAGTAGTCAGAGCCTCGCCGTCAACATCCTCAGCGATGATGAACAGAGACTTGCCTTCACGGGCGATAGGCTCGAGGATAGGCATAAGGTCCTTCATCGTAGAAATCTTCTTCTCAGAAAGCAGGATGTAAGGATTGTCAAGCACAGCCTCCATCTTGTCAGGCTCAGTCATGAAATATGCTGAAATGTAACCGCGGTCGAACTGCATACCCTCGACAACCTTGACCTCAGTGGTAGTACCCTTGGCCTCCTCGACAGTGATCACACCGTCGTTCTGGACTTTCTCCATAGCCTCGGCGATAAGCTTGCCGATGTAATTGTCGTTGTTGGCAGAGATAGTGCCGACCTGCTCGATCTTTGAATAGTCGTGACCTACAGTTTGGCTCTGTTTCTTCAGGCTCTCGACAACAGCAGCGACAGCCTTGTCGATACCGCGCTTGAGGTCCATCGGATTGGCACCTGCAGTAACGTTCTTGAGGCCCACGTCAAGGATAGCCTGTGCAAGAACGGTAGCAGTAGTGGTACCGTCACCGGCCTGGTCGTTAGTCTTGGATGCAACTTCCTTCACCATCTGGGCACCCATATTCTGGAAACGGTTCTCAAGCTCAACCTCCTTCGCAACGGTCACGCCGTCCTTGGTAACCTGGGGAGCACCGAATTTCTTGTCGATGACAACATTGCGGCCTTTGGGACCGAGGGTCACCTTCACCGCATTCGCCAGCTCGTCTGCACCTTCCTTCATCAGGTTGCGAGCCTCGATGTCAAATTTGATCTCTTTTGCCATATTATTATACTTTTTAAATGTTTATACGTATTAGCAAACAATTGCAACGACATCGCTCTGACGCATAATCAGATAAGTCTTGCCGTCGACAGAAACTTCAGAACCTGCATACTTGCCGTAAAGCACGGTGTCGCCAACCTTGAGCTCCATAGGGTCATCCTTGGTACCGTTGCCAACTGCAACCACTACACCTTCCTGGGGTTTCTCTTTTGCCGTATCGGGAATATACAATCCGCTTGCTGTCTTGGTCATAGCCTCTTTGGCTTCAACAAGCACTCTGTCTGCTAAGGGTTTAATGTTCATAGTTTTATTGTTTTAATTATTTGTTTGTTTTCATTTCGAGGCCAGGATACGGCAAATTAAGTGCCACTCGCGGCAGTCTGCCAATTTGGCACTACTTGATACCCCTTTTGACCGGCAGCTGTGCCATTATAGCACCTATCGCAGCCACGATTGTGAACACCACCAGCACGTCACCCCACTGCACCTTCACAGGATAAGCGTCCACCACAAAATTGCCCGGCAGCTTGACGAAGCAGTAGCGAGCCTGGAGGAAGCATATCAGAAGGCCCAGCGAGATGCCGATTACGATGCCGAGCATCGAAATCATCCACCCTTCCATCCTGAAGATGCGCCTTATCTGCTTCTTCGTAGCACCCATCGAACTCAGTATCTCGATGTCCTCCTTCTTGTCGATGATGAGCATCGAGAGAGAACCCAGCGCATTGCAGGAAATGATCAGCATCACGAATATCAGAATGAAATAGACGGCCAGCTTCTCGTAGCGCATCACCTTGTAGAGAGACTCGTTCTGCTGATACTTGTTGCGCACCACGAAACTGTCGCCGAGCAGGCGGGCCACATTCTTCTGGACGGCATTTGTCACCACTCCGCCCGAGCTGAGGGCCTGCGGCGCGAAACGGAGTTCCACGCTGCTTATCCCGTCGTGGCCGGTGAGCCTGCCCAGCAGGTCACGCGGCATAAAGACATATTTCCCGTCGAAACTATCGTCCACCGAGATGACTCCCGAAGGAAATATATACTCCGTCTGGAGGATGGAAGCCGGGTCGAAGAGGTTCAAGGTGTCGCCGACAGCCGGATATATGGCCGAAACAGGCGTCAGGAAGGCGAGGTTGACACCGAGCGTGCCGGAAACCTTGGCCGCAAGCACCATCCTCGGCGAGCCGCCTTCAGAAACCAGGAAATTCCCCGCAGTGAGCCTCGAAGCAAGGCCGGACGCCTCGCCATACAGGCTGTCGACGCCGCGCGCCGTCACCACCGCATGGTTGTCGCCGTACATCAGGAATATGTTCTCCTCCAGCACTTCGCTGAAGCTGGCTACCGAAGGGTCGCTGCGCAGCTGAGCGAAAGCCTCGCTGTCCGCAGTGAAGGTCTTGCCTTTGGCGGGGGTTATCAGCAGGTCTGGACTGGTGGAGTCGTAGAGATCCTTGACCAGACTGTCGAAGCCGTTATAGATCGAAAGGATTATCACAAGCGCAGCACAGCCTATCGCAATGCCTGCCGCAGAGATAATCGAGATAATGTTGATGACATTATGCGACTTGCGGGCGAACAGGTAGCGCTTCGCTATGAAGAAATCCGGCTTCATCAGGGATTACAGCTTCAGCAGCTCGTCAATGTGCTCTACGTAGTCGAGAGAATCGTCCACATAGAAAGTAAGCTCCGGAACGATGCGCAGCTGCTTTGCCACGCGACGCCCGAGCTCTCCGCGGAGCGAACTTGACATCTGGGCGATGGTCTGCATCACAGTCTCGGTCTTGCTCGACGGGAATATGCTCAGATAGACTTTCGCAACCGCCAGGTCGGAGCTGATCTTGACCCCGCTGACAGTGACAAGGGCGCCGTCGAACGCAGCCATCCCGCGGCCGCGGATGATTTCCGCCATATCGCGCTTTATCTGGCCGGCAACCTTCAGCTGCCTGGTGCTCTCATTGCCTTCCATTTTATTCGAATTTGAGGATATAATAGTTCTTCTTTCCTTTCTGTACGAGGATATACTTGCCGTTGAGCAGCAGATCGGCCGGCATAGTGGCATTGATGTCGGTGACCTTCTCCTTGTTGACAGACAGACCGCCGCCCTGGATCATCTTGCGGCATTCGCCCTTTGAAGGGAAAACGTCAGTGGCAACCGCCAGCATATCCAGCACCGGAGCGCCCAGCTGAGCCATGTCGAGAGCATACTGAGGCACGCCGTCGAACACGCTGAGGAATGTCTGCTCGTCGAGATTGTGAAGCACCTGCGAAGTGGCGTTGCCGAACAGCACGCTTGAGGCCTCGACAGCCTTGTCGTATTCCTGCTGGCCGTGTACCATGACGGTGATCTCGCGGGCAAGAGCCTTCTGGAGAGGACGCAGGTGCGGAGCCTGCTCCTGCTCTGCCACGAGGGCAGCAATCTGCTCCTGATCGAGCATAGTGAATATCTTGATGTACTTCTTGGCATCCTCGTCGCTCACGTTCAGCCAGAACTGGTAGAAGGTATAAGGAGAAGTGCGGGCAGGGTCGAGCCATACGTTGCCCTTCTCGGTCTTGCCGAACTTGCCGCCGTCAGCCTTGGTGATCAGCGGGCAGGTCATGGCGAAAGCCTCGCCGCCCAACTTGCGGCGGATGAGCTCGGTGCCGGTGGTGATGTTGCCCCACTGGTCGCTTCCGCCCATCTGCAGCTTGCAGTTCTCGTGCTCGTACAGGAACATGAAGTCATAGCCCTGCACCAGCTGGTAAGAGAACTCCGTGAAAGACATGCCTTCACGCTCCTCGCCGCTCAGACGCTTCTTCACCGAATCCTTGCTCATCATATAATTCACGGTGATGTGCTTGCCGATGTCGCGGATGAAATCGAGGAAGGTAAAGTCCTTCATCCAGTCGTAGTTGTTCACCATTATGGCAGCGTTGGGAGCCTTGCTGTCGAAATCGAGGAAGCGGGCAAGCTGCTTCTTGATGCACTCCTGGTTGTGACGGAGAGTCTCCTGGTCGAGCAGGTTGCGCTCGGCGGACTTCATGGAAGGGTCGCCGATCATTCCGGTCGCGCCGCCGACCAGAGCCACCGGACGGTGGCCGCAGTTCTGAAGATGCTTGAGCATCATCACTCCCACAAGGTGTCCTATATGAAGAGAATCTGCAGTAGGGTCGATGCCCACGTAAGCAGATACCTGTTCTTTCATCAATAATTCTTCCGTGCCCGGCATAATGTCGTGCACCATTCCGCGCCACTGGAGCTCCTGTACAAAATTCTTTTTCATTACTATAATGCTTTCACTTTTTCCATCAATGCATCAGCAAACTCTGTCTGTCCGTAACTCTTCATGATGGAATTCACGTAATAAATGTATTGCAGATTGTTTTTCACACGGTCTTCGTTGAGCATACCGCTCTCAGAGGGCCAGCCCTGACCGTAATACTTCGTAATCATGGCAGTCTCGTCGACGAATGCCTCGGCGATGGATTTCGCCTTGTCGACCTGGCCGCACTTGAGATACAGTTCGATTATGTTGATCATGCTGTATTCGTTGATACTCTGAAGCATCGAGATGTTGTAGGGGAAGTTCTTCTGCGGTATCATCTCGACACACTTGTCGAGCAGCCTGGCTGCCTTGTCGCTTTCTCCGGCAGCCAGCAGCGCTTCGGCGGTGTTCACGAACTGGGACCTGAGAGGGCATACCGCCGAGAAGGTATAAAGGTTCTGATAGTCCACGTGGAAATCCTTTGCAAAAGAATCATAACGGTAGACGTTCATGATACGGTCATACATCAGGTCGTAGTCCATCGATCCGACAGTGTCGAGACTGTCGCAGTCGAGAGGAACGAGTTTGTATGCGAAGCCGTCGTCACGCAGGTACTTCGCGTTCTTGATGCTGCCTTCTCCTGACGAGCTGACATAGTAGATCGGCCTGTCCCATTCATAGTTGCTCAGAAGGTCAAGTATTATCAGTTCGCTCTTGTCCACAGCATTGGCATTGATCGTAATGTCGATGTAGTCGAGAATCTTGTCGTAGTGTTTTTCGTCGACGATGCCATACTTGATGACATTCTCCTTGTTGACAGGGATGCGCAGGTTCTTCGACACCAGGATACCGTCGTTAGAACCGTTCTGGCGGTATTTAGGATCCTTGAATACATCCATCACGAACTTGAGGTCGACCGTGCCCTGGAGGGCCTCTACGATCGGCACATAGTCGTTGGTGCCGTAGAGGTAGTCAATCCTCGGCAAGTCGATGTTCAGCGGCTCGGACTCGTACATCTTGCATTTCATCTGGTCGATGTACCAGTCCATTCCGAGCAGCGAGGTGTTCATCACCCTCACGTCGGTGCACACACCCTCCACCTCCTGGGCATACCACAGAGGGAAGGTATCGTTGTCGCCGTGGGTTATTATGATGGCGTTCGGGTCGCAGCTGTTCAGGTAGTTGTAAGCTATGTCGCGGGCAGTGTAGCGGTTGCTGCGGTCGTGGTCGTCCCAGTTCTGGCAGCCCATCAGCACGGGCACTGCAAGGCAGATGGCTGTCGCCACTCCTGCCGAGATGACGCTCTTGCCGGCTTCTTTCTCCTCGTCGGGCTTGAGGATCTTGTCGAGCAGTTCCTTCAGCCACATCACGGCAAGGCCGATCCATATCGTGAACACATAGAACGAGCCTGCGTAGGCATAGTCCCTCTCGCGCACCTGGTAGGGCGGCTGGTTCAGATAAAGGATGATGGCGATGCCCGTGAGGAAGAACAGCAGGAAATTGATCCAGCAGCCGCGGCCGTCCTTGTTCAGCTGGAAGAAGAAGCCGATCAGGCCGAGCAGCAGCGGCAGGAAGAAATAGTGGTTCTTCGCATCGTTGTGGGCAAGATAGTCAGGAGCCACGTCCTGACGACCGAGGCGCGCTTCGTCGATGAAGCGGATGCCGCTCTCCCAGTTGCCGTTGGTCACGTCTCCCGGAATCTGGCCGTGGAAGTCGTTCTGACGGCCCACGAAGTTCCAGAAGAAGTAGCGGAAATACATATAGTTCAGCTGGTAGTCGAAGAAGAAGCGCAGGTTATCCTTGAAATAGGGCATCTTGTTGGTCTTCCACTCGCCGTTGGACATCTTCACCTTGCCGGTTTTGAACTTGCCGTCGGTGTAGGTGTCATAGAAAGCCTCGTGCAGAGGGCTCTGGGTGCTCCACATGCGGGGGAAGACAGTCTTGGCGCCTGAAGGGTATTTCCCGGACAGAGGGCTGTCGGTCTTGATGTACCTGTCGCCCAGCTGGGTATAGTATGTGCTCTCCTTGGCCTCGATGACAGAGGTGTACTGCTGGCCGTATATGATCGGGGCGGAACCGAACTGCTCGCGGCTCAGATAGCGGATGAGCGTATACGGGTTGTTGGGATCGTATTCATTGGTAGGTGTGCCTGCAGAAGCCCTGATGAGCACTATTGCGAAGGTCGAATAGCCGATGACGATGGCCAGCAGGCCGAGGACTGCAGTGTGCGCCAGGACGCGGTTCTTCTTGCGGAAACGGGCCAGCAGCAGGAAGCAGGCGACGAAGATCACCAGCATCATAAAGGTCGTGCCGACGTTGAAGGGGCAGCCGAGGGTGTTCACGAAGAAACGGTCGGTGACAGCCAGCAGCTTGGGCAGCAGAGGCACGATGCCGTACAGCACCAGTGCAACGAACACGCCGCCGAGGAGCAGGATGAGGAAGGATTTCCAGAGAGAGACCTTTTCATCCTTGTGCTTCTTGTAGTATACTATGAATGCGATGACAGGAATTACCAGGAGGTTCAGAAGGTGCACTCCGATTGAAAGGCCCGTAAGGAAGCAGATCAGGATGATCCAGCGGTTGGCATATGCCTCGTCGGCCTCTTCTTCCCACTTCAGGATGGCCCAGAACACTATGGCTGTGAGCATCGAAGACATTGCATATACCTCACCCTCAACTGCGCTGAACCAGAAAGTGTCGGAGAAGCAGTAAGCCAGAGCGCCTACCACACCGGCGCCCCACACTGCGACAGCGTTGCCAAGAGTCATCTTGCGGCCTTTGGCCTCGATGATCCTGCGGCCGAAATGAACAATCGTCAGATACAGGAAGAATATCGTGAAGGCGCTGCACATCGCGCTGAAGCAGTTGACGGCAGCAGCGGCGTGCTCGGCATCCGTGAACAAGGTGAAGATGTGCGCAAACAGCTGGAACACCGGATTGCCGGGAGCGTGTCCCACCTCCAGCTTATAAGAAGACGCGATGAACTCGCCGCAATCCCAGAAGCTGACGGTCGGCTCGATGGTGGCCAGATATACGAAACTTGAGAACGCCAGGACGACGATCGATATGATTCTGTTTATTCTAGTGAACTTCCTTTTTTCCATATTCAGAACAGATTCTGTAAAAGGGCAAATTTAGTAATTACTTTTTTTATACCTAACTTTGGGGGTCATATTAAAGCTATGCAAGACTGGAAAGACAGACTCGGAGTGGTATATTCCACCAACCCGGATTTCAAATATGAAACCTCCGCAGAAGAGGAAGCGGAGACTTTGCCCGCAGCGCAGCAGAAGCTCATCGTGAGCATCGACCGCCGCGCACGTGCCGGGAAGCAGGTGACCCTTGTGTCAGGATTCGTGGGCAGCTCCGACGACCTCGCAGCGCTCGCCAAGACGCTCAAGACCAAATGCGGAGTCGGAGGCAGCGCCAAGGACGGGGAAATCCTTATCCAGGGAGACTGGAGGGACCGCGTCGTCGCTCTGCTCAAAAGTATGGGGTACAATGCCAAAAGGGGCAACTAGATGGTTTTCTTTCTGCAGACGATAGACGAGGCCTGGCCCGGCAGTTCGAAGATTGCCGAATACGCGGAACATTTCGGAACCGTTCCCGCCCCGGGATATTCCTGGCCGACGACAATTCTGGTGCTCTTCATGGTCTTCTACTGCATCCTGTATTTCAACCGGATCGTGCTTGCTTCGTCCCTGTCGCTCAACACCTTCTTCAACAGCAGCGACAAGATCCAGAATATCTGCGAGAACCAGACTTCGCTTTCGGCAGTGAACAGGACCAGCGTAATCTGCCTGCCCGTCATCCTGATGCTGGTATATACAAGGGGATGGACATCGCTGAGCCTCGCATATCTGTGCGCCGCATTCATAGCGTACCTGCTGGTGAGGGTGCTGTGTTTCGCATTCATAGGATGGTACAAGGGTACGACCAGCGTCTTCGACACTATCCGCAACTCCGGAAGGGTCACGCTTGTGGCCACCACCCTGCTGTCGCTGCCGGCTTTCGTCATTCCGATGCTGTTCGGCGAAGGATCTTATGACTTTGCCAAGACCATCTTCTTTGCAGTCGTTTCCTGCTGCTATGCCATGTACTGCGCAAGGGCCTGCAAATACCTTCTGGAGGCTGGTTTTTCTATTTTCTTCTGTTTTTTGTATCTTTGCGCGTTTGAATTTTTGCCGGCAGGCTTACTGATTGGTGCAATCATCTCATTATGAGCATAGAAGATAGCAAGAAGAGGATTCTGATTTCGCAACCTGCGCCCACTGCGGGCTCTCCTTATACCGAACTGGTCAACAAGTATGGTCTGGATATAGACTTCATTCCTTTTTTCAAGGTTGAACCGGTCACTCTCAACGATTTCCGTTCGCAGAGGGTAAATATCCTGGATTATACGGCCATTGTATTCAGCTCACGCACGGCCATCGATTCGTTTTTCAACCTGGCCAAGAAGATGCGCGTCACCATTCCGGAGACTATGAAGTACTTCTGCCAGTCTGAAGCTATCGCCCTGTATCTCCAGAAATACATCGTCTATCGCAAACGCAAGATATTCTTCGGCAAAGGAAGTTCGGCTTCCCTGATAGACTGCATCGGCACCAAGCACAAGAACGAGAAGTTCCTCATATCCTGCACTGATTCCCTCAGGAGCGATGTCAAGGCAATGTTCACGAATGCCAAATACAATTTCGGCAGTGCTATCCTGGTCCGCACGGTGTGCAGCGACATCAAGCAGGATGTCGACCTGTCGAAATACGGTATGATGGTCTTCTACAGTCCGTCGGATGTGAAGTCTCTGTTCAAGAACTTCCCTGAGTTCACTCAGAAAGACCTCCTTCTTGCTACTTACGGGAAAGGCACGGCCAAGGCTGCCAAGGATGCTTCGCTCGCTATCGAGATCGAGGCTCCCACTCCCGAATCTCCTTCCATAGCTGCTGCTCTTTCGAACTATTTCGCAAAATAGGAGCGCGGCGTTATGGCCACCCTGTCTTATCCCAAGAGCGTCAGGCTGCACCATCGCAAGGACTTCGATGCCCTTCTGAGCAAGGGGGCGACGCATTATAATGCGGTGTTCAAGGTATACTGGCTGGCGTCTGAGAACTGCCGGTTCGCGGTGAGCGTTCCGAAGAAGAACTTCAAAAGGGCCGTCAAGAGGAACCTGCTGAAGAGGCGTATCCGCGAGGCTGTCCGCCTGAACCGCTCACAGCTGCCGGAAGGGTTCCACGCCGACTTCCTCTTCTTCTACCGCGTCCCGGAAGTGCTCGACTACGCCGCTATCGAGAAGGCTGTCGTCGAGACGTTCGGTGCCGTGACCGCAAAAGCCGCAGAGTCCCATGAATAAAGTGTTTCTGTCCGCACGAAAAGTCTGCGCCTGGCCGTTCCTGATGCTTATCAAGTTCTACAGGGTATGCATCTCGCCTTATCTTGGGAATCACTGCCGCTATACCCCCACATGCAGCCAGTACGCATACGAAGCCATCACCAGATACGGCATCTTCAAAGGCGGCTGGCTCGCATTCCGCCGTATCATCCGCTGCCATCCCTTCGGCGGCTCCGGCTACGACCCCGTCCCGTAAGTTCATCCGGCCGACAAAAAAAACGCCGGGGTCGAATCGACCTCCGGCGCTTTTTATCTATGTAATGAATATTACTTCTTTGAAGGAGTCTTGGCAGCTGCCTGACGGGCAAGACGCTTCTGGTTCAGGTCGTACATGACAGGTGTACCGATGAAGATTGAAGCGTAAGTACCGACGATCACGCCAAGTGCAAGTGCTACAGAGAAACCGCGGATTGACTCACCGCCGAAGATTGCGATTGCAATCAAAACGACCAGGGTGGTCAGTGAGGTGTTCACCGTACGGCTCAAGGTAGCGTTCAGCGCGCTGTTCACAGTCTCCTTGAGATCACGTTTCGGATAGAGAGCCCTGTGCTCGCGGATACGGTCGAAGATCACCACGTTATCGTTGATAGAGTAACCGATGATGGTCAGCACGGCCGCGATGAACTGCTGGTCCACATCGAGAGTGAACGGCAGGATACCGCTGAAGATAGAGTAGAAACCTACGAGGATGATGGTGTTGTGGACAAGAGATGTCACACCGCCGAGACCCCAGGTCCAGCCCTTGAAACGGATAGCGATATAAGCGAAGATCACGATCAGCGCCAGGATCACGGCGATCACGGCGTCGCGCTGCATCTCGCTCGCGATAGACGCATCCACACGGTCTGAAGAAACAATACCGTTCGGGTTCTCCAGAGTAGAAGTGAACTGCTCGAGAGTCATAGGAGTAGCGAAGAACTGACCGAGAGCCTTGTAAAGCATACCCTCAATCTCCTTGTCAACTTCCTGTGACTGCTCCTCAACTTTGTATTTAGTAGTGATCCTCATCTGGGAAGCACCACCGAACTGCTTGACCTCAGCAGACTCGCCGAACTCTTCGATAGTTGCAGCACGCACGCTCTCGGCTGTTACCGGAGTGTCGAAACGTACCACATAGGTACGACCGCCGCTGAAATCAACACCGAGGCTGAAGCCCTTGGTGAAGAACGAAACGAGGCAGATAAGGCAGAGGATACCTGATACGAGATAAGATATCTTCTTCTTGCCGATGAAATCGATCTTGGTATTCTGGAGGAAGTTCCTGTTGGCCGGGAAGTCGAAAGTAATGTTTTTGCCCCTCTTCAGCCAGCCTTCGAAAATCAGCCTGGTGATGAAGATAGAAGTGAAGACTGAAGTGATGATACCGATAACCAGCACGGCTGCGAAACCTTTCACTGAACCGCTGCCGAAGAGATACAGGATCACACCGGTAAGGAAGGTGGTCACCTGACCGTCGATGATGGCTGAGTATGCATTCTTGTAACCGTCGCTTATGGCCAGACGCAGAGCCTTGCCGGCGCGGAGCTCTTCTTTGATACGCTCGTAGATGATGACGTTGGCGTCCACGGCCATACCCATTGTCAGCACGAGACCGGCGATACCAGGGAGGGTAAGAACGGCTCCGAACGATACCAGGGTACCGAAGAGGAAGAGAACGTTGCACAACAGAGCGATATCAGCAGCAAGACCAGCCTTGCGATACCATATAAGAATATAGAGAAGCACGAGGCAGAATGCAATCAGGAATGAAAGCATACCGGCACGGATAGAAGCGCTACCGAGTGACGGACCTACAACCTGCTCCTGAACGATGCGGGCGGGAGTGTTGAGCTTACCTGACTTGAGGACAGTTGCAAGGTCGTCGGCCTCTTCCTGAGTGAAGTTACCGGTGATCTGGCTGCTACCGCCGCTGATCTTGTTCTGTACGTTAGGATATGAATAAACGCTTCCGTCCATCACGATTGCGATCTGACGGCCGATGCTCTGCTCGGTGATGACTTCCCAGCGTGCCGAACCGGTGCTGTTCATAGTCATGCTAACCTCAGCGTTGCCGCTGATCTGGTTGTAGTTGACGCGGGCTGAAGTGATGACGCCTCCATCGAGGACGGCACCCTTGCCGGCAGTGCTCTTCAAAGCCACGAGCTCATAGTAAACAGGCTGTGAAGCATAAGAACTCGGCTTGAATGACCATGCTGCAACAAAATCGTTCGGGAAAGCAACGCGGCTCTCACGCATCATGCGTGCAACCTCTGCAGTATCGCGGTAGTGAACCAGACCGAGGCAGGCAGTGTTGTTGCCCAGCGGCTGCAGCTTCGAGAAGAGAGGGTTGGTCTCGGCATAAGCGTCGTTGGCTGCATTGCCCTGGCCGAGAGCGGCTGCGATTGAATCGACAGCTGCGTCCTGGACGGCGCCGTCAGTCTTCAGAGATGAAATCCTTTCGCGCTCAGCGTCGTTCACTTCCTGCAGATAAGGGAGAATCTCATTATAAGTATAGGTATGCCAGAACTCGAGAGATGCAGTTCCCTGGAGGAGTTTGCGGACACGCTCAGGCTCCTTCACACCCGGAAGCTCGACGAGGATACGACCTGTGCTGGCAATCTTCTGGATGTTGGGCTGAGCTACACCGAACTGGTTGACACGGCGCTCTACGACGTTGTATGAGTTGTCGATGGCGCTGGCAGCCTCCTGCTTCAGCAGGTCAATGATCTCTTCGTTAGTTGCCCTTGACTTGTTCTTGATCTCACCGTTGAGCTTGTCGAGGTCGATGTCGAAAGAAAGCCTCTGGCCGGGGGCTACCTCATCCCACGCCTGGGCGAAGAGAGTGATGTAGTCGGTGTGGTCAGTAGCAGCCCTTTCGCTTGCGAGAGCGAGAGCCTGCTTGAACTGATCGGTGGTCTTCTCGCGGGCGCAGTTGCGGATAAGCTCGGCAAGGTCGAGCTGAAGCACTACGTTCATACCGCCCTTGAGGTCCAGACCGAGGTTGATCTCTTTCTCCTTTACATCCTTGTAGGTGTAACCGAAGTAAACCTTCTCGGTTGAGAGAGAATCAAGATAAGAATTGTTGGCAGTCGTGCGGACAGAATCAAGATAGAAAGCTTTGTCCAGTTCTGAGACTGCTTGGAATGAAGGCTCTTGCTGTACTGCACTGACAACTGTGTCGGCATACTTTGCAGCCTTTTTCTCTTGCAGGGCAGTTACCAGGGTAAACGAAAGCTGGAACAGACATGCAAGAGCAATCAGAATTGCCACTAAACGAATGGCGCCTTTACTTTGCATAATGTGATTATTTCTTTATTAACAAATTATCCTACTTCGAAAATAGTCTGCAAAAATAGTATTTTTTCCTAATATTTAAAGTATTTCGTAATTTTGTTTGCTCCGGAGGTCGCAATGAACGCCCAGAAAGTACATATTATCACTTTGTTCCTGCTGTTTGCATCCTTCACCTGTGCAGCCCAGCAGCCCTCAAGTCTGGAGCGTCAGGGCGATGCAAAGTTAAAAGAATATGATTTTGCAGCGGCCTCGCAATTCTACCGCCAGGCCTGGGAAGCCAGCACCGACGAAGCGTTCCGAAACACCATGATGGAGAAGATGGCCCAGTGCGACAACGGTCTTGGGATGCTGTCGTTCGCCTGCAAGCCGGTGGTGGTGGCCACAAGGACAGTCCTTGCCGCCAATTTCTTCCTCTACTACAAACATCTTCCGACAGAGCGCTGGGGCAGGCTGGCCGACGGCACCATAGCGGCCCTCAGCCCCTCCCTGGACAGGATGTTCTTCGAGCGCGACAACGGAGGGCAGAGCGACATTTACACCTCGACCCGCGTCCGGGACAGCCTGTGGAGCGCTCCGGAACTTCTGGGAGACAGCCATATGTCCCTAAAGGACGAGGTGATGCCCATCGTTTCCTATGACGGCAGAAAACTGTACTATTCTTCGAAGGGCCTTTTCGGCATGGGCGGCTACGACCTTTTCGTGTGCCAGTGGGATGATACTTCCGGCAGTTGGGGCGAGCCTCAGAACCTGGGTTTTCCCTTCTCTTCCGTAGGAGATGATTTCCTGTACAGCGACACTCCGGACGGCAATTTCTCAATCCTGGCCAGCAACCGTGACTGCGGCCCCGACTCCGTCACCATATATGTCCTCCAGTTCAAGAATGAACCTCTGAAGGCCGCCGTGAAACCCGCTGAAGCCCGCAGGATCGCCGCGCTGGAGGTTCAGAAGCAGGAGCAGCAGACGGCCGGCACGGAACCGGATGAGGAAGAATACGACGACCCCCTGCAGCTCAGATTTGCCGCAGCGATGGCCGAATACCTCGATGTGAAGGATTCCATCGCAACCATCTCCGGCAGGCAGGCCGAGCTCCGAAACCGTTATGCCGCCGCCACGGATGCTGCGGACAAAGGCCTGCTGCAGCGCAGCCTCGCTACCGCCGAACAGACCATGTTCACGCTCCAGCAGCAGCTCCGCACAGTTTCCACAAAGATCCAGAACGTCGAGATGGAGTGCCTGCAGAAAGGCGTCGTCATCGACAGAAAGAAATTCGAAGAGAAACATAAGAGCGCCAAAACGGCCGAACAGCCGCTGCCAAGCTATGAATTCGGCCGCCTCCCCGCCCCTGAGCGCCTGGATGTCGTGTTCGAAGAGCCTGAAGACCAGTATGACTATACCTTCAAGGTGCTGGATGAAGCCGTAGTCATCGAAAGCAGCGACACAGGAGACGGTATCGTCTACCAAATACAGATTCTCTCAGGATCCGGCAGGATGACCCCGAAACAGCTCAAGGGTTTGAGCCCGGTGTTCGAGAAGAAGCAGACCAACGGCAGGTATACCTACTGCGTGGGCAGATTCTCAAAGTATGCCGACGCCCAGAAGGCTCTGACCACAGTAAAGAAATACTTCGGTTCGGCGTTCATCATCGCATTCCAGAACGGCAAGAGCATCAGCGTGACGAACGCAAGGAAGGCTGAAGCTGCGGTGAAAGACCGCTACCAGGTCATCTTCAGCGAATATCCGGAGGGCATCCCGGCCGCCATACTGCAGGTGATCAGGGCCAACTGCAGCAAGGACATCGCACGCCGCACCTCCGACGACGGGAAAGTCTTATATTACATAGCACCTTTTGACAGCCGCAGCGAAGCCGAAAGCCTGATGGCGAAACTTCTTGAGGCCGGCGCAAAAGGCCTTTCTACTGATATCATAAAATAAACCGATATGGGACCTATCATCTTATTGATTCTGCTTGGACTTATTTTGCTGCTGGTCGAGACTCTGCTTCTCCCGGGATTTGCCTTCACAGGTATTCTGGGACTGCTTTCGCTTGCCGCAGCCTGCTACTTCGGCTTCGTGAACTTCGGAAATCTCGGAGGCATCATAACCATCATCTTCTGCGTTCTGATTTCGGCAGCCTTCATGATCTGGATCCTCAGGTCCAAGACATGGAAGAAAGCCACCCTCGAAACCAAGATCGGCTCCGCAGTGGACCAGCGCCCCAAGGATAAAGGCATCTCAGTGGGCCTGAAAGGAGTCACCACCACCCGCCTCAACCCGATGGGCCGCGTACGCTTCGAAAACGGAGAGGAGGCTGAAGTCCATTCTCTCGACGGCCTTATCGAAGCCCGCAGGGACGTCAAGGTAGCTGACATCGAAGAAGAAAAGATCTTCGTAAAGCTGTTTTCAAACGATTAGAAACGAATATAAACGCTTAAATACTTATGACATCTATTTTCTTTTGGATAGCTATAGGCTTTGCAGGCCTGCTGTTCCTTCTGTGGCTCTTCCCCGTTACGATGTGGTTCCAGGCCCTGATTTCCGGCGTGAAGATCTCCCTCATCCAGCTCATCCTTATGCGCTGGCGCAAGGTTCCCCCGGGAGTCATCGTGATGGCTATGATTACAGGTACGAAAGCCGGCCTGAAGCTGAATGCAAACGAGCTTGAGGCCCACTATCTGGCCAAGGGTAACGTGCCGAAGGTAGTGAACGCCCTGATTTCTGCCGACAAGGCTAATATTTCGCTCGACTTCAAGATGGCAGCCGCCATCGACCTCGCCGGCCGCGACGTGTTCGAAGCCGTGCAGATGTCCGTAAACCCCAAAGTCATCAACACCCCTCCTGTTTCTGCTGTTGCCAAGGACGGCATCCAGCTGATCGCCAAGGCCCGCGTGACCGTGCGTACCAACATCAAGCAGCTGGTCGGCGGTGCAGGTGAGGAGACTATCCTGGCCCGCGTCGGCGAAGGTATCGTGTCATCCATCGGTAGCGCTGAAAGCCACAAGGAAGTGCTCGAGAACCCCGACAGCATCTCCAAGGTTGTGCTGGAGAAAGGTCTTGATGCCGGAACTGCTTTCGAGATCCTTTCCATCGATATCGCTGACGTGGATGTAGGAAAGAACATCGGCGCCGTGCTTCAGATGGACCAGGCCAACGCCGACAAGAACATCGCCCAGGCCCGCGCCGAGGAACGCCGTGCAATGGCCGTCGCCCAGGAGCAGGAAATGAAGGCAAAGGCCCAGGAAGCCCGCGCCAAGGTGATCCAGGCAGAAGCCGAAGTGCCTCTGGCCATGGCCGAAGCCTTCCGCAACGGCAATCTCGGGATTATGGACTATTACAAGTTCAAGAACATCCAGGCTGACACCGAGATGCGTGAAAACATTGCAAAGAAGTAGTACAAAATTGAATTCATAATGAAGAAATTGATAATTATCGCGGCGGCTCTCTTCTCCCTGACGTTTGCCGCTTCCGCTCAGGAGCTTTCCAGCGCTCCTGGGCCTGTGGATTCTCCCCAGATCAATGATGACGGGACTGTCACTTTCCGCTTCCAGGATCCTAAGGCCGTAAGAGTACAGGTGACCGGTGATTTCCTTCCTGCACAGACAGTCGGCAGGCAGGAGGTACAGGGGGTCGTCGATATGGTTGAAGGTGCTAACGGCGTGTGGGAATACACCACAGGCGTATTGGCTCCCGAATTCTACGGTTACAAGTTCATCGTCGACGGTGTCACCATTCCGGACCCGGCCAACCTCGTGGTTGTCAGGGACGGTTCCACCCTTACCACCAAATTCCTGATTCCCGGTGGCACGGCTGATCTCTATGCCATCCACGATGTCCCTCACGGCACGGTATCGCACGTATGGTATCCTTCTCCGGTCGCCGGTTTCAACCGTCGTATGACCGTATATACTCCTGCCGGTTACGAGACCAACACCAAGACAAGGTATCCTGTGGTATATATCCTCCACGGCATCGGCGATGATGAAGATTCATGGCTTACCCACGGACGTGCCGCCCAGATCCTCGACAACCTCATCGCGTCCGGCAAGGCAAAGCCGATGATCGCGGTCTTCACGAACGGAAACATCTCCCAGCAGGCCGCCGTTCACCAGACCGGCAACGGCTACATTCACCAGTCAACCATGCTTCCCAAGACAATGGAAGGCACTTTCGAAACTTCGTTCCAGGAGGTTGTGAACTACATTGACAAGAATTACCGCACTGTTGCAAAGAAGCAGTCAAGGGCTATCTGCGGTCTGTCGATGGGAGGTTTCCACAGCCTGTACATCTCTGCGAACAATCCTGACCTGTTCGGCTATGTAGGCCTGTTCTCAGCCGCCGTAGGCGTCACCGACGAATCTGTTTCGCCCATTTACCAGAACCTGGATGCAAAACTCGCAAAGCAGTTTGCAGGAAAACCTTTCTACTTCATTGCCTGCGGCGATTCTGATTTCCTGTACCAGGCAAACAAAGAGTATATGGCCAAGCTGGACAAGGCAGGCTATCCTTACAAGTATATGGAAACTGGAGGAGGCCATATCTGGCGCAACTGGCGCATCTACCTCACGGAATATCTGCCCATGATTTTCCAATAGAGGTCTGCGGCAAGTTTCATAAAAAAAGAGGATGACTGAACTAGTCATCCTCTTTTTTCGTCGGGATACTCCGACTCGAACGGAGGACCCCTTGGTCCCAAACCAAGTACGCTAACCAACTGCGCCACATCCCGAGTCGGGCGCAAAGGTAATGTTGTTTTTTATTTTTTCAAATCCGGCTTACTACTCATCTCTAACGCAGCGCACGCTGCCGCCCCTGGTCTTGTACAAGTTGCGGACAGTTCCAAAATCCGAATAGTCGTAAACTCCGGTAGGGTTGGAGGTGAGACCATAAATACCGTCATCCTCGAAATAGAATTTCTCTTTTAGCAGCACACCGTTTTGAGCCCATACGATAACGTGATAATTGCTCGTTCTTTCAAGGGCTCCCTGTCCCTGCATGAGCTGATATGACTGGTTGTTATGGTATCCCCAGACAGCATTAGGCATACGGGCGGCAATACCAGGGAAGCGGCATTTAATTCCACCTTCGTCAATATAAAAACCGTCTTGATAGAAACTATGCCCATTCAGCCAAGTGACAAACTGATCGTTCCAGGCGCTCTTGTCAGGTACTTTCCATCCGGAAGGACACGGATCAAAGATGGTTTTGCTTTCCTGCCACAGATCTTCGGTAATGTCAGTAGCCCAGTTGTCGTAGTCAAAATTGCTGTTTGCGTAAGATCCTCTGCTGAACGTAGTTGGATATGCAACCATTGAAGCGACAGTAGGGTTTGCCATAATAGAGCGTTGTTCGGCCGCTCCAAGAGTGGCTGGAATGTAACAGGTAGCCCAGTCGCTTGAAGATACGTAACCGTCGTTAAATCCTGGGAGAACGGCATTCTGGAACGGATCTTTTCTTCCCCACTGGTACATCAGGCCGTAATCGAAGGTGTTGGAGGAACTGTGTGTTCTGGTCAACGCTCCAAGGTTGCGGTCCATGAATACGGCTCCGCTATTGTAAGTCTGTGCAAGACTGGCAAGGTCTGTTGTGGTAAACCATAGGTGCCAGCTCCAGAGAATCGTTCCGCCGGAGTTCCTGATTGCAATTACTGCATTGCCCTCATGGAAGGTTTCAGGAACGCGGAAATATACATAACCGTTTTCGTAGCGCACACCATACAGCATCTCTGCTTCAGCAGGAGCGGTAGTGGTGCCGTAACTTGCCCAAAGAAGATCAGCCGAAGCGATTTCAGACGCGCTTATGGTTTTGCTGACACCGGCAAGCGTAGCATCTCCGTTACCTCTTACGGTAGCATTGAACTTATAGTCTCCGGAATTGGAAATGATGTAGCAGTTGGCCGATTCCTCTGCACTCAGGTCTACGTATGTCAAGGAAGCCTCGTCCTGAACCGGACGTATAGGCATTCCTGACATCATATATACATCTGGCCAGTTGCCGTATTTTTTATACATTGAGCCATAAGCGTTTGCCCAGGCTCCAATGAAACCGTCACTGTTGTCACAGGTGCTGCTCCACAGCAAAACAGAGCCAGGATTGCCATAACCGAAATCAGAACTGCATGCAGGGCCGATAAAACCGGTTCCATAGAAGGACATCGCAGATGTTATTCCGGTCAGCTGGGCCTTTGAAGGAACTTTCCAGCCTACAGGAGACGGGTCATAGATGGTTTTAACATCATCTGACCAAAGGGTCATGCAAGTTGCGTCATCCGGCATCCAGTTGCTTCTGTTGGGATGGTAGAAGAATGTGACCGGATGTGATGTGGCGTAGTCTACTGTAGTTCCGTTTCCTATGTTCTCAAATGAGAAGACATTGGTTCTTTGAGGAATGTAATTGAAAGGATTCGAATAGGAATGATTAATAGGAGAAGCGAACGGTGCCGGCCTTCCCCACTGATAGCTGAAACCGCCATCGTAGCCTCTTCCTTCCCACCAGCCTTCGTACAGGGAGCCGATGTTGCGGTCCATGAACGCATTGCCGTTGTAAACAACTTTTCCGGGTTCATAGGTGGACCATATCAGCCAGCTCCAGAGAATTTCGTCGATATCCTTGTCATAGACACCTTCAGTACCTCCTTCCTTGTCTTTGTAGACGGCAACATAGACGGCGCCCTTGCTTAAGGTGTGGAAATAAACGTAACCGTCGTGATAAGTCATCTCGTACTCCTGTATATTGCTGTCAAACCTGATTCCCATACCTCGTTGCTGGAGTTCCCAGAGGGCTACCACTCCGCTGATGTCGTTCTTGTTGATCTCCGTTGCCTTTGTACCGGTTACAGGATCCAGGCCTCCGTTACCTTTTACGGTAGCCTTGAACTTGTAGTAACCGCTCTCGGTTACCATGTAGGTGTTTGCCGATTCTTTTTCGCTCAGGTCGATAATCTCTTCTGTCTTGTTGAAAGTGAGGTCGAAGGTTGCAATGGCACTTCTTTCCACCACAACGCTTCTGTCGGACTTGAGTCTGAAATCCTGCTTTATGCCTTCGGTCGTAATTACCGAAATCTGGAAACTGGTATAGGTGGTTGCCGGCACGGCGATATAAAACGGGGTAGGGTCGGTGCCTATGGCCACTCCGTCTGTACCGCATTCAAGTACTACAGGATGCTGAGCCGGGCTGTTAGGGTCCATAGTTGCGGCGACCGGTTCGCTTGCCGTCATTATCTGAGACATATTCGTGATACTTCCACTAAGGCTGCTGGATTCGGAATAGAGGTATATTTTCTGGACTTTCTGACCATCAAGGGAGGTCTTGAGGTTTATCTTGACCAGGCCGCCGATGTTCCTGAACTGGAGGGTAGTGGTGTTGCTATACGCAACCATCGGCGTTTTGGGAATATTTCCAGGAACATAATACTGAGTTCTTGGATAAGCAGCGGTGCTTGAAGTCCACCAGTCGGCCGGGTAAAAAGCATAATAGGCTCCAGACCACGAGTCTCCGCTGACATAAGTGAAATCAGCGCGTGTGGTGTTGCTGGTTGTGGAATATATCATTTGACGAGTCCAGCTGGAAGGTGAATTTGATATGGCAATCTCATCCCCGCTGCGCCATACGACATTGAAGGCGTCTCCATCTGCTTCCAGTGCTGTCTTGGTCGCTACGGATTCGGTTGTTGCCATGAACTTGATCTGTCCTCCTGTTTCAGGAGTGATTTCTACTACATCTAATTGCTGCTGGCATGCCGTCAGGAAAAATGCAGCAATGGCTACGATAATGTGAATTCTTTTCATGGTGACGCTCTCCCTAACTGTTAAAGTCATCATCATTGTAACTTTCTCCATTGTGATACTTTTCCGTGTCTCCGGATACGCAGATCACGCTTTCGTAAGACACCTCGTACACTTGTATCAGAGGGGCCTCATAGTCCATTTTGGGGGTCCTTTTCATGATATATAGTTTTAGTTGTTGACGGGGATTATGTATATGCATCGCAAGTTATTGATTTTCAGGGAAAGTACAAAATAAATCCGGGGGGCCTTGCCCTTAAAGGGATTTATCTGCCTGCGGCAGCTACATCCCCGGCTCTACGCTAATTATTTTTGCTCAAAAGGATTATTTGCCTATATTTGCAGTCCCCATCGTGGGAAACCGCGTCAAGAGGGTGTTTGGTGAGGTGGGTGAGTGGCTGAAACCACCAGTTTGCTAAACTGACGTACGGGTTTACCGTACCGGGGGTTCGAATCCCCCCCTCACCGCAAAGCGGAAAAAAGACATCGCAGCGAAAGTTGCGATGTCTTTTTTATAGATGGGCTGACCGCAGTCAGAAGCAGTAACCCACAGTCAGGGTCAGGGCATTCGCAGACACTCGGTTCACGATATCGCCCTTGTTCATATTCAAAATGCCCAGATTGTATGTCAGCCTGACATCGAAATCCATAATCTTGTATCCCGCACCGAAACGCAGGCCGAGGTCACCCACGCCCTTGACCTGAGGTGCGCTGTGATATCCCCAGAATGTCCCAGCGAAGACATAACCCGGATCGAACAGATACAACTCAAGATCCACAGGGACAGCAAAGGTCAATGAAGGAATATACTTTACAGCACCCGGGGTAAGTACGATGTCTGCACCTGTACGGAAAGCAGCGAAGCGGGAAACACGATACCTTGCCGCACCGGAAAGGACGAATCCCGCCTTGCGCGCGGTAGTGTCGGTAGTAGAACTCAGGGCGCCACCAAGAGCACCTTCGAATTCCCATCCCTTCTTGAAATTCTCCCTGTCAGGCACCTTCACATATTTCACCGCACCGACAGAAGCTGCAGATTCATCCAGAGTTCCGCTATTGCGAAGGAAACTGATGAACTGCCCAGGCTCCATCGCACCAAGCTTGCGGTTCTTAACGAAACCATAACGGTCCAGCACCACAAAGTAAGGAATCTGCACCTCTTTCTTACAGAACCTTTCCTGATAAGCAGAGCCGGTAGGAGTGTCCACATCCACCAGAAGCACATTGTAGCAGCTCAATGCCGAAGCCACCGAATCGATGGTGAAGACATTCTGCTTCATAGCCTCGCAAGGGGCGCACCAGTCTGCAGTAAACACCAGCAGTACCGGCTTGCTCTTGTCCGGAATGTATTTCTGGGAAACTTTCTGTGCAAATGCCGTCACTGACAACGTGCACACAAGCAATACAGCGAATATTCTTTTCATATTTTAAAGGCTTTCTGAGAAATAAACTGTTCTGATTGGCATCGTCGTGGCAGATCCCTTGAGCCTGACTAACGACTGAAGACGGATGTCCATCGAAGATGCGCCTATCTTGATGATATACTCACCTGGAGCGATGATCCACTGCCAGTCATCGAAATGACCGAGCTGCTGGGGAGACATAACCATCTCGACTTTCTTGATTTCGCCAGGCTGAAGGCTGATACGCTCGAAGCCCCTCAGCTGGATGGGATTCAGAGCCTGGTCGTCAGAAGTAGGAGAGACGTAAAGCTGCGCAATCTCATCACCTGCCACATCACCTGCGTTGCGTACGTTGAAACTGATGGTGATGGCCTTGGAAGACGTTGAGGTTTTCCTGGTTACCTGCAGGTTTGAATATTCGAACCTGGTGTAGCTCAAGCCATAGCCGAAAGGCCAGGCAACGTTCGGATCCTGGTCGCAGGAGTAATTGTAGCAGAGCGGGCCGGTGCCTTCCGCCGCAGGATAGCTGACGGTGAGCTTGCCGGAAGGGTTGACCTTGCCAAGCAGGATGTCGGCCAGGGCGTTTCCTCCCTCCTCGCCGGGATACCACGCCTGGATGATGGCTGCACATTTGTCCTGAAGGTCTCCGATTACCTGTGCGCGGCCGCCGAAGAGAATCAGAACCACTGGCTTGCCGGTGGCAACGAGTGCTTCTACGAATGATTCCTGATCGCCGGGCAGACGGATGCCGCCGCGGTCTCGGTTCTCGCCGCACAGCAGCACGTTCTCACCCATCGCAGCCACTATCACATCACTTTCTGCCGCAGCCTCGATGGCCTTGTCGAAATCTGTCTCGTCGGGGCTCTCTACGCGACGGTTCATAAAAAAGCGCAACATTTCGGCAGCCCTTGAATCACCGGCGGCATCATTGGCGAGCTGAGTGTCGCTCACCCAGTCGATACCGCGGTTGTAGCTGAGGTCCATCCCGGCCGGAAGCTTGCTCTGCAGGCCTGAAAGCAGGGTGACGATGCCCGGGGTATCGGGATCGACGTCCACCATGTTCCAGAAATACTTCATGCTGTGATAGGTGTAGTCGCCGAGCATCGCCCAGTGCGAATTTGCGTTCGGGCCGACGAGAGCGACTTTCAGGCTGCCCTTGAGAGGCAGCACGCCGTTGTTCTTGAGAAGTACCACCGACTGGGCTGCCATATCATAGGCTGTCTGGCGCTCTTCGGGGCTGTCAAACTCGATGCGGCCTTCAGCGTAGAGTTTGGGATTCTTGTCAAGCAAGCCTGTACGGGCTTTCATCGTCAGCACTTTCTTCACGGCCTTTTCGAAGCTCTGCTTGCTCACCAGGCCACTGTCGATTGCTGCCTGAAGATGCGAGAAGCAGGTTCCTTCTGAGAACTCGACCTCAGTTCCGGCATTGATGGCTGCCGCAGCTTTGCCGACATAGTCTTCGGGATCCAGCGGAATCTGGTTGATGGCGCTGTAGTCGCTGACGAACATTCCGTCGAATCCTACGTAGTCCCGCAGGATATCTCCCATGATCTCTTTGTTGGCAACACAGTTGACGCCGTGGACTGCATGATATCCTGTCATTACCGATTTGCTGCCGGCGATCCTTATCACAGCCTCGTGGGGCAGGAGGATCTCTTCCATCAGTTCTTTCTGCTCGCTGTTTCCGCCTCCGCCGTAACCGAGATAATGCTTGCTTGTGGCGGCGACACCCTTGTCAAGACCGCCGTTCTGCAGGCCCTGGACGAATGCGACGCCGAGACGGGCGGTGAGATATGCATCCTCGCCGAATCCTTCCTCAAGACGGTTGAAGGTCGGGTCGCGGACCACGTCGAGCATAGGGGAGAGCGCCAGAAAACCACCGATCTTGCGCATGTCTGCTGCGGTCTGACGTGTTTTCAGCTCCACAAGTTCCGGATTCCAGGATCCGGCATAGCAGATCTGCTGCGGATATGCGGTTGCGCCCAATGTGGCGATGCCACTGATCACCTCGTCGTGGAAAAGTGCCGGAATCTTGCTGGGAGTGTTCTTCATAAGCCAGTTCTGAATCTCTGCAACCATATCGCGCAGGTTTTCAGGATCGCGCACCTCGCCGCTGCCGTACTGGCATATATGTCCGACGCCGGCGGGAATCTTCTCTTCGCAGAGTGCAGGATCGAGATGACCGTCAGGACCCATCAGCTCTGTCGGACGGATGCCGTAGAGCTGTGCGATACGCTCTTCCTGTGTCATCTGGTCATAGAGAGCGTCCACGATCTTGTCGGTCTTGGCTGTTGCCAGCGGATGGTCCGTGGCTGCCAGCTTGAACTGGACTTTCGGGCCGCAGGCAACTGCCATCAGCACTGCTAAAAGCAGAACGAGGTACTTTTTCATCTGGTAGGTTTTAATCAGAGACAAATATATGAATTTTAAGCGGGGTATTCCTATCATCCGGTGCGGGGATATCCACATATATATGCACAAGCGGCAGCGGGAGGCGGTTCTTGGCGCGTCCGTCCCGCGGAAGGGAGGTTTGCCGAGACAGAAGCCTGTTCGGAGCCCGTCCGTCCCGCGAAAAGGCGGTTTGCCGGGACAGAAGCCTGTTCGGAGCCTGTCCGTCCCGCGAAAAGGCGGTTTGCCGGGACGGAAGCCTGTTCGGAGCCCGTCCGTCCCGCGAAAAGGCGGTTTGCCGGGACAGAAGCCTGTTCTGAGCCTGTCCGTCCCGCGAAAAGGCGGTTTGCCGGGACGGAAGGGTTATCCTCGAAGGCAAAGCGAGCCGTTAGGTGGAGCTCGCTGCAGCCTTCGGGAGATAACCCTATCTCCATCATCAGCAGCAGGCGCCCCAGGCCAACAAGGTAACGATTTGCACAAATGCAGAACTTATCCTCGCCAGGCATAAGGGAGCCATTTGGCAAAGCTCCCTGTCTGGCGGGAGATAAGTTCGGTGCTGTCGGTGACAAAACCCTACTTTCATTAGCCTGCACTATCCCTTCTACAGGTGCCTACAGAAGAACTCGCTTCAACCAATGGAAGGAAATCGTGCCATTAGTTATTCCAATATGCCCTGCATGGCACTGTAGGGCATGGTCGAATCACCAATGAAAGTTGGATTTGTATTTATGATGGAAGAAGTTATCTCCAGCCAACAAAGCGAGCTCTGCCTTACGGCTCGCTTTGTCCGGCTAGGATAACTTCAACACACAAACTGTGGCCGGCCAAGCAGATTCTTCTGCACAGCCATAGCAGCAATATCCCGTTACCCTTCCGGCCCGAAGAAAGCCGATCCCCGGGGACGGATGCACAGAACTGACATAACGTAAAGAGCCGCTCCCGTTGGTGAGGAGCGGCCCTAAACACACATCACATTTGATTAAAAAATCAGATTATTTCCTTGTACTGAACAGCACTCAGAAGCTTATCAAATTCCGAAAGGTCGGAGCATTTGATCTTAATCATCCATCCCTGACCATAGGGATCGCTGTTGACCAGCTCAGGAGCGGCATCCAACTCTTCATTCTGCTCAAGCACCTCACCGCTCATCGGCATATATGCCTCTGCAACCGTCTTCACAGCCTCTATGTCACCGAACTTTTCACCCTTAGCGAGAGTTTCGCCGACAGTCTGGATGTCCACGAAAACAATGTCGCCAAGCTCGCTCTGGGCGAAATCGGTAATACCGACAGTGGCCACATCGCCATCGAGAGATACCCACTCGTGGTCTTCAGTGAATTTCAGTGTCTCAGGAATGTTCATAGTGTACTTATCGCTTGTACCGAGCAAATATAATTATTTTCTTTTAATAATCAAAGTATTTTCAAAGCTTGTTTTATCAAGTCCTCCAAAGAAGCCTCTTTGTTGTCTTTCACCAACTTGTCGAGAGCCTTCTCGACAGCAGCCTTCGGGAAGCCGAGCAGCACAAGCGCAGTCGCCGCCTCGGCCCGGTTCGGATTGCCTTGCACACCGATGAAACTTGCATCCTTGCCGCCGCCCTTGACAATCTTGTCCTTCAGCTCCAGAACCAGCCTCTGCGCACTCTTGAGGCCGATTCCCTTGATGCTCTTGATCTTGTTGATGTCTTCTGCCACGATAGCCGCACTCAGTTCGTCACTCGTCATCGAAGAGAGCACCATCCGTGCGGTAGAGGGTCCGATTCCGCTCACAGAGATCAGCAGTTCGAAGAGGTTGCGCTCATCTTTGGTACTGAATCCGAAAAAGCCCTCGTCATCCTCCCGGAGATAGTGGTAAAGATACACCTTGACCTCCGATCCAACCTTGCTCTCTAGAGCCGAATAGGTCTGCAGGCTGATGAGGATGCAGTAGCCGAAACCACCCGCTTCGACAACCGCCTGAGCCGGGTTCAATTCCTCCAGACGGCCTTTAACGTAATCGTACATAAACCATTAAAAATGAATACTAATACAAAAATATATTATTTTTGCGGATTATACCTTAAGGGGTATTTCGAAAAATGGAAAACACTGCAGCAAACTTCAGGAAGCACTTCCCTGCGCTCTCACAGCAGGTCTACGGCAAGCCGCTGGTCTATTTTGACAACGCGGCCACCAGCCAGAGGCCAGACTGCGTCATCGAGATGCAGCAGAAGATGACCGGACAGGCCTGCGCCAACGTGCATCGCGCAGTGCACCGCCTCGCCCTGGACGCGACCGAACTTTACCAGCAGGGCCGCGAAGCAGCAGCAGCCTTTATCGGAGCCCCGGCGGACGAAATCATTTTCACCAGCGGCACTACGGCAGCCATCAATCTGGTGGCCAGTTGCTACACCCGCATTTGCCTGAACAAGGGCGACCGCATCCTCATCACCGAGGCCGAACACCATTCCAACCTGGTTCCCTGGCAAATGGCCTGCGCCATCCACGGCACCAAACTGCTCGTGACTCCCGTGAAAGAGGACGGCAGCATCGATATGGAAACCTACCGCAAGCAGCTTGACAATGGAGTGAAGCTGGTGGCTGTGGCCCATATGACCAATGTGCTGGGCGTGGAGAACCCGCTGAAAGAAATCATCACGGCAGCCCACGAAGCAGGAGCGGTGGTGCTGGTGGACGGAGCCCAGGGAATCGTGCACAGCCGCGTGGATGTGAAGGATCTGGACTGCGATTTCTATGCATTCTCTGGACACAAGATTTACGCGCCGACCGGCATCGGAGTGCTCTACGGCAAGCGTGAGCTGCTCGAACAGATGCCGCCGTATATGGGCGGAGGAGATATGGTCGACCGGGTGTCTTTCGAAAAGACGACCTATGGTCCGCTGCCCCTCAAGTTCGAGGCCGGCACGCAGAACATATCCGCAGCAGCCTGCCTGGCGCCTGCGCTGAAGTTGGCCCGCGAAGCACAGGAAGACGCTGAGCTGCAGGCAGCTATGAATGCCACAGACAAGCTGATGGCGGAGCAGCTTGGCACGATAGAAGGACTGCACTGTCCGAGTCTGGCCAACCCGTTGCGCAAGGGCATATTCAGTTTCTGGATCGACGGAGTGCATCCCACCGATGCAGCCGAGATAATGGACAAGCTGGGAGTGGCGGTCCGCACAGGCTATATGTGCGCCGAGCCCATAATAAGAAAATATACGGACAATGGCATGATGCGTGCATCGCTGATGCCTTACAACACCCAGGAGGAGGTACAGATTTTTATGGAAGCCCTCCGGCGTGCATTAAAAATGTTGAGATAAGCGTTTTAAACGTTTATAAATGTTTAAAAATGACTATACAGGAAATATCGGAACAGATCGTTGAGGAATTCTCGGTGTTCGACGAATGGCTCGACAAGTATGAATACCTGATAGAGACCGGTCGGCAGATGCCGCCCATCGCCGAAGAGGACAAAACCGCCGAAAACCTTATAGAAGGCTGCCAGTCAAGGGTCTGGCTGAACTGTCAGGAGAAGGACGGAAGGTTGTGGTTCACTGCCGACAGCGACGCGGTCATCACCAAGGGTATCATCACACTGCTGATCCGTGTGTTCGACGGGCAGACTCCGGAGGACATCGCTGCCGCCGATCTTTCGTTCATCGACCGCATCGGTCTCAAGGACAACCTGTCACCGACGCGCGCGAACGGCCTGGTAGCTATGATAACAAAGATCAAGGCTTATGCGCTTGCCTTTCTGCAAAAAGAAAAAGAACACGATGAACAAGAGTAAAACAGCTCTCGAAGCCAATATCGTGATGGCTCTCCGGAACGTCTATGACCCGGAGATACCCGTCAACGTATATGATCTAGGGCTGATATATGAAATCAAGGTCGACGAGGACAACAAAGTCGACATTAAGATGACTCTTACGGCGCCGAACTGCCCTATCGCGGATATCGTGGTGGACAGCGTGGCCGCTGCCGTGAGGGACGTTCCTGGGGTGACCGACGTGGCCATAGAGCTTACGTTCGAGCCCGAATGGAACAAGGATATGATGACCGACGAGGCCAAGCTGGAGCTGGGGCTTCTTTAGGACTGAAACTGAAAAGAAAGAGTGGATAACCGTTTTTAAGTACTTATAAACGTTTAGAAACATTTAAAATGATATACCTGCTGCTGGGAACGGATATGGGAGACAGGGAGGCGAATCTGAGCCGTGCGAGGGAACTTCTTGCGAAAGAACTCGGAAAGTTGAAATGCTCTCAGGTGATGGAAACAGAGGCAATCGGTTTCGAAGGGCCGGCCTTCCTGAACCAGGTAGTGGCATTTGACGGGGATTTTGAGCCGTATGACCTGCTGCGTCGCTGCCAGGCTGTTGAGGTGGCGATGGGACGCCCCGCCCACAAGGCGCGCTACGACGCTGACGGCCGCAGGGTTTATGAACCGCGAATAATAGATGTCGATATCCTGCACCTGAACGGTATTGTGATGGATGAGCCGGAGCTGACGATACCGCACCCGCAGGTTTTCAGCCGCCCCTTCGTCCAGGCGCTGATGCAGCTGGTACACAAGAAAACGGAATAATAAAGGGCTGACGAAAGGAGGACAAAAAGCAGGGAAAGGGATTGCAACGGCTACTGACTAAACGACAATAAACAATTATAAACAGATATGACACAAGAAGAAGTTTTCAAAAACCTTACGGCTCACTGCAAAGAATACGGTTTTGTATTCCAGAGCAGCGAGATCTATGACGGACTGAGCGCCGTTTACGATTACGGACAGAACGGAGTCGAACTCAAGAACAACATCAAGAGATACTGGTGGGAAGCCATGACACATCTCCACGAGAACATCGTCGGCATCGACAGCGCCATCTTCATGCATCCCCGCATCTGGGAAGCCAGCGGCCACGTAAGCGCCTTCAACGACCCCCTGATCGACAACCGTGACTCAAAGAAACGCTACCGCGCAGACGTCCTCATCGAAGAATATCTCGCAAAGCTGGAAGACAAGATCAAGAAGGAAGTGGAGAAAGGCCGCAAGAAATTCGGCGACAGCTTCGACGAAGCCCAGTTCCTCGCCACCAATCCCAACGTGCTCCGCACCCAGGCCAAATGGGACGAAGTCCACAACCGTATGGTCAAGGCCCTCAACGACAATGACCTGGCTGAAATGAGGCAGATTATCATAGACAGCGAGATCGTATGCCCCATCAGCGGCACCAAGAACTGGACGGAAGTGCGCAAGTTCAACCTGATGTTCTCCACCCAGCTGGGCAACATCAGCGGCGAAGACGGCACCATCTATCTGCGTCCCGAGACCGCACAGGGCATATTTGTGAACTACCTCAACGTGCAGAAGACCGGCCGCATGAAGATCCCCTTCGGAATCGCGCAGATCGGAAAAGCCTTCCGCAACGAGATTGTCGCACGTCAGTTCATCTTCCGCATGAGGGAGTTCGAGCAGATGGAGATGCAGTTCTTCATCCAGCCCGGCACTGAACTCGACTGGTTCGCCAAATGGAAAGAAACCCGCCTGAAATGGCATAAGGCGATGGGTCTGGGTGACGAGAAATACCGCTTCCACGACCACGACAAACTGGCCCACTACGCCAATGCAGCCACCGACATCGAGTTTGAATTCCCCTTCGGATTCAAGGAGCTCGAGGGAATCCACTCCCGCACCGACTTCGACCTTGGCAACCACCAGAAATTCAGCGGCCGCAAGATCCAGTATTTCGACCCTGAAAGGAATGAGAACTACACTCCGTACGTCATCGAGACTTCAATCGGCCTCGACCGCTGCTTCCTCGCAGTGCTCTCAAGTTCATACCACGAGGAGAAGCTGGATAACGGCGAAGAACGCGTTGTCCTGAGCATCCCCGCCCCTCTGGCTCCGGTGAAAGCCGCCGTGCTGCCTCTGATCAAGAAAGACGGCCTACCCGAGAAGGCACGCGAGATCATGGACATCCTCAAATATGACTTCACCTGCCAGTATGATGAGAAAGACTCTATCGGCAAGCGCTATCGCCGTCAGGATGCCATCGGAACGCCTTTCTGCATCACCGTCGACCACGACACCCTCAATGACAACTGCGTCACCATCCGCGAACGCGACACTATGAAACAGGATAGAGTTGCCATCGACAGGATTTACGACATCCTGCAAAGCAAAACATCTATGAAGAGTCTGCTTGTTAAAAATTAATTTGTTTTTTATATTTGTAGAAATCGACTCTATACAAACCAATTAAATACAAAAACAATGGGCAAATTCGTTATCAAGCTCCGCACCAACGGAGACGTTCAGTTCGACCTCAAGGCCGCTAACGGCCAGATAATCCTCACCAGCCAGGGTTACAAATCAATGGACGGCTGCCTCAACGGCATCGCTTCTGTAAAGAAAAACAGCCTCGATGATGCTCGTTTCGAGCGCAAACAGGCTAAGAACGGCAAACCTTACTTCAACCTTGTTGCTACAAACGGCCAGGTAATCGGCACCAGCGAGATGTATTCAAACAATGCCAATATGGAGAACGGTATTGCTTCTGTAAAGAAAAACGCTCCGACCGCTGAAATCGTGGACAAGACCAAAGAATAGTCCATTTGTGAAAACTATTGAAACACAGACTGCCGGCAACAGGTAGTCTGTGTTTTTTATTACCTTTGCTGCGCCTAACGGTTGACTTATGGAACTAACCCGTGTATTCGATCTCCTGACCAATTTGGAGCAGATATGTCCTGACAAAGAGGATATACTTGCTAAACGCATTAATAACCAGTGGGTTAAGTATAGCACTACGGACTACGTGCGGCTGTCTCACGCTACGGCCAGATCCATTCTCGCTCTCGGCCTGAAACCGGGAACAAAAATCATCAGCATCACTGCAAACCGCCCCGAGTGGAACTTCATAGATATGGGATGCGCCCTTTCAAGGATGGTGCACACCCCGGTCTATCCAACACTCAGTCCTGACGACTACCTCTTTATATTCAACCATTCCGAAGCTGAAATCATATTCGTAGGCACCGAACTGCTGTATAAGAAAATCTATCCTGTGGTCGAGCAGATGAACAAGCCGGCCAAGGTGATTGTGATCGACGACAGCGAAGCCCACTACTGCTTCAAGGAATTCCTGGCAGAGGGAGAGAAGGACAAGGAGAAGTTGGAAACTGTAATCACAGAAAATATCCGCCACACCGACAAAGACGAATTCTTTTCGCTAATCTATACTTCGGGAACTACCGGGCAGCCGAAAGGCGTGATGCTTAGCCACTACAACCTTGTTTTCGACTCGCACGGCCACGCCGTCCGCCAGTATCTGGGCAAAGAAAACAAGATGATCTCGTTCCTGCCGCTCTGCCACACATATGAGCGCTCGATGAACTACCATTATCAGGAACGTGGTATAAGCATTTATTATGCTGAAATAGGAACCTTCGCTGCAGACCTCAAGGACAGCAAGGCCGACGGCTTCTGCGCAGTGCCGAGGGTTCTGGAGATGATGTACGGCAAGCTGGAGGCCGCCCGCACCAGCCTGAAGGGAGTCAGGGCACTCATCTACCGCCGAGCCTGGAAGTTCGCCAACAATTTTGACAACTATAATGACAGCCCCTTGTACAGGATGCGCCGCAAGATCTTCGACCGCCTTGTCTACAGCAAATGGCGCGACAACCTCGGCGGACAGAAGGAAATGCAGGTGATTTCAGGCGGCAGCTCCATCCAGCCCCGAATCCTCCGCTGCTTCACGGCTGCCAACATTCAGTGCTATGAAGGGTACGGAATGACAGAGACATCACCGGTTATAGCTGTAAACGACCCGAGGCACAGAATCCAGGTAATAGGAACGGTGGGCACACCGATCGAAGGCACGCAGCTGAAGTTCGCCAGCGACGGCGAAGTTCTCACCAAAGGCCCGCACGTGATGCTGGGATACTTCAAGGCACCGGAACTGACCGCAGAGATTATCGATAGCGACGGATTCCTTCACACCGGCGACATCGGATATCTCCAGGATGACAAATATCTCAAGATCACTGACCGCAAGAAAGAGATATTCAAGCTGTCGAACGGCAAATATGTTGCACCGCAGGCAATCGAGACCAAGATCAAGGAGTCATCAAACTTCATTTCGAACTGTATGGTGGTGGGCGAGAACGAGAAATTCGCCTCGGCAATCATCATTCCTTCTTTCAGCAAACTATCTTCATACGCTAAATACAAAAAGATAGCGTTCAAGGACAACGATGACCTGCTGCAGAAGCCAGAAATTCAAAAACTGCTGCAGAACCAGATTATCAAGGTCAACGAAACCCTGGCTCCTCACGAGCAGATCAAACGCGAGCAGTTTGTCAATGACGAGTGGACCGTCGATAACAAGATGCTGAGCCAAACTCTTAAGCTGAAGCGTGCAAATATCTATGCCCGCTACAAAGAAACTATAAAAGAAATTTATCAATAATGTCGTTTCGTATTGTTCCACGTGGAACGCTGCTGGCTGCAGTGTTTACAGTTGTATTGCTTATCAGCCTGTCCGAATGCAGTTCCAGGCCCGCTTCTGAACCTGAGCAGATGCTTTTTATAGACACTGCGTTCACAGAACACCCTTTTGCCAAGGACGAAAATATAGTGAAGTTCAACGGCAAATATTTAATGTACTACTCGGCATATTACCCGGATAGCGCAGGAATCAACAGATTATGCGTGGGAATTGCAGAAAGTGAAGACTTGACAAACTGGAAGAGAATTTCTCAGCTTTTGCCGGAACAGGAAGCTGAAACCAACGCCATCTGCGCGCCAGGCGCTATAATTCGCAACGACACTCTTCATCTCTTCTATCAGTCTTACGGCAATTTCGGAACGGAAGCAATATGTCACGCGACCTCTGTGGACGGCGTGAATTTCGAGCACGACCCGAGCAATCCGGTGTTCACCGCAACCGGCGACTGGAACTGCGGAAGGGCTATCGATGCCGAGGTGATTGAATTCAAGGGCAAATACTTTATGTATTTTGCAACCAGGGATCCTTCGCAGGAAATTCAGTTCCAAGGTGTGGCGGCCGCCAATAAGAACTCGGGCCTTCATGCGGGAGACTGGACTCTCCAAGTTGATGAGACTATCCTCAAGCCGGAACTTCCTTGGGAGGGCAAGTGTATCGAAGGTGCGACCACCATTGTTCGCGGCAATACATTATATATGTATTATGCCGGTGCTTATAATCGTTCACCTCAGATGATCGGTGTCGCTACCAGCAAGGATGGCATTCACTGGGAGCGGATGTCTGAAGAGCCGTTCCTTCGCAACGGGGAACCCGGCAGCTGGAACGAGATGGAGTCCGGTCATCCGGATATCTTCAAGGATGATGACAGCCGCACCTGGCTGTTCTACCAGGGCTACAACAATGCAGACAAAAGTTGGGAGATCTCGAAGGCCGAAGTCTTCTGGAAGAGAGGCAAGCCTTACCTCCCGAAATGAACCAGCAGTACTGAAATATCTGCCGGAGAGACGCCAGAAATACGTGAGGCCTGCGCAATGGTGCGGGGACGATAGCGGTCAAGCTTGATGCGGCACTCGATCGACAAAGCAGTGATTTTTGAAAAATCATAATTGTCCGGAATCCTGATGTTTTCCAGACGAAGAATCTTATCGGCAAGCTTTTTCTCCCTGTCGATGTAACCCTGATACTTCACGGCAATTTCCACAGCCTCTACAACCTCTTCCTTGCGGCAATCATCAATGCCACACGAATTCAGTATTCCATCAATATCTACAAACGTTCCACGTGGAACACTATTTTCAAAGTCACGAATATTGACAAAAGGCCTGGTCAGAAGCTCGGCTATCTTCTTCCTGTTCTCGATTGGAGCCGATCCCACATTTTCAAGATACGGATTGACATCCTCCGGTCGGATGGAAGTCGTGCAGATCTCGTCCTTCAGCCTGCCAACCGCATAATACTTCGACAGCATATTCTCATATCTCTCCTTGCTGGCCAACCCAATCTCATATCCCTTCGAGGTAAGCCGGAAATCAGCATTGTCGCCTCGGAGCAGAATACGGTATTCCGCCCTCGAAGTGAACATCCTGTACGGCTCGTCCACACCTTTAGTAATAAGATCGTCTATCAGCACGCCGATATAAGCTTCATCGCGCTTGAGGATAAACTCGCCGCGGCCCTGGACGGCAAGCGTTGCGTTGATGCCTGCCATCAGCCCCTGCGCAGCAGCTTCTTCATAACCAGTCGTTCCGTTGACCTGGCCGGCCAGATATAGCCCGGAGATAACCTTGCTTTCAAGAGTGGCGTTGAGCTGAACCGGATCGAAATAATCATATTCGACAGCATAGGCAGGCCTGAACACCTTGATGTGCTCGAAACCTTCAATTTCTCTCAGCGCCCTTATCTGCACATCATATGGAAGAGATGAAGAAAAACCCTGCAGATAATATTCATTGGTGGTCCACCCCTCCGGCTCAAGGAAGAGCTGATGGCTGTCCTTGCCGGCGAAAGTACGCAGCTTGTCCTCGATGGAAGGGCAGTAACGCGGCCCGATGCCGACAATCTTGCCTGTGAACAGCGGACTCTGGTCGAAGCCGCTCCGAAGAATCTCGTGTACCCTTTCGTTGGTATGGACGATATAGCAATCTTTCTGTATACCTTTTTCCTGGATGGAAGAAGCGACCGGGAGGAAAGAAAAACGGGCGGGGTTCTCATCGCCTTTCTGGACCGTCAGGGCGCTCAAGTCGATGGAGCGGGTGTCGATTCTCGGCGGAGTGCCGGTCTTCATCCTGGCCACCTTGATTCCTTCTGCGGCGAGCTGCTCACCCAGGCCGAAGCTGGACAACTCTCCGATGCGGCCGCCTACCGTAGTCTGCTGGCCGATGAAGAGTTTGCCATTCAGGAATGTTCCTGCAGTGATGATGACCGCTTGCGAACTGAAAGACGTGCCGAGCTGAGTCTCCACTCCGTAGATCTTCGAGTCGCGGATGGTCAGTCTGGTCACCACATCCTGCCAGATGTCCAGATTGGGAGTTTCTTCCAGAACCTGCCTCCAGTTCAGAGTGTAGAGTGTCTTGTCGCACTGGGCCCGGGGGCTCCACATAGCAGGGCCCTTGCTCATATTGAGCATACGGAACTGCAGCGTGCTGCGGTCCGTCACTATGCCGGAAAAGCCGCCCAGAGCATCTATTTCCCTGACTATCTGGCCTTTAGCAATACCGCCAATGGCAGGGTTGCAGCTCATCTGGGCGATGTTGCGCATATCCATGGTCACCAGCAGCACCTTCGCCCCCATCTTCGCGGCGGCGGTGGCAGCTTCGCAACCTGCATGTCCAGCACCGACAACTATTATGTCGTAATCAACGCTCATTGTCTGTTTTCACGGAGTGAGTCAAGCAAGGCAAGGGCAGCATTTTCCGCCTCCCGCATCTGCTGCTGCTCGGCCTCGGTGCCGTCGTCATATCCGACCAGATGCAGCAGTCCGTGAGCCATCACCCTGTGCAGTTCCCTTTCAAAACCTTCTTTATATTCCTCGCCGTTGGCACGGACGGTGTCTATACTTATAAAGATGTCGCCGTCTATCTTCTTGGCGCCTGGCACTTCCCTGGAGTCGAAAGTGATGATGTCGGTGAAATAGTCGTGCCCGAGGTACTGCCTGTTCATCTCAAGAAGATAACTGTCGCTGCAGAACACGTAGTTGAGGTCGCCGACGGTATGTCCGGCCTCTGCCGCAACCTGCTTCAGCCACTTCTTCATCATCAGTTTTGCATCAAGATTGAAAGTAATATCTTCCGAAAAGAAACAGATCATCAATAATTGCTTTTACTTTTGATAAAATTTTTACCTTTGCCTTTCTGAATTGCTATAATTCAAGGCAAAAGTAATAAAATTAACTAGAATAGAATATGTCAAAAGTAACTGTAATCGGCGCCGGTAATGTGGGTGCCACCTGCGCAAACGCTATTGCACACCTCAACTGTGTAAGCGACATCGTTTTGATCGATATCAAGGAAGGTCTGTCAGAAGGCAAGGCCATCGACATGATGCAGACAGCCAAACTCTATGGCTTCGACTGCCGCATCAAGGGCGTGACCAACGACTATTCGGCCACTGCAGATTCTGACGTAGTGATTATCACCTCAGGTATTCCCCGCAAACCCGGTATGACCCGCGAAGAGCTCATCGGAGTCAATGCAGGCATCGTCAATTCTGTTGTCAAGAATGCATTGCAGTATTCTCCCAACGCTGTTTTCATGATCATAGCCAACCCTATGGACACGATGACCTACCTGACTTACCGCACTTCAGGTCTGCCGAAGAACAAAGTTATGGGTATGGGCGGACAGCTCGACAGCAGCCGTTTCACCTACTACCTCAGCCAGGCCCTCGGCGCAGCTCCGAGCGACGTTGAAGGTATCGTGATCGGCGGTCACGGCGACACCACCATGATTCCACTCATCAGCAAGGCTACCTACAAGTCTCAGCCTGTCACCAAGCTCCTCAGCAAGGAAGTTGCCGACAAGGTTGTCGCCGATACAATGGTCGGTGGAGCTACCATCACCGGTCTGCTGGGCACCAGCGCCTGGTACGGCCCCGGTGCAGCCGCTGCAACTATGGTGAAATCTATCATTCTCGACCAGAAGAAGATATTCCCGTGCTGCGTGGCTCTCGAAGGCGAATATGGCCAGAACGACCTCTGCATCGGCGTTCCCGCAGTTCTCGGAAAGAACGGTATCGAGAAGATTGTCGAGATCGACCTTACCGCTGAAGAGAAAGCTGCTTTCGAAAAGAGCGCTGCAGCTGTTTCCAAGACCAACGATGTGCTTAAAGGCATGAATCTTGTATAACGAGAGAAAGAAAGTTATTAACGGATTTTATTAACAATTATTTTGTTGAAAAATTATTTCTTTCTAACTTTACGCATCGTATACCCTGGAAATAGTAAAAATACATAGCAATGGAAGTAAAAAAATCACCTAAAGCTGATCTCTCAAGGACCGTGACCCTTTTCCGCGAAGTCGGATTCGTGCTTGTCCTCGGCCTTGTTCTGCTTGCTTTCGAATGGAAGAGCAAAGAGAAAAAAGAGTCAATCTTCGACCAGCAGGAGACTGTTGTAATCGAGGAAGAAATTATCCCTATCACTCAGGAAGAACAGACTCCTCCGCCGGAGATGCCCAAGATTCCTGTCCTTTCTGACGCTATCGATATCGTGGACGATAACATCCAGGTAGATGACGCAGTATTCTCATTCGAGGATGACGCTACTCTTGGTGTAGAGATCATGGACTATATCGAGACTGTGGAAGAGGAAGAGGTTGAGGAAGAAGCCATTCCGTTCGCATTGGTTGAGAACAAACCTACATTCCAGGGTGGTGATGCAAATACTTTCTCAAGGTGGGTGAACTCACAGCTTGAATATCCTGAGATCGCCAAGGAGAACGGTATCCAGGGTCGTGTCACCCTTCAGTTCACCGTTAATACCGACGGTTCTGTAAGTGACGTGAAGGTGCTCCGCGGCGTGGATTCATCTCTTGACAAGGAGGCCGTCAGGGTTGTTTCAAGTTCACCTAAATGGAAACCGGGTATGCAGCGCGACAAACCCGTCCGCGTAACCTACACATTCCCCGTTATCTTCCAGCTTCGTTAGAACATATTCTCACGATATAATAAGAAGAGGCGCAGCAGTTGCGCCTCTTTTTTTTACCAAAGAAAATTATCAAAGGGATACCGCCCCGCGTGGATCTCGCTGACCATCTTGTACAAGTCGTTGCGGAGCTTGTCGATGCCGATCTTTTCCTTGGCGCTGATGAAAATGCAGGGTGTGTGTTCACGCGCAATCCACATATTCTTCATCTCCTCGAGAGTATAGTTGCGCATCGTCTTCTCGTCCAGGCTGAATTCGTCATACTCTTCGTGCTCGTACGCATCAATCTTGTTGAACACCATCAGGCACGGCTTGTCCCCTGCGCCGATGTCGCGCAGAGTACGCTCCACGGTGGCAATCTGGTCTTCGAAACTTGGGTGCGATATGTCCACGACGTGCATCAGGATGTCGCTCTGGCGCACCTCGTCAAGGGTGCTCTTGAATGATTCCACAAGCTGTGTGGGCAGCTTGCGGATGAATCCTACGGTATCGCTGAGCAGGAACGGTACATTCTCTATGACAACCTTGCGGACCGTCGTGTCAAGCGTGGCGAACAGTTTGTCCTCAGCAAAGACGTTACTCTTGGCCAGCAGGTTCATCAAGGTGCTTTTGCCGACATTGGTATAACCCACAAGCGATATGCGCACCATCGAGCCGCGGTTGCCGCGCTGTGATTCCATCTGCCGGTCGATCTTGCGAAGTTGCTCCTTGAGGCGCGTAATCTTGTCCAGCACGATTCGGCGGTCGGTCTCCAGCTGGCTCTCTCCGGGACCTCTCATATTGATACCTCCGCGCTGGCGCTCAAGGTGGGTCCACATACCTGTCAGACGAGGATAAAGATACTGGTATTGAGCGAGTTCCACCTGCGTCTTGGCATAGGCGGTAGCAGCTCTCTGGGCAAAGATGTCGAGAATCAGGCCGGTACGGTCGATGACGTTGACCTTGGTCTCTTTCTCGATGTTGCGCATCTGTGAGGGGCTCAGCTCGTCGTCGAAGATGATGTAGTCGACTTCGTGTTCCTGGACATACTGCTTGATCTCTTCGAGCTTGCCGGTGCCGAAATAGAAACGGGTGTTGGGGTGGTCGAGGCGCTGTGTGAAACGGCGCAGCGTAGTCACACCGGCGGTAAGAGCAAGAAATTCCAGCTCGTCAAGGTACTCGTTCGCCGTGCGCTCGCTGTCCTTGTCCCGTATAACCGCTGCAAGTACGCCAGTATCCATAACAGATACAAAGATAATGTATTCCTACTAGACGCCCATAAAGTCGCGGACCAGGGCGACGTCAGTGGCAGTCTGCTCTATAAATGAATTGTGGCCGCAGTTTTCGACGATCTCGAAACGCACCTTCGGAAAAGCCTCCTGCATGGCCTGTATCTTCTCCATCGGCATGAAATTGTCGTGGTCGCCCATAATAGCAAGCACAGGCATAGCCGGATCCTTGAGCTGTGCGCAGCTGTCGGGGCGCTGCATCATTCCCTTAAGGCAGGATATAATACCCTCTGGATCGTGCGTGTCGCAGAGCTGGACGGTTTCTATGATCTTGTCGTCGCAGCGGCGAAGATTTTCGCTGTAATACATCTTCGGCACGGATGCTTCAGCTATAGCCATCAGTTTTCCGGCACGGATATCCTCGATTTCGCGGGCACGGTCCGCTGCCTTCTCCGCCGGATCGGGGTAGGGATGGCTGTTGATCAGCATCAGGCCTTCAAAACTTTCAGGAAATATCCTGCAGCACGCCAGAGCCACATATCCGCCCATAGAATGGCCTCCTACATATGCTTTCTGCACACCGCATTTGTCAAGGACACCTTTTACCGTGGTGGCCATAAAATCCATCGTATTGACCGGTGCTCCGCAGGACAGGCCGTGGCCGGGAAGATCTATCGTTATGACTCTGCAGAAATCTTTCAGGGAATCGGCAAATTCGTTCCACACATACATTGTTTCGAGGTAACCGTGAAGCAGGATCAGGGTCTTGTCGCCTTTGCCTGAATCGTTGATGTGGACTGGGACATTGCCGGCCGTTGCAAAAAATTCCATATCGGTTTCTTTTATCGGCTCAAAATTACAAATTATTCAAAAAAAGTTAGGATATTTGTAAGAATCGAAATACCTAACAAAAACCAACATATGATAGAATTGAAATCACAAGTCCCCGATGGCCCGTTGGCTGAGAAATGGACGAATCACAAGGCGCACATCAAAGTCGTCAGTCCTGCCAACAAGAAAAAACTTGACATAATCGTCGTCGGAACCGGACTCGGAGGCGCATCTGCCGCCGCAACCCTTGGAGAACTTGGATACAACGTTAAGATTTTCTGCATCAGCGACTCGCCCCGCCGCGCTCACTCTATCGCAGCCCAGGGAGGTATCAACGCCGCCAAGAACTATCAGAACGACAACGACTCCATCTACCGTCTTTTCTACGACACCATCAAGGGCGGAGATTATCGCAGCCGTGAAGCCAACGTTTACCGTCTGGCAGAAGTGAGCAACAACATCATAGACCAGTGCGTAGCACAGGGCGTTCCTTTCGCAAGGGACTACGGCGGACTGCTCGACAACCGTTCGTTCGGCGGCGCTCAGGTAAGCCGTACTTTCTATGCCCGCGGCCAGACCGGCCAGCAGCTGCTTCTCGGAGCATATGCCGCCCTTAACCGTCAGGTAGCGAAAGGCAAGGTGCAGAGTTTCCCCCGTCACGAGATGCTTGACCTGGTGATAGTGAACGGCGAAGCCAAAGGTATCATCGCACGTGACCTTACAACAGGCGAAATCAAGCGTTTCGGCGCTCACGCTGTGGTCCTGGCAACCGGAGGATACGGAAACACCTATTTCCTCAGCACTAACGCCATGAACAGCAACGGTTCTGCAGCCATGCAGTGCTACCGCAAAGGCGCCTGCTTCGCAAATCCCTGCTTCGCACAGATTCACCCGACCTGTATCCCCGTACACGGCGACCAGCAGAGCAAGCTCACCCTTATGTCGGAGTCTCTGCGTAACGACGGCCGCATCTGGGTGCCCAAGAAGATGGACGACGTGATTGCCATCCGCAAGGGAACAAAGAAACCGAGCGACATTCCTGAGGAAGACCGCGACTACTATCTCGAGAGAAGGTATCCTGCCTTCGGCAACCTCGTTCCGCGCGACGTGGCTTCAAGAGCAGCCAAGGAGCGCTGCGATGCCGGCTTTGGCGTGAACGAGCAGGGTCTGGCAGTATTCCTCGATTTCAAGACCTGCATGGAACAGAAAGGAAAGGCATATATCGAGGAAAAATATGGAAACCTTTTCCAGATGTATGAGGAAATCAACGACGTAGACCCCTACAAGGAGCCTATGATGATTTTCCCGGCCATCCACTATACAATGGGAGGTCTCTGGGTAGACTACAACCTGCAGACCACCATCCCCGGCCTTTATGCCATCGGCGAGGCCAACTTCTCCGACCACGGTGGAAACAGGCTCGGAGCATCTGCCTTGATGCAGGGTCTTGCTGACGGATATTTCATCCTTCCTTACACTATCGGCGACTATCTGGCCAAGAAGATCCAGGAGCCTAAGGTCAATACTGACGCTCCGGAGTTCGCGGAAGCCGAGAAGAAAGTCAAGGAAAAAATCGAGAAACTTCTGTCTATCAAGGGTAAACGCACTGTCGACAGTATCCACAAGGAGCTCGGACTCATTATGTGGAACTATGTCGGAATGGCCCGCAACGAGGCTGGCCTGAAGAAAGCCATCGAAGAAATCAAAGCTCTCAAGAAGGAATTCTGGACAAATGTTTTCGTAGACGGTGAGAATTCTCATTTCAACCAGGAACTCGAAAAGGCTCTGCGTGTCGCCGACTTCCTTGAAATTGGAGAACTTATGGCTATTGACGCCCTTAACCGCAACGAGTCTTGCGGCGGTCATTTCCGTGAGGAGATGCAGACCGAAGACGGTGAGACCAAACGCGACGATGTCAACTATATGTATGTTGCTGCCTGGGAATACAAGGGCGAGGATAAGGATCCGGAACTTCACAAAGAACCGCTTGAATTCAAATATTGCAAAGTTGCAACCCGTAACTACAAAGACTAAGGAACTATGAAATTCACATTGAAAATATGGCGTCAGAAAAACGCCAAGGCAAAAGGCCATTTCGAGACATACAACATTGACGGCATTTCGCCTGACACTTCATTTCTCGAAATGCTCGATATCCTCAACGAGAAACTTGTGAACGCAGACATCGATCCTGTTTCTTTCGACAAGGGTTGCAAGAGCGCGGAAGGTCCCGTAAGTTTCGACCACGACTGCCGCGAAGGTATATGCGGTGCTTGTTCTCTGTATATCAACGGACGCGCACACGGTCCTGAAAGCGGTGTCACTACCTGCCAGATGTATATGCGCAAATTCAAGGATGGCAGCACTATCACTATCGAACCTTGGCGCAACAGCGGTTTTCCTATCATCAAGGACCTTGTTGTGGACCGTCGCGCTTATGACAAGATCCTGCAGGCCGGAGGTTTCATCAATGTCAATACTGGCGGCGTGCCTGATGCTAATGTAATTCCTATAAACAAGGACAATGCTGAGGAAAGTATGGACGCAGCTGCCTGCATCGGCTGCGGTGCCTGCGCCGCTACCTGCAAGAATGGTTCCGCCATGCTGTTTGTAGCTGCCAGGGTAAGTTCGCTTGCTCTGCTTCCCCAGGGAAAAGTTGAAGGTGCCCGTCGTGCCAAAGCCATGGTTGCCAAGATGGATGAACTCGGTTTCGGCGCCTGCACTAATACAAGAGCCTGCGAAATGGAATGTCCCAAGAAAATCAGCGTAAGCCACATCGCTCGTCTGAACAGGGAATTCCTGAAGGCAAAATTCAAAGACTGAGACTGTTACATCTCATTGTAATATATTGGAGAAGGCGGGAAAACAACCCGCCTTTTCCGTTGATTAAATGTTTAAACCGTGCTGATAATATGTTGATATTTTCTAATAATTTTTCGGACTTATCAACAACATAAAAATATCCTTCAAAAGATAAAATTTGGTTATCCAATTTTATAAACATTCAAATCAACAGAGTGTTTTTTAAAAAAACAGCCCTACACATCTCTTCAGAGCCATTTTAATTACTTATAAACACTTTCAACAAGCAATTATAATCAACATAGATTTTTATAAAAAAGTATTTTGATAATTATTTGTTCTTGTTGATTGCGGATGCTTTGGATTCAGTAAATTTGTATGTCGATTAGGAATGACATGGCTATCGAGTATTATAATCCGAGAGAGGAGTCGCAGATCAAGGATAAGGACTTCGACAACAAGATAAGGCCTCACGACTTTACTTCTTTTCACGGTCAGCAGCAGATTATCGAGAAACTTACGATATATGTGAAGGCTGCGATGATGAGGGGGGAAGCACTGGACCATATACTTTTTCACGGTCCTCCCGGTCTGGGCAAGACTACTCTCGCTCATATAGTTGCCAATGAACTCGGAGTCAATATGAAGATCACTTCAGGTCCTGTGCTTGACAAACCAGGTGATCTTGCCGGTCTTCTAACATCTCTCGATCCGGGTGATGTGCTGTTCATAGATGAAATACATCGTCTGAGTCCTGTTGTCGAGGAATATCTTTATTCGGCAATGGAAGATTATGTGATAGACATAATGATCGACAAAGGTCCCGGAGCCCGCAGCGTCCAGATTAACCTCAATCCTTTTACTCTTATTGGCGCAACTACCCGCAGTGGTCTTCTGACATCGCCTCTCAGGGCTCGTTTCGGAATACAGGAACATCTGGAATATTATGACAGTGACATCCTTTCAGATATAGTTGTCCGCAGTGCAGACATCCTTGGAATCGGAATAGATCAGGCAGCTGCACGTGAAATAGCTATGCGCAGCCGAGGTACACCTCGAATTGCAAACAGCCTGCTCCGCAGGGTAAGGGATTTCGCACAGGTTAAAGGTACCGGAAGCATCGATCTTGACATCACACGTATCACGCTTGATGCACTAAATATAGACAAGCGCGGTCTGGATGCTATCGACAACAAGATTCTTTCTACAATAATAGAAAAATTCGGGGGAGGTCCGGTCGGAGCCGGGACTATCGCAACAGCGATCAGCGAAGATGTCGGCACTCTTGAAGAAGTGTATGAGCCTTTCCTCATAAAGGAAGGATTCATCAACCGTACACCCCGTGGAAGAGAAGCTACAGCCCTGGCTTACTCGCATCTGGGCCTTACTCGAGGTTCAAGAGGAGACGGAGGAAATCTTTTTGAATTTTAATTTCTAAAATTGGATTCAGAAAAATCAGACATTGTCGCTGATATTCTGTAAAAGTGCGACGGCATCTGAAATTGTCTTTACGGGCTCTGATTTTATATAGAGCTTGTTGTCTTTTTCAATAAGAGAGAACTTGCGTCCCGGGAGCTGTATATATCTCAGTATCGACATAAAGATTTCGGAACTGTAATATGCCGACAGCTGGTTGCTGACGAAGTATGCCAGCATTATGCCTTTCTTGAGTATGATCTTTTCGAAACCAAGCGAAATGGCAAGGCTGCGAAGCCTTATTATATTCATCAGTTCAGATGTTTCTGCAGGAACAGGCCCGAAACGGTCTTCCATCTCTTCCTTGAAACCTTTCAGTTCTTCCTCTGTCTTCATGGAGTCAAGGGCCTTGTAAAGCCTGATCTTCTCTGCAGGAATATTGATGTAGCTGTCCGGAATCAGAGCCTGGATGTCTGTGTCTATATGGCAGTCGTATATGAATTCAGTCCGGATAGTTTGCCTGTTCTTCTTTCTGTTGTCAGCCTGAGAAGCCTTTTCCAGAGCTCTTTCATATTCTTCATAGACTCCGGCCTCGGTGCGAGCCTCTATCAGTGCTTCCTGAAGTATCTTCTGATATGTCTCGAAGCCCATTTCTGCAATGAAGCCGCTCTGTTCGGCACCAAGCAGATTACCGGCACCACGGATATCCAGATCCTGCATGGCGATGTTGAATCCGCTGCCCAGGTCGCTGAAAGTCTCGATAGCTCTCAGGCGTCGTCTTGCGTCGTCCGAAATGGAGGTCATGGGAGGTACTATCAGATAGCAATATGCCTTTCGGTTGCTGCGTCCCACACGGCCCCTGAGCTGGTGAAGGTCGCTCAGACCAAAATTCTGGGCCTGGTTGATCAGGATTGTATTGACATTGGGAATGTCGATGCCGTTCTCTATGATGGTTGTGCATATAAGCACGTCGTAATCTCCGTCGATGAAGTCGATCAGCGTCTTTTCGAGATGTTCTCCGTCCATCTGGCCATGGCCCACGCAGGTACGTATACCCGGGCATATGCGGCGGATGATGTCTTCTACCGACAGTATGTCCTCCACCTTGTTGTGCAGGAAGAATACCTGTCCGCCGCGTTCCACCTCAGCCATTATTATGTCACGGATGGTGTCTTCGTTGAAATCTATGAGTTCGGTGGAGATAGGAATCCTGTTGGGAGGAGGTGTGCTTATTATGGACAGGTCGCGGGACCCGAGCAGGGAGAACTGCAGGGTACGGGGGATGGGGGTGGCCGTGAGGGTCAGCGTATCGACATTTGTACGGAGACTGCGCAGTTTTTCCTTGGCAGAAACACCGAATTTCTGCTCTTCGTCGACAATCAGCAGTCCCAGGTCCTTGAAATGCAGGTTCTTGTTGAGGATCCTGTGGGTGCCGATAAGTATGTCTATCTTGCCGGCAGCAAGTCTTTCTCCTATTTCCTTCACCTGCTGGGCAGTCTTCTGGCGGCTGATGTATTCCACATTGCAGGGGAAATCCTTGAGGCGGCCGCTGAATGTCTGGTAGTGCTGCAGGGCCAGGATGGTGGTGGGAACAAGCAGGGCTACCTGTTTGCTGTCGCATACTGCCTTGAATGCAGCCCTGACGGCGATTTCTGTCTTTCCGAAGCCTACGTCGCCGCAGATGAGGCGGTCCATCGGATGAGGGCTTTCCATATCTTCCTTGACGGCAAGAGTGGCTTTCTGCTGGTCTGCGGTGTCCTCATACATGAAGGAAGACTCGAGTTCCTGCTGGAGATATGTGTCGGGACTGAAGGCGAAACCCCTGGATTCCATCCTTTCGCTGTAAAGCTTGATGAGGTCTGCGGCTATGTCTTTCAGCTTCGACTTCGTCTTGTGCTTGAGCGTTTCCCACGACTTGGTGCCAAGTTTGTTGACTTTGGCGGGAGTGCCGTCGCCGGACTTGTACTTGCTGATGCGGTGGATGCCGTGGATCGACACGAAGATCACGTCGCCGTCCTTGTAGATCAGTTTCACGGCTTCCTGCACCTTGTCTCCTATGACTGTCTTCACAAGCCCTCCGAACTGTCCTATGCCGTGGTCTATGTGGACCACATAGTCACCTATGTTGAAACTCATCAGGTCATTGATGGTGAGTCTTTCTGCAGGAGCCACCTCGCGGCGTACCTTTATCTTGTGGTAGCGTTCGAATATCTGGTGGTCGGTGTAATAGCAGTTCCTGGAAACGCAGTCCACATAGCCTTCGTGCAGCGAAAGGTCGAGGAAAGAAGGAGGAATGATGGCCTGGGAAGAAGAGAATTCCCTGAGCACCTGCTGCATCCTGAATATCTGATTGGGATTGACCGAAAGGATGTTGACCTTGTAGCCCTTTTCCTGCTTTTCGGCTATGTCCCGCACGAGTATTTCGAAATTCTTGTTGAAAACGGGTTGAGGGAGGGTGCTGACCTCGGCGGGCCGGAGAAGCTTTTCATATCCTGTAACGCCGAGCCGCTGCTCCACGAAATCATTCTCCATCCAGATGACAGCCTTTGAGGGCAGCACGTCTTCGATGCCTGCATAGTCTTTCTCTTCGAAATTCTCGAACAGGTCGGGGCAGATCTCCACCTGCTGCAGGCTGTCGGTGCTTCGCTGGCTGTCCACTTCGAAATGTGAGATGCTCTCCACGTCGTCTCCGAAGAAATCCACCCTGTAAGGAAGATTGTCCGAGAAAGAGAATATGTCTATGATGGAGCCGCGCAGCGCGAATTCGCCCGGCCTGGTGACGAAGTCGGCCTTCGTGAAGCCTATGCCCTGCAGCATCTCCTTCAGCAGGCCGTGGCCGATGCGCTGTCCCACGGCTATCTGGAACACATTGTCGCGGGTCGTCTTTTTCTTGAGCACCTTCTCCTTCAGGGAGTCGAGGTAACATACAACCACCGTCTGCCCCGCACCGGCCTTCCTGTCGCGCAGCTCTGCGGTAATGTCCACCGAACTGCATGAAGACACAGCCTGCGGCAGGTCGTCGTTCGGAGTCTTGCTGAAGAAGTTCTCGATGGCGGCAAGGGCCGTGGTGCGCTGCACTTTCTGCGAGACGCCTTTCAGGGAATCTTTGGAGTTCTCCCCGCCGGAAAGGGGAAGGAAGAAGACGTTCTCTTCCGCAAAGAAGTTGTAAAGGTCGCTGGAGAAAAACAGAGCCTGCTTTTTGCTCTCCATTACAACAAGGTGCAAAGCTTTGTTTTTCAGCTGTTTTGCAATTTTGGAGAAAAAGACGGCCTTGGCCGAAACCGCACCCCGTACGTTTTCGAGACTGACAAAGGTATTTGCCTGAGAAAAAGTATTCTGACCTTCGGCCATTTGTCGGCGAAGATATAAAAATTATCTATATTTGCAGTTCAGCCCTGATTATGAACATACTGATTGACATAGGCAACACATCCTGCAAGGTGGCTTTCTGCCCGGCGCATCCCTCGGAGCGCCTGAAAGGAGCCGACGTCATGCGTTTCGCCACCCAGAAGGAAACGATATCATATGTACGCAAGCGTATTGGCCGCGGCAAGGCGGAGAACATCATCCTGAGCAATGTTCGCAAGCGCAGCATATATCTTGAGAAGATGCTCAGCCTCCAGTGCGGTCGTTTCGTCAATTTCGATGAAGATTTCGTTAACGGCCTGCTGGAAAGCAAGAAGCCCGCAGCGTCAGACCCTCTGACGGTGCTGGGCCACATGCCTCTTGGTATGGGCGCCGACCGCATGGCGGCAATCTTCGGCGCGGAAGTGCTTTACCCGCTTCAGGACAAGCTGGTGTTCGATTTCGGCACGGCAACTACAGTTGAATTCATTGACGCGGTACGTGACGAGACCGCCGGCACGCTTTCTCCTTATTACAGAGGAGGGTCTATATCGCTCGGCCTCAGGACCCGCTACCGCGCGCTGAGCCACTATACGGCCAAGATCCCTTATCTAAACCCGGACGATTTCCTGGACAGCCACGACATCCGCGAGATAGACAGCATAGGATATGACCTGGACACCGCTCTGGCGGCTGGAAATATTCTCGGCATAATGTTTGAAATACAAGGCTACGTCGCCGCCCATCCGCAAAGGAAGCTGATACTCACCGGTGGAAATTCAGCCCGGTTTGCAGAAGGCCTGGACGGAAAGGCGACAGTTGAACAGGACCTGGTCCTGATAGGTTTGGAGGCCATTTTGGAATTGTTATGAAACGGTTTTTCATCTTTATCGCAGTTCTGATGCTGACGCTGCCCGCAGCGGCGCAGGAGGCCTTTTCATCATACACCCCCTATTCACTTTTCGGAATAGGCCAGCTGGAATCAGTGGGCGACCAGAACACTGCCGGTATGGGAGGAATCGGAGTCGGACTCCGCGACCCCAACCTGATCAATCTGCTCAATCCGGCTGCGGTGACTGCCCGCGAGGCTGACGCCTTCATGCTCGATTTCGGTCTCAAGCAGTCCAATATGGTGTTCGCCGGAGCAGACGCCGAAGGCAAGCTTGCCAGGAGCGCCAAGAACCTGTTCAACATAGACCACGTTGTGGTTTCTTTCCCCATCTACAAGAGTTCGGCGTTCAGGGTCGGTGTGATGCCTTTCAGCAATACTGGATATGCCTTCACTTTCCACGAGGACAAGGACCAGATTCTCGCGACTCTCGGCGACGTGCAGTATTTCCGTTCAGGACAGGGCGGCATCAACCAGGTCTTTGCGGGAGCGGGAGTGACGCTGTTCGACCGCCTGAGCGTCGGAGCTGACGGCCTGTTCTACATCGGCACCATCCGTCGCAGCACAACTACATATTTCAACACCAACGAGTTTCAGCGTTCAGCTACGCGCGCCTGGAATGTCGTGCCTCGCGGCTTCTCGGCCAAGGCCGGAATCCAGTATGAGCAGCCTGTCGGAGAAGATATGAGCCTTACGGTCGGGGCGACCTACAAGATAGGGTCCACTCTCAAGGGTGATTTTACAGATGTCGCCTACGCCAGCGGCGGAAACTATGTCGACACTACGCTCAACAACAGCTACTCTGTCGCCTACAGCATTCCTCAGGAGATTGCAGCCGGTTTCACTTTCCGCAAGAGCGGTTCGTGGATGTTCGGATTCGACTATACCCGTCAGGACTGGACCGGCAGCAAGTTTGACGACACTCCCGGCGTCAATTTCTCTGCAGGCCTGGCACAGTCTTTCAATGCCGGTTTCGAGATCATTCCCAACAGATATGACGTGCGCTACTATTTCCGCACCGTAACATACCGTATCGGAGCTTATCACAAGACACAGTACATAATGATAGACGGCAACCAGGTTGCGACAAACGGAATAACGCTAGGTTTCGCCCTGCCCGTCTACAACCGCCGCACCTCCGTCTCCTTTGCCGTCGACCTCGGTCAGACGTCATTGGCGGGAGTGCCAAGCGTCACTACCCCCGGCAACGTCAGGGAGCGTTACGTGAAGTTCTCTCTGGGCCTGAACCTCTACGACATATGGTTCCAGAAAGTTTTGTACAACTGATACTATTTTATAAATTTGCCAAATAACGATAACAAAGATGAAAAAAGTTGCAACATTTATTCTGGCGCTTGTAGCCGCCCTTCCGGTACTTGCACAGGGCAAGTACGGCACCGGACAGGACAGCGTCGACTGCGTAGTGAATCTTTCTTACTACCGCGAGTATCTCAAACAGAACGATATGGCCAACGCCATATCTCCTTGGAGAAAGGCTATTGCCAAATGTCCGCCTTCTGCAAGCCAGAACATGTTCATCGACGGTTGCAGGCTGATGCGCTGGGAGTATACTCAGGCTAAGGATGCAGCCCGCAGGGCAGAAGTCCTCGACTCGCTTATTAAGTTGTACGACACCCGTGCAGAGGCTTATCCCAAGAACGCCGTGACCGCAATGAACAACAAGGCCATCGATATGATCAACTACAAATGGAAAAGCAACGAGCCGGATGTTTTCTTCAGCGAATTGAAGAAGATCGTCGGCCAGACCGCAGCCAGCAGTTCACCGATGGTTCTCGCTTCTCTCATGCAGTCAGGCGTAGACCTCTACAAGAACGGGCTTCTTGAAGCTGAGAGCCTGATGAACACCTACACGGAGATTGCAGGTTATGTGGACGCTGCTCTCGCAGAGAATGCCGACGGCCAGATGGTCGGAGCAAAGCAGGACATCGAGAACAAGCTCGGCGAGTCAGGAGTCGCATCCTGCGACAACCTGGTAAGCCTCTTCACCCCTCGCTACCAGGCCAATCCTGATGACAAGGCCACCCTCAACACCATCGTGAAGCTCCTCGGCAACAGCGAATGCCTCGACAGCGACCTTTATCTTGCAGCAGTGGAGAAACTGCATGGCATCGAGCCTTCAGCAAGCACCGCATACTATCTCTACAAGCTCTACTCTTCACGCGACAAGAACGACGAGGCTGCAGCCACCCTGGTTGACGCCATCGAACGTTGCGGCGACGATGTGACAAAGGCTGCCGACTACTGCTTCGAGCTCGGCTCATTCTACTTCAAGAAACAGCAGAGATATGCCGAGGCAGCAAGCGCCGCCAAGAAGGCCATCGACCTGAATCCGAAAATTGCCGGCAAGTGTTATCTGCTTCTCGGTACTATCTGGGCAAGCATTCCTTGCGGCGGCAACGAGCTTGAGAAACGTGCCAAATACTGGGTTGCAGTCGACTATATGAGCAAAGCCAGGGAAGCTGATTCAAGTCTCGCTTCAGAGGCTGACCAGCTCGCAGCACAGTATCGCAGGTATTTCCCTCAGCAGGCAGACGCCTTTATGTATGACGTTCAGGACGGCAACGCCTACACAGCAGGCTGCGGCGGTCTCCGCGAGACCACGACTGTCCGTACACTCAAATAATCTTTGAAAAGATTTATTCTCATAACCATCGTCATCGGTGCCCTTGTTTCGTGCAAGGGCGCCGATGTTGATATTCCGCCCATCGACTTCACTGTCACCCCCGTGCAGTCGGTGGAGGGGATGGTGGCCCGTCGCTTCCAGTGGGGCGACCTCACCTACGACATGCGTGCCGGCCTCATGGAGCGCTTCGAGTACAGCAGGAACGACACGCTTTATTCTTACGAACTTTACAGCAACGGATTCGAGGTGCTCGGTTATACTGTCGACGGCCTGCTCGAGACGCAGATCAACGCTGACGGAGCCCGGCACAACACCGTAGCCGGGCAGGAGCAGTGGCTTGCTTTCGGCAACGTGCACATCCAGAACCTTATGAAGGGAGAACATTCCCTTACCGACACCATCTACTGGGACCGTGACCACAAACGGATATATACAGACTGTTTCATACAGATGTATTCGCCACAGGGTCTGATGCAGGGCTACGGGATGGAATCTGATGAAAAAGCGGACAACGCAGTCATCCGTCACCCCTTCGATTCTTACGGCATCGACCGCGACAGCACATATTTCTACTTCGACAGCGTAAATTTTGTCGGTCCGCTGCAACGTTTTTAACACATTACGCATCTACATAAGGTATTTTTGTTTACTTTTGCGTCCTTGTGTGGGCCGAAGTTACTGCGACCTGGGCCCGTAAGTGATTGTAAATAAAAATATTAAAACTTAAACTAAGCAATAAATGGCCGTACTTGAAAACATCCGTGTCAAACTCGGAGTGTTTATAACAATCCTTATAGCGATTTCGCTATTGTCGTTCATTGTAGACCCTTCAACCCTTTCAACAACCTTCCAGAGAATGTCAGCCGACAACAAGGTCGGTTCGATGAACGGCAAATCCATTTCTTATCAAGAATATTATACTGCCGTAGAGCAGAACAAGAACCTGTTCGAGTCGCTCTATGGCCAGAGCCTTTCTTCAGAGGAGCAGCTTTCAGAAGTCCGCGACTACACCTGGCAGAATTATTTCGACCAGTATGTATTCGAGCCCAAGGCTGCCGCAGCAGGTATCAGCGTGGGTGACCAGGAAATGTATGACCTCACCCAGGGAGCCAACATCTCACCGGTGCTGACCGCCCAGTCCTCTTTCCTCGACGAAAATGGAAATTTCAGCCGCGAAGCCCTTTCACAGTTCATCCAGAACATCGACTATGATGCAACCGGCACCTATGCCGCATACTGGAACTACCTTCGCGACCAGATATACAAGCAGCAGCTCTACAACAAGTATAACGCCCTGCTTTACAACAGTTCAATATTCAGCCCGCTCCAGACAAGCCGCGCCATCGAGGACAACAACCTCACCAGCGAGGTGGATTTCATTATGGCTACCGTCGGTTTCGCACCGGACAGCACCCTTAAGATCACCAGCAGCGACATCAAGGCTTATTATAATAAACATAAGGAGCAGCTCAAGCAGCAGGCCAACCGCGACATCGAGTATGTAATGTACGAGGTGGTTCCTTCTGAAGAAGATATAGACACGCAGAAGGCTGAGTTCGCCGCACTGGTTGAAGAATTCGCAGCCAGCGAGAATCCCCGCAATTTCATTTCCCTGAACTCCGACAGCCGTTGGAGCGAAATTTATTACGGCAAGGACGATCTGGCCGAGACATTCAGGGATTTTGCATTCCCTGCAAAGGGTGTGACCCCTGCCGCAGTCAGCGATATCAACCAGGACGGCAATGTGCTAACCGCCATCCGCGTGGTTGACCGTAAGGTGATGCCGGATTCCGTATATGTGTGGTATGAACTCTTCGATCTCACTGACGGAGCGACGGCCGATTCGGTTGTGGCCGTAATCAATGCGGGTCGCAGCTACGACAATCTCAGGGAGATGGGCTGGATCACCCAGCAGTTCAACGAGTCAAACAACTTCAATGAATTCAACGCTGCTTTCGACCTTCCGGTCAACAAGGCCGTGGCAGTAAGGATGTCGGCTATCCAGGCTATAGCAGTGCTTAAGGTTACCGACCGCAACAAACCGGAAGAAAGGGTAAGGCTGGCTACTCTCACAAAGAACATTACAGCAAGCGACGATACATACCGCGATTACCTGATGAAGGCGACCGCGCTTGCCGACAAGGCCGACGGCAAATACGAAAACTTCTCTGCAGCCTGCAGCGAGGACGACCTGCCGGTTACCCCTGTAAGCCATATCAGCCAGGCTACCCGTCGCATCGGCACCGTGGACAACGCCCGCGAGGTGGTTTCCTGGGCATTCGATGCCAAGGAAGGCCAGGTCAGCGACGTGATCACTGTCGACAACAAGTATTATTATGTCGTGGCTCTTTCCAAGGCGCGCAAGGAGGGATATACCCCGATAGAGGATGTCAGCGACGATATCTACAGTATGCTTGAGCTTGAAAAGAGACTTGACATAGCCGCAGAGGACGTGAAGGAGAAGACCAGGGGCCTGAATACCCTTGAAGAGATGGCCGAAGCCCTCGGCACCACCGTAAGCCACCAGAGCGGCATTTCGTTCGGTTCGACCGGCGTAAGTCTCGACCCAAGCTTCATCGGCGCAGTGGCTTCTGCACCGAAGGGCAAGATCTGCGGTCCCGTGAAGGGTCAGATCGGCGTCTATATGTTCGAAGTGCTCGATACCGAGGGTGGAGCATACTATACCGAAGAGGATGTGAAGCTTCGCACTTCGCAGGAAGCCCAGTATCGCCAGCAGTATGTCACTACTGTTCTGGCAGAAGAAGCTGACGTGAAAGACAACCGCGCAAGATTTTATTAATGAACAGGTTTATCAACAAAAAAATTTGTTAATAAAAAAATAAATATTTACATTTGAGACGATTTATTGGCATTAATGTTTAACCAAATACAAAACACTTAACAATTTTTTTATGAAAAAGATTATTTATTCATTAGTGGCGATGCTGTTTATGGGCGGCGTCCTCACTTCTTGTATTGACAACCCCGAGCCCGCTGGAGTTGAAAACATGAGGAATGCTCATGCTGATTACCTCAGGGCTTTGGCAGATCTCCGCAAGGCTGACGCTGCAGTTCAGCAGGCAGAGGCTACTTTCAGACTCGCTAAGGCTGCCGTTGAGCAGGCTATAGCTGCTCAGGAGCAACAGAAAGCTAAAGAACTGGAACTTCTGAACGAACTTCTCGCAGCTCAGAACGAACAGCAGATCGCCGCTCTCCTCGCTCAGATGGAAGAAGAGGCAATGCAGCATCAGATCACAATGGACGGCCTCAAGGGCGACCTCGCTCGCGCTGAGAAAGACCTCCAGGATGCCCTTTCAGCAATCGAGTTCGAGAAACTCGCGCTTTCACAGAAAGAGCTTGATGCTATCAATGTAATCAGGGACAACTACATGTCATATTTGAACCAGCTGGAAGCAATCTACGCAGATGAGGCTTCATGGGTTTATAATAACTATGACATGTATTATAAGGCCATTAAGGACGGTATCATCGAGGAAGCTTCTGTAGAATATGCAAAGGCTGAAATCGTAGAGATGATCGAGATCGCCGAGTTCCAGCTTGCATATGAAGAACAGGCCGCTGAATACTGGAAGAACCTTATGGAAGATATGACTGCAGATTACTTTGACGCAGCTAAAGCATATAAGGATTCTCTCAACGCTATGGCAACTGAATTCGCTGACCTTCTCCGCGACTCTGTTCTCGTAGCCAACACTTATGGTCCTATCCGCGACAAGGCTATCGCTGACGCTCAGGCCGCTCAGAAGAAGACCAAAGAAGATGCATTGAAAGCATTCAAGGATTCAGTTAAGGACATCAAGGACAAAGTAAACGAGCCCGCTAATGCTCCGGACGTAGCTGACATCAAGAAAGATACCGCTACTGCAAAGGTTTCTGCCGATTTCGCTATCGACACCGCTTTCGTTCTTCCTGATCACGTTGCAGGTGACCTCATCACTACTTATACTCAGTATCTTGACACCAAGTGGAAAAATTATGACAGCCACATCAAGTTCACTAAGAATTCTGAAGGCAAAGATGTTCTTGAGATAAAGATCGCTGAAGGTGAAATCACTGACGTAGACGATTACAAGGCTCTCGTTGATCTTATGTGGGCTGGTGTTGAGGAAGATGACGCTCATACCACTTCTGCCATCGGTGTCTGGTCAGCATACAATGACTTCTCAAGGGATTATCTGTATGACATCAACAGCCAGGAGCTTCAGGATGATGCCAAGGCTCTCGAGGCTTACGCTAAGAAAGTTCAGAACGAATACGACTCTATCCTCAAGATCCTCAAGGCTGGCAAACCCGGCCAGGCCAGTGCACTTCTGAAAGCATGGGCTGACAAGGTAGATGCTGCCGGTAAAGATATTGACAAGCTCATCAAGGTTGTGAAAGATGATTTGAACCTGTCAGGTGATAGCAAACTGAATGTTTATCAGTATCACGATCCTGATGCTGGTGATTTCAAAGGTCCGAAGGTTCTCTACAAGTCAAATGAAAACTATGGTGTTAAAGGTTTCCGTAAGGTTCAGATAAGTGCATCAGATCCTAAAGATTTCACATTGGTTGATGCAATGGCTGAATTCTTCCCTACCCTTACTTCAGCTAACGTATCATTTGCTCCTACTCAGGCTGACTCTTTGGAAGTATTCAACGCTATCAAAGACTTCTTTACTAAGATTGCTGCTATTAATGAGAAAGCCGTTCCTTACCTGAAGTTCATGGCAACAAAGGATAATGGTGCTACATACTACATCGAGAAGATACGTGCAGACAAGATTGATTTTGCCGGTATTCAACTTAAGAAGACAACAGCATATCTTGACCTTAACAATATCAAAAAGTCTTCTCTTTATGATAATAAGGGCTTGTCTGCTCCTGATGCTACTCCTAATCCCTCTAACTACTTTGGTGGATTCAGAAATGTGTTGGATCTCTTCCTTCACTATGTAGATGGTGCGCCTCTGTATTCAACCCTCTATGATGCTGATGATGCTGCATTTACTTATGCTTCATCTGGTGTTGCTGCTTATGTTGCATGGGTTAAGGCTTATAATACAGCTAACTACAACAAGGTTGGTTTCGACTACTTCCGCAATTACAATGTAGATCCTTTCAAGAAGTATTCTCAGTTGTCAGCTGAAGGCAAAGCTCTCTACAACTGGCTCGACGCTTGCTACAAGTATTTCGGCAAGGATGGTTTCGGCAGCTTCGGCGAGGGCGTTTACTTCATCAAGGAAACCTTCACCAAACCTACCAACGTAGTTATCTACACAGGTGTTCCTAAATACATCAAAGACACTAAGGGCAAGGTAACCGGCATCACTTCAATGCCTATCTACCACACCTCAAGCCAATATGGTTTCGTTCTCAACTCAATCGAGAACAACCTCAAGCAGTTCAACGGTTCAACCTATACTGCAGCACAGTACGACACTGCAAACTTCGGTATCGAGTCTTCACTCGCACTCAAGTCAATCACTGCTGATTACCTTGTATATCTCTCTAAGAACACCGATGCATTCAGCGCTACTTGGAAAGCCCTTGGCGATATGCTCCAGAAGAAGGTTAAACCTGCACTTGACGAACTGATCGCAGAAGTTGAAGGTGATGTTGCTGAGAACGCCGCTCAGGTTGCTAAATACAACAAGGCTCTCCGCGCTTACAACTCTGCAGTTAAGGGTGCTGACAAGACAGCTAAGGATGCTATCAAGGCTGCTAACGACGAGTACGACAAGATCATGAAAGAGACTTGCGGTGCTGCATTCGAAGAGCTCGAAATCAAGAGGCAGTTCTACCAGAAGATGTACGACGGTCTGATGGGTGCTTACTCAATGTGGGCTGGTGGCAAGTACGCTCCGGATCAGGTTGAGGCTTACCTCGCAACCCAGTATCACGATGCAATGGAGAATTGCATGGACCTCGCTGAACTGATTGCCCGTCTCGAGATCGAACTCAACAAGCTTGACGGTATCGGTGCTGCAGCTAGCCTTAAGACTGGCGAATGCGGTGGTATCGAAAGCGAACTTCTCGATATGCTGACCGACTACTACTACGAACTCCTTGATATCGTAGACGAATTCGAGAACGAGAAGTACGAAGACCTCGTATTCTGGTATGAATACTGGAAAGCTGCATACGAAGCAGCTCTTGCAAAGGTTTCTGCAGAATAATCAATCAACAGTTTATCGAAGACTAAAACCAACGATATGTTGAAAAAGTTAAGCATATTACTATTAACGATCTTCATGGTTGTGCCAGCAATGGCACAACCTGAGGAGAGTTGCGAGTGTATGTTTGCTCCGCGTGCTGGTCAGTGGGAATTTGATCTTGTCATGGGACAGAATCAGTTCTTCGGCAACGAAGCAAGGCTTAGCACTACTCTTCTACCGAACAGCTATGGTGAGGCTATTGGCTCAACCATCGGTAAATCTGTAGAGGATGATGCAGCCTATGTTACTACCGATCTGACCAGGACCATTAACATTGGCTTCCTGAATACCAATAATCTGGCTAATATGATTGGTGTGCAGGCCCGTTATTTCATCACCAACAGGATTGACTTGAACTTCATGGGCGCATACAATGTCAATATCCAGCCGGGTAAGGACTATGTGGAAGGAACAATTTTCGGAATGGCTCACAGCAACACTAGTAATGTTGGATTCCATCCCGAGACTGGCACCTATGATGTAGGCGATATCTTTGCACACAAAGCAATTCTCGCTTCAGTGCAGAATGCAGCCATCGGCCAGCTTGGTAGCAACTACTACTTCACTGTTCCTAACGAACGCATCAATCCTTACATTGGTGTTTACGGCCAGGTTAAATGGGCGCGCATCAATGCGTATTATCCCGCATATACCGGACAGACTGTTACCGTAGACGAAATCAGCGATGAAAACGCTAAAGACGGCTCTGGTGACCAGTATGGCGACAATCTTCCGATCGAACTTTACCGTGAATTCGGAAGGGCCGGTCAGATGCTCGGATTCGGTGGTGGTATCGCATTCGGTGTACAGTACTCTTTGATGGAAGGTCTTATCCTCGGTCTCGAGTTCTCACCGGTGCTGTATCAGTACACGCTCTTACACTTGCAAATTAACGGACAAACCCCTTACTACGCTAGCAACCATAACGTATCAGTATTCAAGTATCCGCAACTTAAACTTGGATTCAGATTCTAAGCTAACGCTCAGATAATATAAAAAGCCGACTGGACCCCCAGCCGGCTTTTTATTTTGTACAGATTATCTGTATCTTTATGCATTGGCTGAAATCCTAATACTATTCCATATGAAAATGAAACTCTTTTTTGTGGCAGCGATGTTGTGTGCATCTGTCACGGCGTTTGCGCAGGAGACTTTCACCGTGAGAGTCAACGAGCCTGAGCACGCCAAGATGGTGGTGACGCCTGCCGTTCCGGAAGACGGCGTTGTTCCTGCAGGGACAGTTTTCAACGTGAAAATTACCGATATCGAGCCCGGTTGGGCGTTCGACAGCGGCTATTATCTTATGATGGGCGGTGCCGTCAGGTGGCCCGTCTATCAGGAAGTAATGGTTCCTGAGTTCGACGTTACAGTCACAGGCAACATTATGGGTCTCGGCGCCTCTATAATGGAAGCAGAGCGCCTTGAAGGCTACACGGTGATTCAGGATATAGAATATGCCCACCCGGGCGTGAAATCGCTCAAATATGACGCTTATATCCCCGACGGAGCCAAGAATCTTCCCGGCATCGTGATCATCCACGGCGGCGGATGGCAGTCCAACACCGAAGACATCATGCGCGGTCTCGCCCGTGAGCTTGTGAAAGACGGCAAATATGTGGTCTTCAGCATCGACTACCGCTGGCTCGGAAATTCAGACGGAGACGATACTCTCAATACGATGACCGACCTCATCGACGACTGCTACGGCGCAGTGCTGCACATCCAGAAACACGCCAAGGAATACGGTCTCGACCGTCGCAAGATAGCCGTCACCGGTGACAGCGCCGGCGGCCACCTTTCATCTATCCTTGCAGACGCGGTGGAACGCGTAGGAAAGAAAGGTTTCGTGCCCACATATATGCCCAAGGGAATGTGGCTCTGCCGCGCCCGCCACTGGCTGAAAGGCATCAAGGCGGCGGCTCCGAGCTACGGAGTGTTCGACGCAAAGTCGCTGAGTACCTTCGTCCAGAATCTTTCAGAAGATGAAATCAAGGCTGTGGTTCCTATGGAGAACGTTCCCGATGTACGCAAGCGCGCCGTTCCGCAGTTCCTCACGCTCGGTACGCTCGACCGTACCGTCGGCCGCGAGCCGATGGAGGAATACGTGCAGCTCCTCAAAGACAAGGGACAGTATGTCGAATACTATCTCATAGACGGCGCCAGCCACGCTTTCTTTGACTGGAAGCCCGACCAGCGCACCAAAGACACCTTCGCACAGTATGGCGTTCCGTATGCGCAGAAGATGGAGGAGTTCTTCGACAAGGTCTTCTACAAGAAATAGCAGCGCAACACTGCCAGACAAAAAAAAGCACCGCCCTGCGAAGGACGGTGCTTTTTGCATGCAGAAACCCGTTATTTGAAGAGCAGGCGTGCGAAAGTGTTCAGATAGAGCCTCCAGTTGAACCAGGTGTGGCCGCCGTCCGAAGCGTAGATAGTGTGAGGCATACCGTTGCGCTCGAGGGCCTTGTCCAGAACCTCGGTGTTGGGCCAGGCGAAATCCTCGGTGCCGCAGCCTACCCAGTAGAGCTTGTAGCCGGCTTTCTTGATACCCTGGAGCTGTGCATCCAGCTCGTCGCTGTCGCGGATACCGCAGCTGAGCGGGCAGATGTAATCGAATACGTCAGGATAGAGGATGGTGGCGCGGGTGGTGTGGCCGCCGCCCATAGACAGACCTGCGATGGCGCGTGCAGATTTCTTGTGAATAGCACGGAAGTTCTTCTCTATGAAAGGAACGATCTCGGTCACGAGGCTCTTCACGTAAGCATCCTGCTCAGACACCTGCTTGGTGGGGAGCTTGAGAGTACCTGCAGCCTGCTGTCCGGGGTTGCCGTTCGGCATAACCACGATCATAGGCTCTGCGAGACCCTTCTCGATGAGGTTGTCAAGGATTTCAGCGGTGCGGCCCATGCTTGTCCAGGCCTCTTCGTCACCGCCTGCACCGTGGAGCAGATAGAGCACCGGATATTTCTTCTTGGGGTTCTGTTCATAGCCGTAAGGAGTATAGACAGTCAGACGGCGGTTGCTGCCGAGAATCTTGCTGTCGTACCAGGGGTGGCTAACGGTGCCGCGCTGGTTGGCGGAATAGTAGTTCTCGCTGCGCTCTCCGGGGACGATCAACATATTGAGATAGCGGGTTCCGTCGCGCTGTACCAGGATATTCTGCGGGTCGTTCATTGCCACGCCGTCAACGATGAAATTGTAGGTATGGATTTCGGGACGCGGGCAGGGAAGCTTGATTGACCATACGTTGTTGGCGCCGCGGACCATATCCACGGGGCCGCCGGTCAGCCATGAGCCGCTGAATTTGACGATAGTGGCATAGTCAGCCCTGAGGTTGAAGGTTACGCTGTCGCCCTGGATGTCGGGTGACACGATTTGCGGGCCGCGGCCGAAGTTTGCAAGCTCCTGCGCATGGAGAGTGCTGGCTGCCAGAAGGCAAATAGCGACGAGGGAGATGAGTTTTTTCATATCAGTATGGATTTGGAGAATTATTTGAAGAGTTTCTGTGCGAAGATGGTGAGGTACACGCGCCAGTTGCGCCAGATGTGGGCGCCGTCGGACTCATAGTAGGTTACAGGATATCCTTTGGATTCGCAGTATTCCTTGATCTTGAGGGAGTTGTTGCGGATGTTGGTGTCGTCCACTCCCACGCCGATCCAGTACAGTTTTGGCTTGGCAGCGAAGACTGCGTCCATTTCGGCCTCATGGCCGGGAAGTTCGACCACGCCTGAGAACAGGCCCACATAACCGAAAGTTTTGGGGTAGTGCATCGACAACGCGCAGCTCTGGCGGCCACCCATAGAAAGGCCTCCCACAGCGGTGTTGGCAGCCCCTTTGGCTACGTGGTAGTGTTTCTCTATGAAATTCATCACGTCAGGGAAGCTGTCTTCTATTTCCGCGGTAGACTGGCTGCGGCTGTTCGCCATAGTGGGCTGGAACATGTTGATGGCTGCCCCAGGTGCCGCCTGGTTGAAGTATACGCCGTTCGGCATAACCACGATCATAGGCTTTGCCTTGCCCTCTGCGATAAGGTTGTCCATGATTTGCGCGGTGCGGCCCAGGTCGCTCCAGGCATCTTCGTCACCGCCGGAGCCGTGCAGAAGGTAGAACACCGGATACTTGACGTTGGGGTTGTCCTCGTAGCCGGCCGGGGTGTAGACGGTCAGACGGCGTTTCATACCAAGGGTGGGACTGTCGTACCAGACGTGCGACACTGTGCCGTGCGGAACGTCGTGCACCTCATAGTACCAGCCCTTGTCGCCCGGCTCTGCACAGAGTGTGAAGATGCTGGTCCAGGTGGCCACATCACGGTTCATATATACGTTGGAAGGGTCCAGCACACGCTGGCCGTCCACCACGAAGTTGTAGGAATAGAGTTCTCCCTGCAGCGGTTCTGTGGTGTAGGTCCAGATGCCTCCCTCGCCCTCGGTCATATCGCATGGGCTGGCTGCGAAGTCACCGCGTACCTGCACTTTGACGGCCTTTGGAGCCCTCAAGCGGAAGGTCACGCTGTGGTCGGGGTTGATTTCGGGAGATACCAGGCCGGAGCCGGGGCCCAGAGCCTGCTGTGCAGATGCCGATAGACAGGCCGCCAGCATCAGGGTCATAAGTAGGAATCGTTTCATAGTTGCGATATGGTTGGGGCAGGCCTTCACAAGGAGAGCCTGCCCATGATGTCTTTAAATGCTTACCTCGGCGCTCTGGCGGATGTCGTCAGAAGCGCTTCCGAGCAGGAGTTGCAGCTTGCCGTGCTCCAGATCCCAGCCGTTCTTGGCTTCGTTCCAGTAGCGGAGGTCATTCAGGGGGATTTCAAGGGTCACCTTGCGGCTCTCACCGGCATTGAGGCTGACGCGGCTGAAGGCCTTGAGTTCCTTCTCGGGCCATTCCACTGAAGAGCCTACGCGGGTTACATAGAGCTGAACCACTTCGTCAGCCGGCATGTCGCCTTCGTTCTTCAGGGTGAAGGTGACTTTGACGCCCTTTCCGGTGGCTTTGGCCTCCATGTCGCCGTAGCTGAAGTCTACATATGAAAGACCGTGGCCGAAGGCGTACATAGGAGTTATGTTCTTTGTGTCGAACCAGCGGTAGCCCACGTAGAAGCGCTCGGTGTAGTCGCTTACGGGGATGGGCCTCTGGGCGTTCAGGGCCTGGCGCTCCGCAGGGGTCATATCGGGCCTGTACATCGCTGTGAACAGGTCCATTTCACGAGTGTCGTTCGGGAAGTTGCCCATAGCGTAGGCAGGCGAGTCCTCTAGTTTCATAGGGAAGGTGAAAGGCAGCTTGCCGGAAGGGGCGATGTCGCCGAAGAGAACCTCTGCCAGCGCCGTGCCGCCCTCCATACCGTTCCACCAGCCTTGTACGATGGCAGGTGAAACAGGTTCGAGAAGCTGCAAATCGGTCGGACCGCCGGAAATCAGGACGGTCACCAGGTTGGGATTGGTCTCGTAAAGGGCCTGGACCAGTTCTTCCTGGCCGCAGGGGAGTTTGATGTCGTTGCGGTCGGAACCTTCGGTTTCGATGCTCTTGTTGGTGCCGCCGAAGAAGATCACGAGGTCGGCGTTCTTTGCGAGCTCCATAGCTTCTGCCATCAGGGCAGGATCGGCCGGCTCATCGATGGCTGTGGCCACCAGCGGGTCGGGCTCTGCTGGAGCGGGTCCCCAGCGGCGTCCCGGGAAGTTCTTGTAGCCGGGTGCGTAGTTCACTTCTATGTTCTTGCCGGCGCGGGCCTGGATGCCCTGGAGCGGAGAGACTTCATAGAGCGCCTTCACACCTGCGCCGACGCCGCCGCTCTGGGTCTTCAGCACGGCGTTCTGGCCGATGACGGCAATCTTCTTGACATTGGCCTTGATGGGCAGGATATTGTTGTTCTTCAGCAGTACGATAGATTTCTCAGCCACAGCGAGAGCTGTCTTCTGGCTTTCGGGCTGCGAAGTGATTATCTGGTTGGCCTTGTCGGCGGGGACAGCTTCTATGGCGAAGCGTAAGCGGAGAATCTGGCGTACCTTCTCGTCCACCTGGGCTTCGGTCAGCGCTCCGGTCTTGATGGAGTCGATGACGGCCGGGCCGAGATAGTTGGAGCCGGTCATCTGCACGTTGAGGCCGTGGAGCATTGCGCCCATAGTGCTGTGGGTGCCGCCCCAGTCGGAAACGGTCATTCCCTTGAAGCCCCAGTCGCCGCGCAGGATCTCGTTCAGCAGGTGCTCGTTTTCTGAGCAGTAGTCGCCGTTGACCCTGTTGTAGGCCGGCATCACGCTCATTGCGCCGCCTTCTACCACTGCACGTTCGAAGGGCTTGAGGTAAATCTCGCGGAGGGTGCGCTCATCGATTTTTACATTGACGCTGCCGCGGTTGGTCTCCTGGTTGTTGACGGCGAAGTGCTTGATGCAGACTGCGGTGCCCTGGTCCTGGACGCCCTTGGTGTAGTAGAGCGAGAGGGCTGCGGAGAGGATGGGGTCTTCGCTTAGGTATTCATAAGTGCGGCCGCCCACGGGCAGACGCTGGATGTTGACTGCGGGGCCGAGGATGACGTCTTTACCGCGGATGCGGGCTTCCTTGCCCATCGCTGTGCCGTATTTATATGCGAGGTCTTCGCTCCAGGTGGCTGCGAGGGCGCTTCCAGTGGGGAAATAGGTGGCTGAGTCAAGAGTCCAGCCTGCGCTCTGGAAGCCGTTGGGCACGCCTTCTTCGCGGATGCCGAAGGGGCCGTCTGCGTAGTTGATGTCGGCGATGCCGAGGCGCTCGACTCCGGCAGAGGACATATTGGTCTTGCTGTGCAGCATGTTCACTTTTTCTTCAAGCGTCATCTGCGCGATGATGTCGTTGATTTTGGCTTCGTTTGCCAGGAGACGGTCCTGGGGTGCAGCTTTCTGCTTGCAGGCTACTGCGACAAGGAGGCAGGCCAGCAGGGTCAGGAGGGGAATTCGTTTCATATATGGGTAATTATTAGTTTAGGCTTTTGGAACTGATTTGCCATTCTTCGGCACTCTAAGTTAATTATTTTCCTTCGGTTTTCTTCGCCAATTAGCGGAATAATCTGTAATTTGGAGGTGGCTAATGTTCATTTTGATATTGAGCGGAGAATGCGTTAAGGAGAATAATAAGATGAAAGAGAATGTGAAGAAAGAATCCGACCAGGTACTGATAAGTGCTGCGGAAGTAGAAGAAAAGATTGTGGTAATACGCAATGAGAGAGTATTGTTAGACAAGGATGTTGCTCAGTTGTACGGAGTTGAGACAAGGGAAGTAAACCAAGCTGTGCGCAACAATCCACAGAAGTTTCCAGATGACTATTTATTGTTTTTGTCTGGAGAAGAATCAACTCTTCTAAGATCAAAATATTTGATCTTAGAACAAACCACAAAAGGGAAAGGTCGCCATACCAAGTACAATTATAAGGCCTTCACAGAAAAGGGCTTGTATATGCTGGCAACCATCTTGAAATCTCAGAGGGCAACTATTGCTACTCTGGCTATTGTGGAGACGTTTGCCAAAGTGCACAGCCTTAAACGTGAATTGGCAGAATTACACGATGAACGTGATAAAGAAGTTCAAAAAACAAAGATTCAACATTTTGGAGAGGTTCTGACTGATATTGTGATGCCTGAAATGGAGACCTCCGAAACAGAATCTTCGCTGGAGTTAAATTTCATAATAGGAAAAGTAAAGCATACAGTGAAGCGTGTACGTAAAGAGGGGTCAAAACAAAAGTAAGGATATGAAAAAGAAAGTGTTTGTTTCGGGCTGTTATGATCTGCTGCACAGCGGGCACGTAGAGTTTTTCAGGCAGGCTGCGGAGTATGGCGACCTGTATGTGGGAATTGGCAGCGATGCTACGATTCTCGGGTACAAGCATCACAAGACTGTGTACAGCGAGCAGGAGAGGCTGTTTATGGTGAAGAGCATCCGCTATGTGAAGGATGCCTATATAAATGCGGGTAGCGGCGTGCTGGATTTTCTGCCGACGCTGGACATCGTGAAGCCGGATATTCTCGTGGTGAACGAGGATGGCGGATCCGAGGAGAAGGCGCGGGTATGCCGAGAGCGGGGAATAGAGTATGTGGTGCTGCGTCGCGATCCTCACGAAGGGCTAGCAGCGCGTTCGTCCACCGATCTGAAGAGGGTTTCGAGCCGAGTGCCGACTCGTCTGGATCTGGCCGGAACGTGGATAGACCAGCCGTATGTGTCTTGCTTCGCTCCGGGCTGGGCGGTGACGATATCCCTGGAGCCTACGTTCGAAATCCGCGAGAGGTGCGGCCTGGCTACTTCCACCAGGAATATGATACGCAAGATTTGGCCGTACAACCTGCCGAATATGGATCCGGAGATGCTTGCGAAGCTGGTGTTCTGCTTCGAGAACGATCCTGAGCGCTCGGACGGGATTACCAGCGGGGCACAGGATTCGATCGGAATATGTGTGCCGGGGCTGTGCAGGCATTACTATAACGGGCGATTCTGGCCGGAGAAGATTGAAGTTTGTTCCGATGAGGCTGTCTTGAGCTGGTTGGAGGGGCATCTGGCGATGATTCCGATGGAGCCGCGCAGGCCCGGGTGCTCGGTCGTGGAAGGCAAAGATATTACGCTTGAGAAAGTGCAGGTGTTGGCGGGTGCGGCTGCTGCATGCTGGTCAGCAATTCTGGCTCGGGATCTTTCTGCATTCGCTGTAGCTTACCGGGCTTCTTTTGAGGCGCAGGTTGCAATGTTTCCGGCGATGATCCAGCCGGGCGTGCAGGAGGTCATCGACAAGTGGAGTGTTGTGCCTGGCGTGCTGGCCTGGAAAATGCCCGGAGCAGGCGGCGGTGGATATCTGGCCTGTGTAGTGGATGATGCCGCCTCCTTTGTTGCTGCGCATCCTGAGGCAATCCGGCTCACGATCCGCCGGGCCGGGATGTAGGGTTTCTCAGTACGGACTGTTTGATGAGTTTTTGCACGACTATGAAAAGATACTGTCAGACATTGACCCTCGTGGATGACGATGAAATGATTGCCAAATATGTCGAGGTGCACGCGCATGTGTGGCCTGAAGTGATTGCGGGTCAGCGCGAGGTCGGAATTGTGGATATGCAGATTTTCCGTCGCGGCCGCAGTTTGTTCATGATTATGGATACTGTGGACAACTTTGACTTTGAGCGCGATATGGCTCGTCTGGCAACGCTTCCCCGGCAGGCGGAATGGGAGGCGTACGTTTCCCAGTTCCAAGGCTGCCCCGCCAATGCCAGTTCTGCCGACAAGTGGCAGCTGATGGAGCGCATTTTCTAAACTTTGGCCTTCACTTGTCCCGCGAAAGGGCAGTTTGCGGGGACGGAAGCCAGTTCGGAGTTCGTCCGTCCCGCGAAAAGGCGGTTTGCGGGGACAGAAGGGTTATCCTCGAAGGCAAAGCGAGCCGTAAGGTGGAGCTCGCTGCAGCCTTCGGGAGATAACCCTATCTCCACCATCGGCAGCATATGCTTCCAATCGGGAAGGCAGCAATCCACACAAATGCAGAACTTATCCTCGCCAGGTAAAAGGGAGCCATTTGGCAGAGCTCCCTGCCGGGCGGGAGATAAGTTCGGTGCTGTCGGTGATAAAATCCAACTTTCACAAATTTATACAGACCCTTCTACAGGTATCTACAGAAAGCCTTACAGAAATCCGTGGAGGGATTTCCTGCCACGGATTCTTACAATATGTCCTACATGGCATTGTGGGGCATGGTTGTATCATCCGTGAAAGTTGGGTTAGTGTTGATAATGGAAAAGAAGTTATCTCCAGCCAGCAAAGCGAGCTCTGCCTTACGGCTCGCTTTGTCCGGCTAGGATAACTTCGATTTATGAACATCCCCGCAGGCAAAACCCTTTTGTGGCCGGAAAGCAGTGAAGTTATCTCCCGTCCGCCAGCAGGAGATTTTTAAGGTCTCCTGCTGACGTCCGAGGATAACTTCTTTTCAACAGCAGAACATTTCGTGTAAGCTGCATGCTTTTTCTAAGTAAACTTTTTCCGGACGACACAAAGGGTGTGTTATGCAAAAAGCTGGTTATCAGGCATTAAAGTAAAGTCCTACCCCTTAAAATCGGGAATAGGACTTTGCGGATTTCTCTAAGAACCAGGCACTTACAAATCACGACTTTCGTGAAGTACGGCAGGGATATTTAATAAAACCTGGTTATCGCTATGAAAAGCTTCAGCCGATGATCCATTTGCTGCCGGGGAGCAGCGAGATGAGCTTGGCGGTGATGGCGCAGCAGAGATATGTGAGTATGGCAATCAGCGGGATGGCAGCCCAGATCGGGACGGCAGGGTTGGCGATGTCGCTGCCGATGACCAGGCTGGAAATCGGGATGAGGAAGAGCATATGCATCAGATACATTCCGTAGGAACGCTTAGAGACGCCGGTGACGAGCGCCGGGGCCTTCTCCTGACGGATGCAGGAGAACACGAGGAACAGTCCGAACGTCGAGATCAGCAGATTTGGCATACAGAACTCCCAGGCCCATTCGACATCAGGGGTCGGGATGGTGACGCCCGGAGTGGCCTTCATCCAGAATGACCAGAAAGTGAATGCAGAGCCCAACAGGAAACAAGCCCATCCTACCCAGAGTTTACGGGAGCGGCTCCAGTCCAGATGCACCCGGATATAGTGTGCCATCACCAGATATCCCAGATAGCCCGAGCAGTACCAGAGCATAGTAAAACCGTTCCAGAAACATTCGCCCCAGAGTTCCTTGGTGATGAAGCGGTGAATCCAGGGGATGAAGGTGGAAAGTGCGAAGAATGCAAGGAAAATCCGTTCCTCTTTGGCAGTTGCCTTCTCCAGCCAGGGTGAAACCACCGGAATGATCAGGTACAGGCCGATAAGCGGATACATGAACCACAGATGGCCGCCGGTAGAAGGGAAATTGAAGGGAAGCATCTTCAGTTCATGCAGGCCCTGGTCCCAGCTCATCCATCCGAAAAGGGGCGGCAGGATACAGTAGAGCACCAAAAATAACACCAGGGGCGGCAGTATGCGTGTGAAACGGCGCTTGTAGAAACCGGTCATTGTCTGCCCGGGCTTCAGCGGGACGAGCAGGAAGGCCGAAACGATCATAAAGAGCGGTACGCAGGTGCGCGCCACGAAACCGTCATAGAATGCCACCCAGAATCGAGCAGCTTCGTTGGGGACAAGCGACATATCGGTTGCCAGCCCGAAGCCGCCTCCGCCGTAGAAACATTCGCTGGAATGGACCAGCATCACCAGGAAACACGCGATTACTCGTATATAATCGAGAAAGACGATGCGATTGGAATCTTGCATAGCGTTGGGAATAATCTCTGCTAATTTACGAAAAATCCTTTCAGTGCGGAGATGAAACACCCCTGCGGGTCCAAAATGTGGAGCAGCAGGCCTATCCGAATAACCCGGCGATGAGGATGGCGATGATGACGGCAGGAGCCGCCCAGCGGATGATAAAGTACAGAACTTTGAAGAAACCGCGAGGTACGCCGTAGAGGCCGCCGCTGGTGAGTTCGTCATGGACGTCGGCACGGCTGAGCTTATGGCCAACGAAGAGCACGGCCAGCAGGGCGCCGAAGGTCATCAGTACATTCGACGAAACATAGTCGAACAGGTCGAAAATGTTCAGGGAGAATATCTTGACATGGCTGAGGGCTCCTTGCGACAGGGAGCAGAGCACGGCGAGCACTACGAACACCGACATGGAAACGGACACTGCTACCGGCCTGCGGAGCTTACACTCCTCGATGAGGAAAGCGATGACAACTTCCAGCAGGGAAATGGCAGAGGTGAGCGCCGCCAGGAAGAGCGAAACGAAGAACAGGATCGCTGCGAAGCCGCCGGCGGGCAGCTCTGCGAAGATGGCCGGCAGGGTGACGAATACCAGGCCGGGGCCCTGTCCGGGGCTTATGCCGTAGGCGAAGACGGCTGGCATTATGGCGCAGCCGGCAATCAGGGCGAAGAGCGTGTCGAGAGCAGTAGTCTCAGCACCGCATTTCAGTATGTTCTCCTTGCGGGGCACGTAGGAAGCATATGTGAGAATGGTGCCGCAGCCCAGAGACAGAGAGAAGAACGCCTGTCCTAGCGCAGCTATGGCCGAAGATCCTGTGAATTTCGAGAAGTCGGGCTTGAAGAGATATCTGATGCCCTCTCTGGCTCCGGGAAGAGTCATGGAGCGGACAGCCAGAATCACCATCAGCACGAAGAGCACGGGCATCAGCGCCTTGGTGAATTTTTCGATGCCGTTCTTGACGCCGGCGACTATGATTATTCCGGTGAAGGCAAGGAACAGCAAGGTATAGAAGATCGGTGACCAGGTGCCGGTGACGAAACTGTTGAAGACGGCTTCGGGCTGGATGGTTTCAGGAGATGTGAATTTGAGGCCGAGGGCCATAACGAGATAGCGGATGCTCCAGCCGCCGACCACGCTGTAGAACGACAGGATGAAGGCTGCGGCAAGCACGCTGAGCATGCCTGCGATTTTCCAGCCTTTGTTGCCGCCGAGCTTCTTGTAGGCTCCGAAAGCGTTGGACTGGCTGCGACGGCCGATGATGAATTCGCACACCATGATAGGCATACAGATGAACACCACGCAGACCAGATAGAAGATGATGAAGGCAGCCCCGCCGTTCTCTCCTACAAGGTAGGGGAAGCGCCAGAGGTTGCCGAGGCCCACTGCAGAACCGGTCATCGCAAGGAGGATGCCCAGGCTGCTGACGAAACTGTCGCGGTTTTCGGGGCTCTTGGAAGTCTTACTCATCGGTGAATTTCCTGACGTAAATTGTGAATTCGTATTTCAGGCCGCTGCGAGGGTCTTCGAAAGTCTCGGAACGCTCAGCTGGACCCCATACCTCCGGATCGATCACGGGGAAGTAGGTGTCGGCGTCCGGTACGGTGGTGTGAACGTGGGTGACATACAGCCTGTCTGCCACATCCATCGCCTGCCTGTAAATCATCCCTCCGCCCATAATGAATATGTCCGGCCTGGAAGCGACATCCAGAGCCTTGTCCAGAGACTCCACGGCTATGGCGCTGGTCTGCCCGGCATCAGCATCCTTCAGTCCACCCTCTGCGCCTGCCCCGGTGCCTGCATCCTTCCATTCTTCCGCCAGCCTTGCGCTGACCACGATGTTTTCCCTGCCGGGAAGCGGCTTGCAGCCGATTGACTCCCAGGTGCGCCGGCCCATAATGACACTGTTGCCGCCGGTCTTGGCCTTGAAATATTTCAGGTCTGCAGAAATGTGCCAGGGCATGTCTCCCTCCCGGCCGATGGCCCAGTCGTCTGCAACAGCTACGATGATATTGATGGTGGTATCCGGAGTCATATACTTATCACTTGGGAAAGCTGCTAAACAGCTACAGGAGCTTTGATTGCCGGCCAGGGGTCGTAGCCCTCCAGCTGGAAATCCTCATACTGGAAACTGAAGATGTCTTTCACGTCGGGGTTGATCTTCATCACAGGCAGAGCCCTCGGAGTGCGGCTCAGTTGCAGGTCGACCTGCTCGAAGTGGTTTCGGTAGATATGCACGTCGCCGAAGCTGTGCACGAAATCGCCCGGTTCGTAGCCGCAGCATTGCGCAACCATCTGCGTCAGCAGGGCGTATGAAGCGATGTTGAACGGCACGCCGAGGAAAACGTCGGCACTGCGCTGGTAGAGCTGGCAGCTTAGCTTCCCTTCGGCTACATAGAACTGGAACAGAGTGTGGCAGGGAGGCAGGGCCATCTTATCCACTTCAGCCACGTTCCAGGCCGAGATGATGTGCCTGCGCGAATCAGGATTCTTCTTGAGCTGCTCCATCAGGTTGGCAAGCTGGTCGATGTGCCCTCCGTCGGGGGTGGGCCAGCTGCGCCACTGGTGGCCGTAGACAGGTCCCAGCTCGCCGTTCTCATCGGCCCATTCGTCCCAGATAGTGACTTTGTTGTCGTTGAGGTACTTGATGTTGGTGCTGCCGCTGATGAACCACAGCAGTTCATAGATGATGGAGCGCAGATGCACTTTCTTGGTGGTGAGCAGCGGGAATCCGTCCTGAAGGTGGAAGCGCATCTGGTAGCCGAACACGCTTTTCGTGCCGGTTCCGGTGCGGTCGCCTTTCATCACGCCGTTGTCCTTGATGTATTGCAGCAGGTCAAGATATTGTTTCATATCGTGGAAATTACAGTTTCAACACCGCCATGAAGGCGCTTTGCGGCACCTGGACATTGCCTATCTGGCGCATACGCTTCTTTCCCTTCTTCTGTTTCTCCAGCAGTTTGCGCTTGCGGGTGATGTCGCCCCCGTAGCATTTCGCAGTCACGTCCTTTCGTACGGCCTTCACGGTCTCGCGGGCGATGATTTTGGCGCCGATGGCGGCCTGGATAGCTATCTCGAACTGCTGGCGCGGGATGAGGTCCTTGAGCTTCTCGCACATACGGCGGCCGAAGTCGTACGCATGCTCACGGTGGATGAGCGACGACAGGGCGTCCACTGGTTCTCCGTTGAGCAGGATGTCCAGTTTCACCAGGTCGGCTTTGTTGTAGCCCGTCACGTGGTAGTCGAACGAGGCATAGCCCTTAGAGATGGACTTGAGCCTGTCATAAAAGTCGAAGACGATTTCTGCAAGCGGCATGTCGTAGTTCAACTCTACACGGTCGGAGGTGAGGAAATGCTGTCCGGCGAGAGTTCCGCGCTTGTCGAGGCACAGTTTCATTATCGGCCCGAAGAAATCACTCTTGGAGATGATCTGGGCGCGGATGTACGGTTCTTCAATATGGTCGATTAGAGTCGGGGCCGGCAGCCCGGAGGGGTTATGCACGTCCACCACTTCGCCCTGCGTGGTGTAAACCTTGTAGGACACGTTCGGCACGGTGGTGATGACGTCCATATCGAATTCGCGGTAAAGCCTTTCCTGAACGATCTCGAGGTGGAGCAGGCCGAGGAAGCCGCAGCGGAAGCCGAATCCCAGCGCCAGGGAGCTCTCAGGCTCGAACACCAGGGATGCGTCGTTGAGCTGGAGCTTCTCCAGAGAAGCGCGGAGGTCTTCGTATTCGTCGGCCTCTACCGGATATACACCGGCGAAGAGCATAGGCTTGACCTCTTCGAATCCTTCGATATGGTCGCTGCAGGGATTTTCGACATGTGTAATGGTGTCTCCCACCTTCACTTCTATGGCAGTCTTGATGCCGGAGATGATGTAGCCCACGCTTCCGCACGGAATTTCGTCCCTGGGACAAAGTTTCATCTTCAGCACGCCCACTTCGTCGGCATCGTACATACGGCCGGTGTGGACGAACTTGACTTTGTCGCCGGTGCGGATGCTGCCGTTGACGACTTTGAAATATGCTATGATGCCCCTGAAGGGGTTGAATACGGAGTCGAAGATGAGGGCCTGAAGCGGTGCGTCAGGGTCGCCGGCCGGAGCGGGCACACGGTCGACTATCGCATCGAGGATGGCTGGTACGCCTTCGCCGGTACGGGCGCTGGCCAGCAGCACGTCTTCAGGATCGCAGCCTATGAGGTCCACCACCTGGTCTCGGACCACGTCGATCATAGCCGCGTCCATATCGATCTTGTTGAGGACAGGGATGATGGTGAGGTCGTGTTCGATGGCGAGATATAGGTTGGAGATGGTCTGGGCCTGGATGCCCTGTGTGGCGTCGACCACCAGCAGAGCGCCTTCGCAGGAAGCGATGGCACGGGAAACCTCGTAAGAGAAGTCCACGTGGCCCGGAGTGTCGATGAGGTTGAGCACGTAGTCCTGGCCGTCCTTGCGGTAGTCCATCTGGATGGCGTGGCTCTTGATGGTGATGCCTTTCTCCTTCTCCAGATCCATGCTGTCCAGCACCTGGTCTTCCATCTCCCGCTCGTCAAGGGTCTTCGTGCATTCCAGCATACGGTCTGCAAGAGTGCTCTTCCCGTGGTCGATGTGGGCGATGATGCAAAAATTCCTAATGTTCCTCATAATCCGTACAAAGATAATTCAAAAAGAGTTATTTTTGTAGATACGCTAACACACTTGAAGTATACAAACATCAATAGAATATGAACGACATCAAGATTATGAACAGGGCTGCCGACAATATCAGGATACTGGCAGCTTCGATGGTTGAAAAGGCAAAGTCAGGTCACCCCGGCGGCGCCATGGGCGGTGCTGATTTCATCAACGTGCTTTTCAGCGAGTTTCTGGAGTATGACCCCCGCAATATGAAGTATGAGGGACGCGACCGTTTCTTCCTTGATCCCGGCCATATGGCCCCGATGCTTTATTCACAGCTTGCCCTGACAGGCAAATTCAGTATGGAAGAGCTGGCCACCCTGCGTCAGTGGGATTCTCCCGTGACCGGCCATCCCGAGCTTGATGTCGCACGCGGCATTGAGAACACCTCAGGTCCTCTCGGACAGGGCCACGTGTTCGCAGTAGGCGCTGCCATCGCCGAGAAGCATCTTGCAGCCGTGCTGGGCGAAGAGGTGATGAACCACAAGATCTACGCTTACATTTCTGACGGCGGCATCCAGGAAGAAATCAGCCAGGGCGCAGGCCGTATCGCAGGCACACTGGGTCTGGACAACCTCATCATGTTCTACGATTCCAACGATATCCAGCTTTCTACCGAAACCAGCGTGGTGACCGCAGAAGACACTGCCGCCAAGTACCGTGCCTGGGGCTGGAACGTATATGAAATCAACGGCAACTGCGTAGAGCAGATACGCGGTGCGCTGACAATGGCGCAGAACCCCAACGGCAAGCCGACCCTTATCATCGGCAAATGCATCATGGGCAAGGGTGCCCTGAAGGCCGACGGCAGCAGCTACGAACGCAACTGCAAGACTCACGGCGCTCCTCTGGGCGGCGACGCATATGTCAATACCATAAAGGCTCTGGGCGGAGATCCCGAGAATCCTTTCCAGATCTTCCCCGAGGTCAAGAAACTTTATGCAGACCGCGCAAAACAGCTCCGCAAGATCATGGATGCCAAGTATGCTCGCAAGGCTGCCTGGGCAAAGGCCAATCCCGAGAAGGCCGCCCTGCTCAAGGAATGGTTCAGCGGCAAGGCTCCCAAGATCGACTGGAGCAAGGTCGAGCAGAAACCCGACGACGCTACCCGCAGCGCATCTGCAGCAGTTCTGGGTCAGCTCGCACAGCAAGTTCCGAACATGATCTGCGCAAGCGCCGACTTGAGCAACTCCGACAAGACCGACGGTTTCCTCAAGCATACCACCAATATGGTCAAGGGTGATTTCAGCGGTGCATTCTTCCAGGCAGGCGTGGCTGAGCTCACGATGGCTTGCTGCTGCATCGGTATGGCCCTGCACGGCGGTGTCATCCCTGCTTGCGGTACATTCTTCGTATTCTCAGACTATATGAAACCCGCAGTCCGTATGGCCGCCCTGATGGAAGTTCCCGTGAAGTTCATCTGGACCCACGATGCATTCCGTGTCGGCGAAGACGGCCCTACCCACGAGCCCGTAGAACAGGAGGCACAGATTCGTCTTATGGAGAAACTCAAGACTCACAAAGGCAAGAACTCGATGCTCGTGCTCCGTCCTGCCGACAGCGACGAGACCACCCAGGCATGGAAGCTCGCGATGGAGAATACTACTTCTCCGACCGGCCTCATCTTCAGCCGCCAGAACATCAAGACCCTGCCTGCCGGCAACGATTACAGCCAGGCAGCCAAGGGCGCATATGTAGTGGCAGGTTCTGACGCCGAGTATGACGTGATCCTTCTCGCTTCAGGTTCCGAGGTTTCAACTCTCGTGGCAGGTGCAGAACTCCTGCGTGCCGACGGCATCAAGTGCCGCATCGTCAGTGTGCCTTCAGAGGGTCTGTTCCGCAGCCAGAGCAAGGCTTACCAGCGCAGCATCCTCCCGGGCAACAAGAAGAAATTCGGTCTCACCGCAGGTCTGCCCGTAACCCTCGAGGGCCTTGTGGGCGCAAGCGGCAAGGTATGGGGCCTGAGCTCATTCGGTTTCTCGGCACCTTACAAAGTGCTCGACGAGAAACTCGGCTTCACCGCAGCCAACGTCTACGAGCAGGTGAAGGCTATGCTGAAATAACAGCGCGTCTCATCTGGATGAAAAAAGCACCGGCCCATTCGAACCGGTGCTTTTTCACTTAATATCACTTACAGAAAACTTAACTTACTTGCTGTCTTTATTGTCGTTGTTGTTCCTTCCCCACTGCCAGGGAGCCTTGGTGTTATCGCCGGGCTTGTTGCCCTGACCGTTAGCGGGCGCATTGCCGGGACCGCCGTTAGGACCGCCCATGCGGAACTGGTAAAGGAGCTGCATGCGGAACATATCTTCGGCTGAGAAGACCTTGGCCACTTTCTCGACGGGCAGGATTTTCATAAGATTGTTGATATACTGCTCGGTGAGCTGGGCTTCTTTCTTCTGGGAGTCTGAGAAAGTCTTGAGAGCCGCTTTGAGCTCGTCGGCCTTCTTCGAAGAATCGTTCATGGTCATCGTGGCCTTGCGGCTGGCTTCGCGGACTGCATCGACCTGTTTGTTGTATTCGTTGTAAACGGGCCAGAATTTCTGGGCCTCTTCTACAGAAAGGTCAAGCTGCTGTGTGAAGAAGGCAACTTTAGCAGAGTTGATGCGTTCGGCACCTTGCCTGCGGGCCTCTTCGTTGTCGTTCCGCGGCATCCACTGCGCAGAAGCAACCAGGGACAGTGCACAAAATGCAAATGTTATTGCTATAAACCTTTTCATATTTATCTTATTGAATAGATGCCAGATAGTTGTAGAGGGCGGCGTCTGTGAAAGATGTCGCGAAGTATTCCATTATCTCCTCGTCAGACGGTGTGAACTGGGCCTGATAGCTTTCTATGTCGATCTCGTCCAGATATTCGAACAAGGCCGGATTGAAATTCTCGACTGCGGCGGCAATCTCGTCATATTCTGACATCTGTGCCTGCTGCGAAGAGAACGAACCAGTCATTGAAAGGATGCCGTAACCGAGACCCAGGATCACTGCGAAAGAGCAGGCCATCATAAGGGCAGGTTTGAGGACGCCCACGAATCCGGCAGGCTTCTTCTCGGTGGCGAACACTTTGTCGCGCAGTGAATCCTCAAGCGATGCGAAGTATCCCTCGGGCACCGTGAAGGGGTTCTGCCTGAACTCTTCCCTCTGTAATATGTCGTTAGTATTTTTCATTGCTCGTGATGTTAGACTATCGATATTGCGGAAGGTTTAATTTTCTATGTCTAAATCTTTTTTAAGATAATCGACGACTTTCTGATAGGCGTGATGATAGGACGCCTTGAGCGATCCCGCAGAGGTGTCGAGGACCTCTGCCATGTCCTCATATTTCATTTCTTCCCAGTAGCGCATCGAGAAAACCACCTTCTGCTTGGGTGGGAGTTTGGCTACTGCTTTCTGGAGAGAAAGCTGGACCTTGGTGCCGTTGAAATTCTCGTCGGCGGCCAGCTTGCGCTCCAATACCGCCTCGTGCGCGCTAAGTGACAGGAAGCCGATGATTTTCTTGCGGTTCAGGAAGGTCAGCACCTCGTTGGTGGCGATGCGGTACAGCCAGGTATAGAGTCTTGAATCTTCGCGGAACGTTTCCAGAGAGTTCCAGGCTTTCACATAAGTGTTCTGGAGCAGGTCGTTGGCATCGTCGTGGCTGGCGACAAGCTTGCGGATGTGCCAGTAGAGCTGCTCGCCGTATTCCCGTACGATCAGGTTGAACGCCTGGTTGCGCTCTCCGCTGCGGTACAGCTCCATTATCCGTTTGTCGTCAGTCATCTTTCCCAATCTTGGCCTGCCTTGCATACGTGCACTAAATATGCCACACAGCCGGACCAGCCGACTAAGTTACGATTTTTGCAGCAAAAAGCGTATCTTTACGCTGATGACCGCTGCTATGAAATACGCTCCCGTCGCTTTCTTCTGCTATGACAGGCTGGATACGGCCCTTGAGACCGTCTCTGCGCTTATGCGCAACGACGGTGCGACAGAAACAGAAGTGTATGCCTTCAGTGATGCCGCCCGCGATGCGCAGGCCGCCCCGCTTGTCGCCGCAGTACGGTTGTGGCTGCACGGCCTTGAAAAGGAGAATGGTTTCAAGGCAGTGCACATAGTGGAAAGGCCGTCCAATTTCGGGCTCAACAAGAACATTACTTCAGGTATTTCGGAAGTTCTCAGCCACAGCGACAGGGTGATCGTGGTGGAGGACGACATCGTCACGTCGCCCTTCTTCCTGCAGTATATGAACAACGCTCTCGAGGAGTATGAAGACAAGAAAGAGGTGATGATGGCCGGCGGCCACACGCAGCTGGACATTCCCTGGAAAGGCGATGTATATTTCAGCCCGCACGCACAGATATGGGGCTGGGGCACCTGGGCTGACCGTTGGAAAACCTTCCGTCTCTACCGCTCGCGTGAAGAAGCGCTCGAGGGTATGACCGATGCGGAGATCGATGCCCTGCAGTATCACGGCACTTTCCCCATCCTCAAGGGGCTGGACAAGCCGCAGCCGATGTGGGACATCTGCTGGAACGTGGAGATCCACAAGCGCCACGGCTTCTGCCTGACTCCCACCCGCACCCTGGTGCACAATGCCGGCCTCGGCGGAGGGACCAACTACAACAAGTGGATGAAGTATTTCGGACACTACATCGAATATCCTTTTGCAGACAGGCTGCCGGACGTGCGTCGCAGCCCCATCGCCGCCGACCCTGAGATAGAGGATGTCCTTTATCCTGCTGCTATGAAGGACTGGGGATTCAAGTACAATTTACTCGGGAAGATAGTCCACACGCTGTATCTGCCCATAAAGAGAATGAAGGAGAAGAGATGAGCATACTGCAGAAACTCAGCAAATATATAATAGTGGCGTCGTGGAGGCTGCATCTGGACCATCTCCTTTCCGACAAGGCCTTCAACAGCCTTTACTACCGCTGGAAGTTCGACCGCAGGCTTGACTGGAAAAATCCCCGGACTTATAATGAAAAGTTGCACTGGCTTAAGCTGCACGACCGCCAGCCGCTCTATTGTACGCTTGTCGACAAGGCCGATGTCAAGGCGTATGTGGCGGGCATTATAGGTGAGGAATATCTCATCCCCACTCTCGGCGTGTGGGAACGCTGGGAAGACATCGATTTCGACAGTCTGCCGGAGCAGTTCGTGCTGAAATGTACTCACGACAGCGGCGGAACCTTTATCGTCACCGACCGCAGCGCTGCAGATCTGAGAAAGTGCCCGGAGATACTGGCACGCTCGATGAAGCGCAATTTCTTCTGGGAATCCCGCGAATGGCCTTACCGCAGCCTTAAGCACCGCATCATCGCCGAACCCTACCTTGTGGATGAAAGGACGGGAGAACTCACGGATTACAAGTTCTTCTGTTTCGACGGCCGGTGCAAGGCGATGTTCGTCGCCACTGACCGTCAGAGCGGACATACGAAATTTGATTTCTATGACCGCGACTTCAACCATCTCGACATGCACGACAACCACGACAACGCTGCCGTGCCTCCGGCCAGACCGAAAAACTATGAAAAGATGGTAGAGATCGCCGAGAAACTGGCCCAGGACTTCCCTCATGTGCGGATGGATCTCTACAATCTCGACGGAAAGATTTATTTTGGAGAATATACCTTCTATCACTGGAGCGGATTCGACCACTTCTATCCGGAAAAGTGGGAATATGTATTCGGCGACTGGATCAACCTTGATAACGTTAAGAAATGAGAATACTGGTTGCAGGCAGTTTCCGATACGAGATATATACGAAAGCTTTCTATGAAGCCTTCCGCAGGCTGGGCCATGATGTGCGCAAGCTGGATACGGAGGCTTTCGTCCACGAAGGCGGCGCCGTGGCGGACATTCTGGAGAAGGTGAAGCATCATTGGCTCGTCGGTCCTTCCATCGTGGCCGCCGACAGGGCGTTGAAAAAGACTGTGCGGGAGTTCAGACCGGACCTGGTTTTCCTCTACCACTGCTATTTCTTCACCCCGGCTGCGATAAAGGCTGTCAGCCGTGAGACCACTGTCTTCTCTTATGAGAATGACGATCCGTTCGAGAGGCGCAGTGACAAGCACAACCCTTCGTTCTACATTGCTGCGGCCCGCTGGTGCAAGATGAACTATGTCTTCCGCCGCAAGAATGTGGAGGATTTCGCCCGCTTGGGTATAGACAATGTCAAGGTTCTGCTGCCTTATTACACCGAGACCAGGAACTTCCCGATGGCTTGCGAGAAAGATATCCCTCTGGCCTTCGTAGGGCATGGGGAGGATGACGGCCGCGACGCAATGATCAAGGAGCTGTTGGATGCAGGCCTGCCTTTCAGCCTCTACGGTGATGAATACAGCTGGTCGAAATCGCCGCTTTGGCCCCAGCTGAAGAGCTGTTACCACGGGCCGGCCAACGGAGATGTGTACAATGCGGTGCTGAACAGGGTTAAGGTGGCCCTTGTCTTCTTCTCAAAGAAGAACAACGACACGTATACCCGTCGAAGTTTCGAGTTGCCGGTGACGAAGACGGTAATGCTCAGCGAGTATACTGCCGATATGGATGAATTCTGGCCTGAGAATGAGTGCTGTGTCTATTTCCGAAACACGGAAGAACTGGTTCAGAAGGCGAAATGGCTGCTGGAACACGATGAAGAGCAGAAGCGCATCGCCGGCAATGCATTCAACCGTCTAAAGGTTCTCGGCGGCTCCGAGACCGACAGGGTGCGAGAGGTTCTGGCCGACTACGATCTTATCGCTAGAGGTAAAAATCCCCTGTCATAATTTTGAATTCCTCACTTCCGATAGTGAGAGAGGTCTCGATGTTCTCAGAGGCCCTGCCCCGTGTTATCTCCACCAGCATACGTGACGGAGCCTTCCGGGGAGTGGTACGGACCAGGCATCGGCGGATGATTCCCATCCCTGTCTTGTCGCAGGCAGCCATAAGGTCCGCCTCGCGTGCCGTCGGCAGTATGAGCGCCAACCGCCCGTCCGGCGCCAGCAGCTTCGCGGCCGCCTGAAGAACGTCGTCGAGGGTCAGGTCGGCATCCCTGCGGGCTGCGGTGCGCTGCGTCCCGGTGGGGATGATGCTCTTTCCCGCTATATAATAAGGTGGATTGCAGACAATGACGTCGAACTCACCGTCGTGGCCCGCAGCTGCGAAATCCCCCAGGCTCACAGGCAGCGCCGTCATGCAGTCAGCCCAGGGCGAAGCCGCGAAATTGTCCGCAGCCTGAGCTGCCGCATCAGCATCAATGTCAATGGCGGTTATCATAAAACGGCGATCGCCCCCGGCTGCACATCTCTGTGCCGCCATAAGGGCGATCAGTCCCGATCCTGTGCCGATGTCAAGCAGCCTGCCTGCTCCTTCGCAGGAAACCCAGGCCCCCAGAAGGATTCCGTCGGTGCCGACTTTCATCGCGCACCGGCTGTCGTCCACCGAGAACTGCTTGAAGCGCACTGCTACTCGTCTTTCTCTTCCTCTTCGTAAGCCTTGAGGAGCTTCTCCTGAACATCCATAGGAACCTGCTGATACTCTACGAAGGTCATGGTGAAGGTAGCGCGGCCTGAAGTGAGGGAGCTGAGAGTAGTTGAATATTTATAGAGCTCTGCCAGAGGAACGCGGGCCTTGAGGATCTGGAAGCCTTTCTCGCTGCCCATACCCTCGATGATACCGCGACGGTTCTGGATATCGCTCATAACATCACCCATGCAGTCGCCGGGAACCATTACCTCGACGAGGTAGATGGGCTCCAGAAGTTTCGGACCAGCCTGCTTGAAGGCATCCTTGAAAGCGTTGCGGCCG